>NZ_JAIJZO010000006.1:0-106371 GCF_019754115.1 Streptococcus sp. 2018110 | reverse complement strand
TGGGAGAGAGGTTCAAATGAAAATCATAATCGATTAATTCGGAGATGGTTACCTAAAGGAACCAAGAAAACGACTCCGAAAGAAGTCGCTTTTATCGAAAATTGGATTAACAACTACCCTAAAAAATGCTTGGACTACAAGTCGCCAAGTGAATTTCTTTTGGGTGGCTAACTTCAACTTGAAATTTGGGTCCTAATAGAAATCAGGAAAAATTTATGCTATATTGATAGTAGAAAAATGAAAGAGATGTTCCTATGTCTAAAACAAAAAATCATATTGAAAAGATGGAACCCCTTCTGGCTGACTTGAGGGCTAGAGAATTAGAAGAGAAACAGCCTATACTGGAAGACTTATACAAACTGTACCAAGAACAGCCAGATGAGACAACTGCTCTGATTTATGCTAAAGGCTTGCTTAATTTAACAGCCTTTCAGGAATTATCCGATTGTGAAACAAGTGTAAATCGCCTATCTGAGTTATCTAGTCGTTTCCCTGATGAATCAGCTATCGCAATGGAATATGCCCAAGGTTTGGTAAACTTGACAGTCAAGCAGGGCTTAGAGGGTTGTGAACAAACGGTAAAAGAACTGGCTAACTTGCCTAGTCGTTTTCCTGATGACTCTGATATTGCACTGGTATACGCCCAAGGTTTGGTGAACCTGAGTGCTAAACAAGATTTATTGGGTCATGAGCAAACAGTTGGAGAATTGTGGCATCTTTCTACATGCTTTTCAGAATATCCGTTCATTGCCTTGGAATATGCTAAAGGTTTAGTAAACTTGACAGTGGAGCAGGACTTAGAGGGTTGTGAACAAACGGTAAAAGAACTGGCTACCTTGTTTAGCCGCTTTTCCGAGGATTCCTCTATTGCTCTGGCATATGCCAAAGGTTTGGTGAACCTGAGTGCTAAACAAGATTTATTGGGTCGTGAGCAAACAGTTGGAGAATTGTGGCATCTTTCTATACGCTTTTCCGAAGATCTGTTCATTGCCTTGGAATATGCTAAAGGCTTAGTAAACTTGACAGTCAAGCAGGACTTAGAGGGTTGTGAACAAACGGTAAAAGAACTGGCTACCTTGTTTAGCCGCTTTTCCGAGGATTCCTCTATTGCTCTGGCATATGCCAAAGGTTTGGTGAACCTGAGTGCTAAACAAGATTTATTGGGTCGTGAGCAAACAGTTGGAGAATTGTGGCATCTTTCCACACGCTTTTCCGAAGATCCGTTCATTGCCTTGGAATATGCCAAAGGTTTGTTTAACTTGACAGTTAAGCAGGACTTAGAGGGGTGTGAACAAACGGTAAAAGAACTGGCTAACTTGTCTAGTCGTTTTCCTGATGACTCAGATATTGCACTGGTATATGCCCAAGGTTTGGTGAACCTGAGTGCTAAACAAGATTTATTGGGTCGTGAGCAAACAGTTGGAGAATTGTGGCATCTTTCTACATGCTTTTCAGAAAATCCGTTCATTGCCTTGGAATATGCCCAAGGTTTGTTTAACTTGACAGTTAAGCAGGACTTAGAGGGTTGTGAACAAACGGTAAAAGAACTGGCTACCTTGTTTAGCCGCTTTTCCGAGGATTCCTCTACTGCTCTGGCATATGCCCAAGGTTTGGTGAACCTGAGTGCTGAACAAGATTTATTGGGTCGTGAGCAAACAGTTGGAGAATTGTGGCATCTTTCCACACGCTTTTCAGAAGATCCGTTCATTGCCTTGGAATATGCCCAAGGTTTGTTTAACTTGACAGTTAAGCAGGACTTAGAGGGTTGTGAACAAACGGTAAAAGAACTGGCTACCTTGTCTAGTCGTTTTCCTGATGACTCAGATATTGCACTGGAATATGCCCAAGGTTTGGTGAACCTGAGTGCTGAACAAGATTTATTGGGTCGTGAACACACAGTAAAAGAACTGGCTACCTTGTCTAGTCGTTTTCCTGATGACTCAGATATTGCACTGGTATATGCCCAAGGTTTGGTGAACCTGAGTGCTAAACAAGATTTATTGGGTCGTGAGCAAACAGTTGGAGAATTGTGGCATCTTTCTATACGCTTTTCCGAAGATCCGTTCATTACTTTGGAATATGCCCAAGGTTTGTTTAACTTGACAGTTAAGCAGGACTTAGAGGGTTGTGAACAAACGGTAAAAGAACTGGCTACCTTGCTTAGCCGCTTTTCCGAGGATTCCTCTACTGCTCTGGCATATGCCCAAGGTTTGGTGAACCTGAGTGCTAAACAAGATTTATTGGGTCGTGAGCAAACAGTTGGAGAATTGTGGCATCTTTCTATACGCTTTTCCGAAGATCCGTTCATTGCCTTGGAATATGCCAAAGGTTTAGTAAACTTGACAGTCAAGCAGGACTTAGAGGGTTGTGAACAAACGGTAAAAGAACTGGCTACCTTGTCTAGCCGCTTTCCAGAGGACTCATCTATCGCTCTGGTATATGCTCAAGGTTTGGTAAATTTGAGCGTTGAAAAAGAGCTAGGAGAACAGAGAGAGATTTCTGATAAACTTGAAGAAATACTTAAACAGTTTCCAAAGTCTATTGGAATTGCGGAGCAAACAGCTAGGCTTCAGTTGATCATCGGTGGTAAGGAAGAGGGAAAAGAAGTGGCAAAAGTAGCCTTCGCCCAAGCCCTTTCATACATGAATGATCGGTTCCCAAAGAAACATCATTCGCTGCTGGAACGTTTTTTAATGTTCTTCTCACAGGGTAATGAGGAAAAACTCTGTTTATTGATCGAAACCTTGTTAGAGTCCGAATTTATCGATCTTTTGAATGGAATTGAAGCCACTGCAATTATTAAAGCAACCGATTGCTATTTTTATACTTCAGAAAATTGGGCAAATGTCCGAGAATTTTTATCAGTCTGCAAAGAGCAGCTTAGTGAGAGCAAGTATGCTTACTGGCTAGATATGCTTCATAAGGCTAAAGACAAGGACATTGACCATTTGTTTAAGGCGACCAAAGCCTGCAAGACCATTCTTCATCTTCTCCGTGTCAACCAAAAAGACCTTACTCATCTGAGTCACTATACTGCTCTTGAAACCCTTCCAAAGATTTTGTTGGGTGAAAAAGATGATGATGGAAGAATGATTAGAAAGAATGGCAAGGTTGAGATGGCAGGTCGTTACCGCTTCTACAATGCCAACTATATGAACGACCCTGAAGAGGGCAAGTTGTTGCATAAATGGTTAGAGGCAGAGGAAGAGAACGTTGATCAAGTGAGTCCTTTTTATCTGATGAGCCTGACGACAGAATCTGATCACTTGCCCATGTGGGTTCAGTATGGTAGAGACGGAAAAGGGATTTGTGTAACCTTACATGATGACCTGTTTGAAGTAAAAAATAGCCTAGCAGAACACGAGCTGATTGCTAGGGCAACCGATTTGAAGTTGCAAGAATATGAAGAGGAAGCAGATAGTCAGGATGAACAAAAAACTTCGTCTTCCAAAGAGGCAGAGCGCTTTGCTCCCTATCGAATCTGTTATATGTCTGACACGAATTTGTATGGTAATTTATTTAAACCAGATGAACTCGAAAAAATCGAAAAAGAGTTGGCGAATTTAAAAGATATTTTCGCAGCTTCATCTCAAAAGAAAGAGATTTATCAGATAATGGAGGAAATCCGTTTTCTCTTTAAATCAGCAGATTATGTGACTGAAAACGAAGTTCGTCTATTAAAGTATGCCGACCTAAAAAGTGACAAGATATTGCTGGATGAGACTGGAGATGGAGTTCCGCGACTCTATGTCGAGCAGGGTGGACATGTCAAAATCAAGAAAATCACCTTTGGACCAAAGGTCTACAACGAGTCCAAGATTGTGCCCTACATTAAGTTTTGTGACCCAGAAATTGAAATCGGAGTGTCTGGAATCCACTTCAGATAGTTCTTGTCGGATGTCTGAGGTGGGCAGATGATAAAAGTAAATATTTCACTTGAAAATTGTTAGTTTTTTTGGTATCATAATAGAGTTGCTGTGCAACAAATACTCATCTCGGACCAATTGTGGTCTTGTTGCCGAAAGGTTGGGCTGCAAGTCGAAGTTCGGGAGAGGAGAAAAAACAAAAAGGAGAAATACTCATGGCAGTAATTTCAATGAAACAACTTCTTGAGGCTGGTGTACACTTCGGTCACCAAACTCGTCGCTGGAATCCTAAGATGGCTAAATACATCTTCACAGAGCGTAACGGTATCCACGTTATCGACTTGCAACAAACTGTAAAATTGGCTGACCAAGCTTACGAATTCATCCGTGACGCTGCAGCAAACGACGCAGTTATCTTGTTCGTAGGTACTAAAAAACAAGCTGCTGAAGCTGTAAAAGACGAAGCTATCCGTGCTGGTCAATATTACATCAACCACCGTTGGTTGGGTGGAACTCTTACAAACTGGGGTACAATCCAAAAACGTATCGCTCGTTTGAAAGAAATCAACCGCATGGAAGAAGATGGAACTTTCGAAGTGCTTCCTAAGAAAGAAGTAGCATTGTTGAACAAACAACGTGCACGTCTTGAAAAATTCTTGGGCGGTATCGCTGACATGCCACGTATTCCAGATGTAATGTTCGTAGTTGACCCACACAAAGAGCAAATCGCTGTTAAAGAAGCTAAAAAATTGGGTATCCCAGTTGTAGCGATGGTTGACACAAACACAGATCCAGATGATATCGATGTTATCATCCCAGCTAACGATGACGCTATCCGCGCTGTTAAATTGATCACAGCTAAAATGGCTGACGCTATCATCGAAGGTAACCAAGGTGAAGACAGCGTAGCAGCAGTTGAAGCTGAATTGGCAGCTGAGCCAGCATCTACAGAATCAATTGAAGAATTGGTTGAAGTTGTAGAAGGAAAATAAGTAACGAAGGCGTTTAGAAATCTGTATGAAAGTAGGAAACTGACGCAGTATGCTTGCATACAAGGAAGTTTATCTTTTTCACTAAGATTTTAGCCTGAGTACAATTGAATAAGTAACGAAGGCGTTAAGAAAAGCGTTAGATTTATCTAAATTCTAGCTTTTTAGTCCGAGTACATTCTACATCATTTATCAAACACAAAAACAATCCTAGAGGGGCAGGGCTGAGCCCGCTCCTCTATTTTATAAATACAAACAAGGAGAATAGACATGGCAGAAATTACAGCAGCTCTCGTTAAAGAATTGCGTGAAAAATCAGGTGCTGGCGTTATGGACGCTAAAAAAGCATTGGTTGAAGTAGAAGGCGATATCGAAAAAGCAATTGAATTGCTTCGTGAAAAAGGTATGGCTAAGGCAGCTAAGAAAGCTGACCGTGTAGCAGCTGAAGGTTTGACAGGTGTTTACGTTGACGGTAACGTAGCCGCAGTTGTTGAAGTGAACGCTGAAACAGACTTCGTTGCGAAAAATGCTCAATTCGTTGAATTGGTAAACACTACTGCTAAAGTAATTGCAGAAGGCAAACCAGCTGACAACGAAGCAGCTCTTAAATTGACTATGCCTTCAGGTGAAACCCTTGAAGAAGCATACGTAAACGCAACTGCAACAATCGGTGAGAAAATCTCATTCCGTCGCTTTGCTTTGGTTGAAAAAACAGATGCTCAAGCATTCGGTGCATACCAACACAACGGCGGCCGTATCGGTGTTATCTCAGTTGTTGAAGGTGGCGACGAAACTCTTGCAAAACAAATCTCAATGCACATCGCTGCGATGAAACCAACTGTTCTTTCTTACACTGAATTGGATGAGCAATTCGTTAAAGATGAGTTGGCACAAATCAACCACAAGATCGAACAAGACAACGAAAGCCGTGCAATGGTTGACAAACCAGCGTTGCCATTGTTGAAATACGGTTCAAAAGCTCAATTGACTGACGAAGTGATTGCAGCAGCTGAAGAAGCTATTAAAGCTGAATTAGCAGCAGAAGGCAAACCAGAAAAAATCTGGGACAAAATCATCCCAGGTAAAATGGATCGCTTCTTGCTTGACAACACTCAAGTTGACCAAGCTTACACACTTCTTGCACAAGTTTACATCATGGACGACAGCAAAACAGTTGAAGCTTACTTGAACTCAGTGAACGCTTCAGTTGTAGAATTTGCTCGTTTCGAAGTGGGTGAAGGTATCGAGAAAGCTTCAAACGACTTTGAAGCAGAAGTTGCAGCTACGATGGCAGCAGCTCTTGGTAAATAATTGGTAGTCTTCATTTTATCTTTTATTACTTCGTTAACTCGCCTTGCCGTACTTCAGTACAGCCTGCAGCTCGTTGCCTAGTACTAAAAGCAAACTGAAAGACTACTCGACAACTCAAGAACTTCCGAAAGGGAGTTCTTTTTATATTGAGGGTATTACTTCACGAATATGACTTGCTTCGCAAGTTCGATTTCCGATCTTGTACATGTACAAGATGTACGGCTCTTTTGAGGCGAATTTGGTTCGCACTATCTCCAGCCTTCAAAGGTTCCCCAAACCTTTGAAGCGAGTACTAAAAGCAAACTGAAAGACTACTTGATAATTCAAGAACTTCCGAAAGGGAGTTCTTTTTGTAAAATCGGTCTTAGGGCGGATGTCGGCTATGTTTGATTCGGTTATACTAGTATCAATCCTAAATATTTTTCATAATCTCCTTAAAAAGCACCGGCCTTGTGGTCGGTGCTTTTTGTTAGATTTCTAAAATATAAGTATCCCAGCTAGGCTTGTTTGGTTGTAGGAATTGGTCAGCTAAACGCATGGTGGCTAGGCTCAAATTCAGCCACGCTACTCAGAGTTCGTGTCAACATCTCAGCGCAGTGGTTGATTGGCAGATTTGTTCGTGTTTCACACTCCAAATCTGAGCTAATCAACTGTGCGGGGGTGAGAAGACGAACTCTTCTTAAGACCAGTCGAGTTCTTTCTCACTCCCAGTCATCAGCCTCAAAGCTAATCTGATCATACTGTTCAAATAGTTGGCAAATAACTGCTTGGATGAAGGAATCAAAGCTTTGTTCATCTTTTCCGCATACGTAGGCAATTTCATTGTTTTCTACGAAGGCCCAGTTTTCTGAGTCTGTATAAACCAGATCAGGTAAGCCCTTTTCAAATTCTTCTTGACTGGCAGTCCAAGGGTTGATGTTTTGATGAACTGTCTGGTAGTGTTCAAAGACTCGCTGGCAGGCTCTTTGGTAGAGTGCGGAGTCTTTGCGAGCTGTGATGAGGTTGGTGGTGCCTGTTTGACCAAGGTAGTCTTGTTTGGTCACTTCAAACTCGTAACATTTCCGTTTGCAGACAAAGCCAGCTGCGGTGAGGAAATGGATTCTTTCCTGCTCTGCAGAGGAGAGCATCACCTGAAGAGGATTTCCGTCCAAGGCAGTCTGTAGGGACTGGAAGAGCTGCTCTGCTATGGTGCAATCGAAATCAACCAAATCTAGTCGCAGATAGATATTGGTCTGGTGGTAGGGATTTTGGTAGCTGTGAATCTTGCCTAGTGGTTTTCCTTGATAAGAGATGTGGAAGGCGTTGGCTTGGTAGGAAATGTCTAGCATTAGTCCTCAATAAAAGCCACAATTTCTTCTTCCGTCATGCTGGAGTCGCAGCGGACTTGGACGCCAGTAGGTTTAGCGACGAGGAGGCCTGGGACGGTAGGAACTTGGTAGTGGTCGCGAAGGGCCTGGAGTTCTGGACTGATTTGGCTGGAGTCGAGGAAGTGGACGGTCACTTGCTTGTCTTGGGCGACCTTATGGAGTTTTGGCGCAAAGCGGTTGCAGTAAGGGCAGGTTGCTCGTCCGATGAAGAGAACAGCCCCCTCTTTTGCAGCTAGAAGGTTCTGTGCCTGCTCCACAGTCACACTTGTAAAGTCTTGAATGTAATCTTGAAAGTTCATGGTATAAGATATAAAGGGCCTTAAGCGGACACAGACAAAATAGGAAACAGAACGACGCCTAGTTCTCGTTTATCTTTTTGGTCTAGTCCGTAGCCCGTATTCAGTTCAACCAAATACGGAGACCCTAGTCCTTTCTATTTTTCTTTTATTATAGGATAAAGCAGAGCAGATTTCAAAATTCTGCTACGCTAGTTGCTAGGCTTTTGCTTTCAAAATTCGTCATTTTAAGGTATAATGGTCAAAGATAGTCAAAGAAAGAGGCGATACTATGGCGATGAAGAATACATCGGATTATATAGAAGAGCATATCAAAGCCATCTTGGACCAAGTCAGTGTAGCTGAGTTGCGTCGAAGTGAATTGGCCAGTCGGTTTGAAGTGGTGCCAAGTCAGATTAACTACGTCATTAAAACCCGTTTTACAGCCAGCCGTGGTTATATTGTGGAAAGCAAGCGTGGTGGCGGTGGTTATATCCGAATTGGGCGGATTACCTTTTCGGATAAGCACGAACTGGTCCATGATTTGTTAAACAATATGGGTGAGCAGTTGTCTGCGACGGTTTATGCGGATATTTTACAGCTCCTTTTTGATGAAGGATTGATGACAGAACGAGAAGGCAATCTCTTTTTGTCCACAGGATCTGATGAAATATTAGGAAAAGATGCAAGTACTATTCGAGCACGCATGATGCGTCAAATACTACGACGTTTAGATAGGAAAGAGGAATAATTCATGAAAATTTCAACTGGTTTACAAAGAGTATTTGAAGATGCTCAGTTGGTTGCCCAACGTTATGCCTGTGATTACTTGGAAACCTGGCATGTTCTCTTATCATTTGTCATCAACCATGATACCGTTGCGGGAGCTGTCTTGGCAGAATATCCCATTTCAATTTCTGACTATGAACATGCAACTTTTGTTGTGACCGACAAGGTCTATCGTGAAGAGTTGGATAGTTTTCGTATTTTACCATCTTCTAAACGTTTGGATGAAACGGCTAGTTTTGCCAAGAAAATTGCAGAAGTCGTCAAGGCTAAGGAGCTGGGAACGGAGCATTTGTTTATGGCTATGTTGTTGGACAAGCGGTCAACAGCTAGTCAGATTTTGGACAAGGTAGGTTTTTATTTTGAAGACTCAGATGATAAGTTTCGTTTCTTGGACTTGCGTAAAAACTTGGAGGCACGTGCGGGATTTACCAAAGAGGACCTTAAAGCTATCCGCAGTGTGATGAAGGGTGGCAAAGCCAAACCTACTAATATGGGACAGATGATGGGAATGCCCCCAGCACCTCAAAGTGGTGGATTAGAAGACTACACTCGTGATTTGACAGCTTTGGCGCGTGAAGGGAAGATTGAACCTGTCATCGGTCGAGACGCTGAGATTGCACGGATGATCCAAATTCTATCACGTAAAACCAAGAACAACCCAGTTCTGGTTGGTGATGCAGGTGTCGGAAAAACTGCGCTTGCTTTGGGTCTTGCTCAACGTGTTGCTGCAGGTGATGTCCCTGTCAGCTTGGCTAAGATGCGGGTTTTGGAACTTGACTTGATGAACGTTATCGCTGGAACTCGTTTCCGTGGTGATTTCGAAGAGCGGATGAATAATATCATCAACGACATCGAGGAAGATGGTCAGGTCATCCTCTTCATCGATGAGTTGCATACCATTATGGGTTCAGGGTCAGGGATTGATTCGACCTTGGATGCAGCCAATATCCTCAAACCAGCTCTTGCTCGTGGCACCCTCCGTACGGTCGGAGCGACAACTCAGACAGAGTATCAAAAGCATATTGAGAAAGACGCAGCCCTGGTTCGTCGTTTTGCCAAAGTGACCATTGAAGAGCCGACAGTGGAAGATAGCATTGCCATTTTGACTGGTTTAAAAGGTACTTTTGAGAAATACCACAGGGTCCGTATTGGAGATACTGCTGTTGAAACTGCTGTGACCTACGCTAAGCGGTATTTGACCAGTAAAAACCTGCCAGATTCTGCCATTGATCTGCTGGATGAAGCCAGTGCAACGGTACAAAATCGAGTGAAAGGGCAGGCTGAGGAAACGGGACTGACGAGTATTGACAAGGCCTTGATGGATAAAAAATATAAGACTGTCAGCAAGCTTTTGATTAAAACGAAAGAAGATGCCGAGGCTAGTCAAAACTATGACCTTGAAGTAACAGAAGAAGATGTTTTAGAAACACTTAGCCGCTTGTCAGGTATCCCAGTAGCCAAGCTTAGCCAATCAGATACTAAGAAGTATCTGAATCTGGAAGCAGAATTGCACAAGCGTGTGATTGGTCAGGAAGAAGCTATTTCTGCAGTTAGCAGAGCTATTCGCCGTAATCAGTCAGGGATTCGTACAGGTCGCAGACCGATTGGTTCCTTTATGTTCTTGGGACCAACTGGTGTCGGTAAGACAGAGCTTGCTAAGGCCTTGGCAGAAGTTCTCTTTGATGACGAATCTGCTCTTATCCGTTTTGATATGTCTGAATACATGGAGAAATTCGCAGCCAGCCGTTTAAACGGTGCCCCTCCGGGCTATGTGGGCTATGAGGAAGGTGGCGAATTGACAGAAAAAGTTCGTAACAAACCTTATTCTGTTCTTCTTTTTGATGAGGTTGAAAAGGCTCATCCAGATATTTTCAATGTTCTCTTGCAGGTCTTGGATGATGGTGTTCTGACAGACAGTAAGGGACGTAAGGTTGATTTCTCAAATACCATTATTATCATGACGTCTAACCTTGGAGCAACAGCCCTTCGTGATGATAAGACAGTTGGCTTCGGTGCCCTTGATTTATCTAAGGACCACAAGGAAGTGGAGAAACGCATTTTTGAGGAATTGAAAAAAGCCTATCGTCCAGAATTTATCAACCGTATTGACGAGAAAGTTGTCTTCCATAGCCTAACGGAAACTCATATGCAGGATGTTGTCAAGGTCATGATTAAACCGTTGTTAGCTATAACAGCTGAGAAAGGAATTACCCTTAAACTGCAACCGTCAGCTCTCAAGTTATTGGCTAAACAAGGTTACGACCCAGAAATGGGGGCTCGTCCTCTTCGTAGACTCTTACAAACCAAATTGGAAGATCCGTTAGCAGAAATGTTGCTCCGTGGTGACTTGGCTACTGGCTCGACCTTGAAGGTTGGGGTCAAGGGCGAAGAACTCAAGTTTGATGTCGTCATTTAGTTTTTCTTTTATTACTTCGACGTACGAGGAAACTTCGTTTCCCTATTTCCAACTTCAAACACTCCACAGGAGTATTTGAACTCGCCTTGCCTAACTTCAGTTATGCCTGTGGCTCATTGCCTCGTACTAAAAGTAAACTAAGAGACCATATAGTCAAATAGGAGGAAAAATGGTAGAACTAAGACCGCTTCTGGAAGAAGAGCGTGAAGAATTTATCCGCCGCAATCAAGCTGCGTTTTTAGAAGCCTTGGCAGAGGAAATGCCAGAGGGGGAAGAGGTGATTAGCCGTGAGGAAATCTTGGAAAGCTTGCTTGCCCCTAAGGCTCAAGCCTTTCAGGTTTATTGGAAAAATGACTTGGTAGGCGGTGTCGTTGTGCAGATTGATTCAGCAACCAAGCGCAACTCCTTGGATCTCTTGTTTGTTGATGGCAATCATAAGGGCAAAGGTCTGGGGTTAAACATCTGGCAGGCTATTGAGCAAGCTTATCCAGATACGGAAGTGTGGGAAACACACACTCCGCATTTTGAGGTACGCAATATTCATTTCTATGTCAATAAATGTGGCTTTCAGATTGTAGAATTTTTCAATCTTGCCCATCCAATGGAACATGTGCCTGACTTTCCAGATGCAGAATTGTTCTTCCGTTTTGAAAAAAGGATGAAATAGTTGAAGAGGTGAGCTTGAACGCCTCTTTAGCAAGTAGAAAGGAAATCTATGAATCAAACCATAGCTGTTGTTTTTGGGACCTTTGCCCCCATGCACAAGGGACATTTGGATTTGATCGAGCGAGCAAAGTTGGCCTGTGTTCAGGTTCGTATTGTGGTGTCAGGATATGACAAGGACCGTGGGGATTTGATTGGTTTAGATTTGACCAAACGATTTCAATTTGCTCAAGGGCAGTTTGAGGGTGATGATTTTGTCGAAGTTCGTGCCCTGGATGAAACGGACTTGCCTCCCTATCCAGATGGTTGGGACCTTTGGTTAGACCGCTTGCTTGGTTTATTGGATTTGTCTGAACATCAAGTACCAGTCTTCTATGTGTCTGAGGAAGAATATGCTCAGGAACTGCTCAGTCGAGGCTATCAAGCTCATTATAGTCCTAGAAAATTTGGTATTTCAGCGACCCTCATTCGCGAGAGTCCAGAGAAGTATCGAGACTACATTGCCCCTGCCTTTGTTGACTTCTTTGCTGAGCAGGAATAAGGTAATCATACAGAAAAAACGCATAAAATCAGGTTATAACCTTGGTTTTATGCGTTTTTTCTGTATGATTAATGATTGACAAGTATCAAACTTCTCAGATTTTCTTACTTAGTGATCCGTTCTTGATAAGCTTCTCTGGCTTGGTCAAAGAGTTCTTGGACCTGCTCAATGGTTTCTGCCTTGGCAACGGCACCACGGATTTTGGCAGCACCTGCTGAACCACGGAGGTAGTGAGGGGCAAGACCACGGAATTCACGTACGGCAATGGATTCGCCTTTGAGATTGGTCAATCGGGTCAGGTGGTCGAAGGCGACATTGAGTTTGTCATCGAAGGAGAGGTCGGGCAGGACTTCTCCTGTTTCAAGATAGTGGTTGATTTGGTTGAAGATGTAAGGATTTCCCATAGCAGTCCGTCCGACCATGACGGCATCAGCTCCGACTTCCTCGATTCGTTGGCGGGCATCTTCTACAGTACGGATGTCACCATTTGCGATGAAGGGAATCTTGGTTAGGCTGCTGGCTACCTTGGTGAGGGTTTCCAGGTCAACAGTTCCTGTGTACATCTGCTCGCGGGTCCGTCCGTGCATGGCCAGGGCAGACACACCGGCACTTTCTGCGGCCAGGGCATTTTCGACTGCTAGGTCGGTATTGTTCCAACCCGTCCGCATTTTAACAGTCAAGGGAATATCGAGGACTGAGGTCACTTCCTTGATGATGTGGTAAATCTTGTCGGGGTCCTTGAGCCACTTGGCACCAGCTTCGTTTTTAACAACCTTATTGACAGGGCAGCCCATGTTAATATCGACGATATTAGCCTTGGTGTTGGTTTGGATGAAGTCGGCAGCCCGTTTCAGTCCTTCGGCATCGCCGCCGAAAAGCTGGATGGACATAGGGTATTCGTTGTCATCGATATGGAGCATATGGAGGGTCTTCTCGTTGTTGTAGAGAAGGCCTTTTTCAGAAATCATTTCCATAACGACCAGACCTGCTCCCATTTCCTTGGCAATGGTGCGGAAGGCCGAGTTGGTCACGCCAGCCATTGGGGCCAGCACGCAGCGATTGGGGATTTCCACATCACCAATCATGAAAGGGGTGTTGAGATTAGCCATTGATGAGTTCCTCCAAATCGTTTTCGTCAAAGTGGTAATGGGTCTGGCAGAATTGACAGGTGATGTCTACGCCCTTGTCTTCCTCTTTCATCTCTTGCAGGTCCGCTTTTGGCAGGCTGGCCAGAGCATCGAGGAAGCGGTCTTTAGAGCAGTCGCAGACAAAGCCGATTTCCTCTTCTGACAGGCGTTTGAAGTCGTCGTCGCCATAAATGGCGGATAGCAGAGCTTCTATATGGTTTTCAGAAGCCAGCAAGCTCGAAATGGCAGGCATTTCCTGGATGCGTTTCTCGAAACGGGCAATTTCAGCCTCAGTTGCACCTGGTAAAACTTGCAACAAGAATCCGCCAGCCACCTTGACCTTATCTTCTTCGTCTAATAACACGTTTAGTCCCACCGCAGAAGGTGTCTGCTGGCTGTCTGTTAAGAAATAAGCAAAGTCTTCACCGATTTCACCAGAAATCAATGGCGTCATAGAGTTGTAAGGGTGACCTGTTCCGTAATCTGTGATAACCAGGAATTGCCCGTTGCCCACAAGAGGCCCAACGATGACTTCGCCAGTTGAGGTCCGTTTGTAATCCAAGTCTGGATTTTGAATGTAGCCCTTGACCTGACCTTTGGTATTGGCAACGGAGATGATAGCCCCAACAGCACCGCTGGCCAAGATTTTCAGGGTGATTTTTGTATCGCCTTTTTCATTGGCAGCCAAAATTTGATTGGCAATGAGGGTGCGCCCCAGAGCAACGGTGGACGACGCCATAGTGTCGTGTTTTTCTTGGGCTGTTTTCACGGTTTCTGTGCTATCTAGCACAAAGGCACGAAAATGCCCGCTCTTTGATAGTGTCTTAATAATTTTATCCATAACTTTAATTATAGCACAAGTGGAGGTGGAGCAGTAGAAAAATGAGCCTGAAAGTCATGCTTTCAAGCTCAAAAAATGATTAGGATTCTTTTTGTTTTTTAACAAGGCAGGCACTCAAGATTACGAGACCGATTGTGATAAGTACAAAGCTTGTTTCTCCTCCTGTCTTTGGAAGGATTTTCTTTTGACTGTTTTTGGCAGTAGGGGTCACGGTTGTTTGTCCCTTGTCTGTAGTGCCAGAACGGTCATCAGTATTTACAGATGTTTGATTAGAAGTTGAAAGATTTGTTGGCTTGTTATTGTTGGTCGTACCATTGTCATCACTATTATTGACTGTTCCTGAGTCATCTGTCTGCTTGTCGCTTGGTTCTGGTTGAGTTGGTTCTTGTGCCTTTGTCACATCCAGTTGTACCAATAGCGGATCGTGGTCAGAAGCTCTGCCATGTTCTTCCATAAAGGCCGAATTGACATGGACCATATCAAAGGCATAGCGCTCCAACAAGTTAGTTGATACCAGCATATTGTCAAGGGACTGATTGTTTCCATGATAGAAGTAAGAGTAGCGATCGGATGCATCGTGACGACTAACGAGGTTAGCCATTCCTCCTGTTTCTAAAATTTCTATGGTTTTAGTAAATTCATAGTCATTGAAGTCGCCTAGCATAACGATATTAGCATTTGGATTTTGAGTTAAGCCTGCTTTTGTAAAGTCAGCGATAATTTGTGCCAGTATGTGGCGTTTTTCTTCGGACTTGAAGCTGACGGGTTGGATTTTTCCGTAGAGACCATTGTCACCGCGTTTTGAGTTGAGATGGTTGGCAAGGACAACGACTTTTTCGCCTTTGAAGACGAATTCAGCTGCAAGTGTTTTGCGGACAGCTGCCCAAGCAGGGTTGGTTGGGTCGATTCGGCCCAGGCTGAGATTGAGTTCGCCGTTTTCCCAAGCTACTGCCTGTGTTGCGGTACCGATTGGTTTGTCAGATAGGCTGACACGTTTGGAGTTGTAGAGGAAGCCGACGCGAATATTGCCTCCCTCTTGTCCACCGTCTTTGTTGTTTTCAGGAGCAATATCCACATAGGTATAGGTTGGTCCGCCGGCTGCTTGAATGGCTGCAATCAGGCGCTCAGCACTCTTACTAGCATCAGTTGTACCGTCGTTTGTAGCACCGTTGTTGTCCTGCACTTCAATCAATCCGATAATGTCTGGAGAATGTAGGTCTGAAACAAAGGATTTGGCAATGCGTTGGACTTTAGCGTCTGATGTTGACTTACTATCAGCAGAGAAGTTTTCAATGTTATAAGAAGCGATAGTCAGCTTGTCATCATTTGGGATAATGGTTGTTGTTTCTGGTTTTGTAGCTCCTTCGTGCAAGGTTGGAAGGGAGCTATCATCTACATAGACCTTATAATTGGTGTAAGAGTAGGTAACTGGTCCAGCAATACGACCGGTAAAATAGTCTCCTGATTTGACGATCTGTTTTCCATTTTTCAAAAGTAGTGGAATGATATTGGTATTATTCCCTTCAGGGCGAAGGTTGACGCCTCCGACATTGTTTAAAGGAAGTTGACTAGTGGCAGGAGTGACATAGATTTCCTTGTTTTTTAGTGGGCCGAGGATTTTTGCATCATCAACGGCAACCACCATGCCTTCAACGGATTCCCAGAAATCGAGTGCATCTTGTTCTGGATCAAATTGAGCCAAACCGTCGTTGTCAATAATATCGGCTGGGATGGTTCGATCAAGACCAAGGACTATAGGAGATGGTACAGGTGCAGTCCCATCCACAGTTACTTCAGTAGCTCGAATTTGTGTGATGGTTAAGTCTGTTTCACCACGTTCTGTATAACCTTTTCCGAGGTATTCTTCTACACGTCCTGCGATAGTGACAAGATCTCCTACCTTGACATTTGTTTTTAATTTGTCAGTAAAAATATTAATACCGTCAGATGTTTTGACGTCTCCATCTGGTGTGACATCCTGCACGTAGAAGTTATTGGCAGAGGTAACGTAGGTTACTACGACGTTTTTAAGAATCACAGATTGATTCACCAGAGGTGATTGGTGACTTGCACCTTGAATGTGACCGACTGTTACAGTTTCGGTCTTGCCTGGTGCTGTTTCTGTTGTTGCCTTTTCAACGACTTCAAAATGAGAGAGGTCAAATGGTTTTAATTGTATTTTTCCATTATAGGTGGATAAAATAGCGGTTAGATTAATCTTATCTCCCTTGTTGATATGGTTCAAAAGATCAGCTGCTTTGATACCTGTTCGACTATCTAAACGCACATCCACAGTTTGTCCTTCGGAGTCAGTTACGGTAAAGGTAGAATTTTGATAGCTATCGCTTTGAATATCTCCGACAGTCAAGTTTTTTAGAGAAACTAGTGTTGCCTGTGCTTGCGTTGCTAACTGAGCGATGTTTGTTTCTGTAATAGGAGTGTTGAAATGCTCAGATATAGCCTTGTGGTTGCTAACTGTGGTTAGTTGGAGTTCGCCTTTATACTCACCCAATGTTCCTGTTAATTGAACGGTATCACCAGGCTGATAGCCCAAGGCAGCCCCAGGGTAGATATAGATACCAGCGCCGTCAGAACCTTGGAGGTAAAAGCCATTTCCTCCCCAACCGTTTACTAGGCTAATAATTTTACCAGAGACTGTGTACTCTGTTCCTTGTGCACCAGAACGAACAGTAGCAATCGGTGTAGAAACAAGGTCACTTGACTCGGTAGTCGTATTTTCACTGGTTGGTGGCTGAACATTAGTAGAAGATGAATCTACGATTTCAATCGCTGTAGCTGGTTTGATCCCAGCTCGCTTCATGTATGTATCGCTAGTTCCTGTGATGCGAACCAATTTTCCGACTAGTTCGGGATGATCAACGAGGTTGAATTGGCTGCGAAGTGGTTCCTTTAGTTGAATAGGGATAGTGTCGGCGGCCGCAGTATCCATGCTTGCACCAAGGGCTAGATTTGTTTTGTTGGTAGCGTCAAAAGCAGTTCCGCTACTATTAAGTGGTGCAATAAGATAGCCTTGTATCGTGACTTCCGACTTGGTTATTGCAAGTGACGGATAATTCTCTATCGCCACTTCAGTAGCGTGCACAGATTGTATGGGCGAAGTGGCGAGACTAAGCAAGAGTCCGGCTGTTACCGCTACAGAACCTACGGTATAGAAGAGAGAACGGTTTCTAATCTTCATATAAAACTCCTTTTTGTTATATATGGACGTTATCAAAACGTCTGAGGTTGTTATATACATATAGTTTAACAAAAAATGAGTCGTTTGGAATACTTTTTCTAGATATAATACGGATATTTTTAAAAAATCAAATGAAGCAGTAAAAATAAATTGGAAAACAAAGTAAATAACGAACAATTGGGTTGGATACAGGGAATTGGTTCACAAAAAAAGCACCGAGATATAACTGATTATCTTGGTGTCTTATTCGTTTTGTTTAACATTAGTTGGGAGTTTTCG
This sequence comes from Streptococcus sp. 2018110, assembly GCF_019754115.1. NCBI lineage: Bacteria > Bacillati > Bacillota > Bacilli > Lactobacillales > Streptococcaceae > Streptococcus > Streptococcus sp. 2018110. The sequence continues at coordinate 88,708 of NZ_JAIJZO010000006.1, read as the reverse complement.
TGAAGGAACAAAGGGGCAAAGCAGATATATAGTCCTTTAGTTGACTTTTTTACTTCGACGCAAGAGGAACTCCGTTTCTGGATTTCCCGCTTCAAACAATCCACTGGTTTGTTTGAACTCGCTTTGCCGTACTTTATAGAAAGGCAAGTCTTATTTCCAACCTAGAATGTTCTAGCAACCTGCCGCTATTGAGGCGAACTCGCTTTGCCCTATCTCCAGCCTTCAAAAGCTCCACGAATCTTTGAAGTAAGTACTAACAAAGTAAGGAAAATGGAAAACTATAGCTCTGGAAACAATTTTTTCAAAATCTTCGGTGTAATGCTCTGTCCAGGTCCTGCGTAAGTATAGGTGTGCAGGTACATGGCAGGGTTGAAGTTGAGCTCAATACAGGTGCAGTTGGGCTTGTCTTTGCTGGCTGGCTTGGTGCGGTCGGGGATAATCAAGTCCACACCGCAAGCCCAAGCTCCCATAGCAGTCGCCATATCAGCGGCCAGTTGCTTGTAGGACTCGTCCATCTGGTCGGTCATATCGATGGAGTCACCACCCGTTGAGATATTGGAATTGCCACGCAGAAAGGCTTGAACGCCCTCTGGCAAAACTGTATCGGGTGTGTAGCCTTGTTGCTCCAACATAAGCAGTTCGATGTCGCCCAAGTTAATGATTTCCAGCGGTGAACGGTGGTCACGCCCACGCAGTGGATCTTGGTTTTTTTGGTCCACCAATTCACGGATGGTTGAGCTACCGTCCCCCACGACATTGGCTGCGACGCGGAGCAGGACAGCCTCGCACTTGCCGTCCAGGACGAAGAAACGGTACTCGGTTCCTGCCACGAATTTCTCCACTAGTACATGGCTGTCTTCTGAAAAGGCGATGTCAAGGGCTTTTTCATAGTCCGCAAGGCTGGCTGGTTCTTGGAAGATAGAGATGCCGAGACCGAAGTTAGTGGACTTTGGTTTGACAACAATAGCAGAGCTGGCTACCTGTCCATAATACCGCAGGGCGTCTGTCTTGTTTGCAAATTCAGCTCCCGCAGGTACTGGAAAACCAGCCTGGTCCAAGATTTTCTTGGTCACGACCTTGTTGGCCATGGCGAGAGGAATGACGTAGTTGTCCTTGGAGGTCATGTTACCATTTTTGATGTACTCGACATGGTCACCATGCCAGAGTTTGAGAAACTGGTCTTCCTCATCCAAAATCTCCACGTTCAAGCCCAGCTGAATGGCGTCGAAGAGAATCATCTGAGTGGAGAGTTCCATGTTTTCATAGCCCTTGAGGGCGTAAGGGGCTGTCCAAGCATAGTCATGGAAGACTTGTCCTTGCTGCTGACCAAACTTTTCTAGAGACCCATCTTCAACCTGCTCTGCTATTTTTCCGGAAAGGGTCAGATGTGGGTCTTGAAGAGCGGCCTCTACATGTGCAATGAGCTGGCCATAGTAGTCATCCAGTCCAAAGTGGGCAACTATGGCTTTCATGGCTGTCAAGATTGGCGTGGCATCGGCCTCGCTAGCTAGAGGTGTCTGTGGGTGGCTAAGGGCGATGAGGTTGTTCAGTATATCTGCTTTTGATAGGGTGTTATCAACATCTGTCAGTTGGTCTAGCCAAAGAAGAGATAAGATAAAGAGGTGGACTGTATCAAGGGTTTCCTGACTAATAGCAAGCGGGTCATAGGGGTTAAGGTCAAAGGAACGGAATTCTAAATAAGAAATCCCCTTGCTGAGGTAGTCACGGCTAGTCTTGGCACCACGGAGGCGGACAGCTGAGTAAAATTCCTTCTCAGCGGATAGTTGACCAGACTGGACAGCTTGTTCGATGTCATCCACGTACTGTTCGAGAGAAGAAAAGGAAATATGAACATCATCGGAGTTGACATAGCCGTACTTGGAATTACGAATGGAACGGACGCAACCGACTTCCGTAGTTAGGAATCCTTTTTCGGCTAGGCTACTTGCCCCATATAGGTAAGTTAAGAGCCAACGATAGTTGAGGAAGTTTTGTGCTAATTTGAGGTAGAGGGTATTTTTGAATGCGATAAAGTCTGTTTTCTCGCTTAATTCAAAAAGTTGTTGTGTTAAGTCTTTTCCTAATTCAAAATTATAGTGGATGCCAGACATAGATTGGACGAGCTTACCATAGCGTTCCCCTAAACCGACACGATATTGGTACTCATAGTTGCTATCTAGTTGAGCAATTTGGATTTCCTCTTCTGAAATCACAGGTGGCATGGATAGGGGCCAGAGGTATTCTTGCTTATCCATAGAACGTGCGGCAACATCTGTAATGGCTCCCAGTAGGCGACGAGCTTCCTTAGTCGACTGAGCGATTGGTGTAATCAATTCTAACTGTGGCTCGCTGTAGTCTGTCTGGATATAGGGGTGGAAGCTACGAGAACCCAGTTTATGAGGATGGGGAGTTTGTGCAACTCTGTGGTTTGAATTGATGCGAAGTGATTCGCGCTCAATTCCAAAAGTAGCCTGAAGAATGGGGCTGTTTGGTGATAATTTTTGTAACATACTAAGTCCTTTATATTTCTGTCAAAGTCTTATTCCAATTTTATCTAGATTGGAGGGCAAATACAAATTTCTGCTACGTTTCTCGTGAAAAATGTACTGAAAATCATTGAAAGCAAACAAAGACTTCGGATTTCTCTGTCAAAAGCATATTTACACATGTCTATCTCGTGTGTTTAATCGGATTTTTTTGAAATATACTTTTAAAAAAATAAAAACATTCGCTATATATGAAATTATTGGAATTTCTTGAAAAAATGTTCGTTTTTTGATAGAATAGTGTGTAAAACGAAACTTGCAGGTGAGATTCCTGCCAGAAGTAGAAGAAAGGCTGGGCTGGTCAGTCAGTTCAGAGAAAGAGTGAATATGACATCAGTAGTTGTTGTAGGAACCCAGTGGGGCGACGAAGGTAAGGGTAAAATCACAGATTTCTTATCTGCTAATGCTGAAGTAATCGCGCGTTATCAAGGTGGAGATAATGCTGGACATACCATCGTTATCGACGGCACCAAGTATAAATTGCACTTGATTCCGTCAGGAATCTTCTTCCCAGAAAAGATTTCTGTAATCGGTAATGGTGTGGTTGTCAATCCAAAATCTTTGGTCAAGGAAATCAATTATCTCCATGATTCAGGTGTGACAACAGACAATTTGCGGATTTCAGACCGCGCACATGTCATCTTGCCTTACCACATCAAATTGGACCAGTTGCAAGAAGAGTCTAAAGGTGAGAACAAGATTGGTACAACCAACAAGGGTATCGGTCCTGCTTACATGGACAAGGCAGCTCGTGTCGGTATCCGTATTGCAGACCTCTTGGACAAGGAGATTTTTGCGGAGCGTTTGAGAACAAACTTGGCTGAGAAAAACCGTTTGTTTGAGAAAATGTATGAGTCAACTCCGATTGAGTTTGATGAAATCTTTGAAGAATACTATGCTTATGGTCAAGAAATCAAAAAGTATGTAACAGATACCTCTGTTATCTTGAACGATGCTCTCGATCAAGGTAAACGTGTCTTGTTTGAAGGGGCGCAAGGGGTTATGTTGGATATTGACCAAGGTACCTATCCATTCGTTACTTCTTCAAACCCAGTTGCTGGTGGTGTGACCATCGGTAGCGGTGTCGGCCCAAGCAAGATTGACAAGGTTGTTGGTGTATGTAAGGCATACACTAGCCGTGTTGGTGACGGACCATTCCCAACTGAATTGCACGATGAAATCGGAGACCGTATCCGCGAAATCGGTAAGGAATACGGTACGACAACTGGCCGTCCACGCCGTGTCGGTTGGTTTGACTCAGTGGTGATGCGCCATAGCCGCCGTGTGTCAGGTATTACCAACTTGTCCCTCAACTCGATTGACGTCTTGTCAGGTCTTGAAACGTTGAAAATCTGCGTGGCTTATGACTTGGATGGTGAGCGTATTGACCACTACCCAGCAAGCTTGGAGCAACTCAAACGTTGCAAACCAATCTATGAAGAAATGCCAGGTTGGTCTGAAGACATCACAGGTGTGCGTAGCCTGGATGAATTGCCAGAAGCGGCTCGCAACTATGTTCGTCGTATCAGCGAATTGGTAGGCGTTCGTATCTCAACCTTCTCAGTAGGTCCTGGTCGTGAACAGACCAACATCCTTGAGAGTGTATGGAGCGCAAAATAGTGTGCGAAGACTGAACGAAAGTTCGGTCTTTTTCTGTTTGGTCGAATTTTGCTTTCTTGTCCAGAATTTGATATAATCATGCTTATCAAACAATAAAAGAGGTAAACAAATGGAAGGTTTATTTTTGCCGCTTGTCATGGTTGCCATGATTGGTTTTATGTTCTATTCGCAACGTAAACAACAAAAACAACGTCAAGAAGCACTAAATCAAATCAAAAAAGGTGATGAAATTGTGACCATTGGTGGGCTATTTGGTATTGTCGATGAAATCGATGATAAAAAGGTTGTTCTCGATGTTGATGGTGTTTATTTGACATTTGAACGTGGTGCTATTCGTAATCGTGTAGCAAGTTCAGGTACTACATCTGCAGTTGTTGAAGAAGTGGCAGTTGAAACGACAGAAGCGACTCCAGAATCTGCAATTGAAGAATAAGGATGAAAAACCGAGGGAAACCTTGGTTTTCTCTTGTTTTAGCCCTGCCTGATTTTTGCTATCCTAGGTAAAAATATGGTATAATGAAACGATTATACAATAAGGAAAATACCATGTTTAAATTTAATTTTAAAAAGAAAGAAAGCATTGAAACAGCAATTGAAGTCCCTAAGCATATCGCTGTGATTATGGATGGCAATGGCCGTTGGGCGAAAAAGCGGATGCAGCCACGTATTATGGGGCATAAGGCTGGTATGGATGCACTTCAAAAGGTTACCAAGACGGCTTCTGATTTGGGAGTAAAGGTGTTGACTGTCTATGCCTTTTCTACAGAAAACTGGTCTCGACCGGAAAAAGAAGTGAAGTTTATCATGAATTTACCTGTGGAGTTTTATGATAAGTATGTTCCAGAACTCCATGCCAATAATGTCAAAATTCAGATGATTGGTGACCATTCCAAACTTCCTGTTCCGACTCTCAATGCGCTTTATAAAGCTGAACAAAAGACAAAGAGTAACACTGGTTTGATTCTCAATTTCGCTCTGAACTATGGCGGTCGTGATGAGGTGACTCGCGCAGTCAAGGCTATTGCGCAAGATGTCTTGGATGCCAAGTTCAATCCTGGTGATATTGATGAGAAATTAATAGCGGATTACCTCTATACAGGAACCTTATCACCAACGTTACGCGATCCCGATCTAGTTATCCGTACAAGTGGTGAACTTCGTCTTAGCAACTTCCTGCCGTGGCAAACAGCCTACAGCGAGCTGTACTTTACAGATATTGCTTGGCCTGATTTTGATGGAGAAGCACTTAAATTAGCGATTAAAGAATACAACCGTCGCCACAGACGTTTTGGCGGTGTATAAGGAGAAGGTATGACAAACGATTTACAGAAACGAGTGATATTTGGCGGCATTGCTCTAGCTATTTTCATTCCCTTTTTGTTGGCTGGTGGGATGGCATTTCAATTTTTTGTAGGCCTGTTAGCTATCATTGCTACGGCTGAATTGATTAAAATGCATCGCCTAGCACCAAATTCTATCGAGGGTGTCCTAGCTATGTTGGCCAGTTTAGTCTTGGCTCTTCCGCTCCAGAATTATCTGACATTTTTACCGACGGATGGAAATTACACAGCCTACGCCATTGTAGTATTTTTACTGCTTGGTTCGACGGTTTTTAATATCGGCCATTACAACTATTCCGATGTGGTCTTTCCAATTGCCTCAAGTTTCTATGTTGGTATCGGCTTTCATAGTTTGATACTGGCTCGTATGGATGGGCTCAATAAAGTCTTCTTTGCCCTCTGTTTAGTCTGGGCAACAGACATTGGTGCCTACTTAATCGGTCGTCAGATTGGTCGGAGAAAATTATTGCCCAAGGTTTCACCAAATAAAACGGTTGAAGGCTTTGTAGGCGGTATTCTTTCTGCGGTGGTAGTTGCTATCATTTTCTTGATTGTCGATAAGTCCTTGTTGGCGGGCTATTCATTTGGCATGATGTTGTTGTTAGTTGTGATTTTCTCGATATTCTCACAATTCGGAGACTTAGTAGAAAGTGCTATTAAACGCCATTTTGGTGTGAAGGATTCTGGAAAAATTATTCCAGGACACGGCGGTATCCTGGATCGTTTTGACGGTATGATTTTTGTCTTTCCAATCATGCACTTCTTTGGATTATTTTAAGGAGGTACTATGAAGGGAATTTTAGCATTTATATTTATATTTGGTGTGATTGTGGTTGTCCATGAATTTGGTCATTTCTACTTCGCCAAGAAAGCGGGTATCCTTGTGAGGGAATTTGCGATTGGGATGGGTCCCAAAATTTTCGCTCATACGGGTAAGGATGGGACGCTTTACACCATCCGTATTCTTCCTCTAGGTGGCTATGTTCGAATGGCTGGATGGGGTGAAGATAAGACAGAGATTAAGACAGGTAGTCCTGCCAGCCTCAGCTTGAATGAAGCTGGTGTTGTGACGCGGATTAATTTGTCTGGTAAGCAACTGGATAGTCTCAGTTTGCCAATGAATGTAACCAGTTTTGACTTTGAAGAAAAATTGGAAATCACAGGCTTGGTCTTGGAAGAAAGCAAGACCTATAAGGTTGATCACGATGCCACGATTGTAGAGGAAGATGGAACAGAAGTTCGGATTGCTCCACTTGATGTTCAGTATCAAAATGCGACAGTCTGGGGTCGGTTGATGACCAACTTTGCGGGGCCCATGAATAATTTTATTCTAGGGATTCTAGTATTTATTATTTTGTTCTTCATGCAAGGCGGGGTTGCCAACCCATCAAGCAATGCAGTAAGTATTACTGAAGGTGGTGCTTTGCAGGCTGTGGGTGTTGTCACAGGGGACAAGATTCTTTCGGTCAATGGGAACGCGACAGACAGCTACACAGAAGTTGCAACGATTATTAGCAAAGCAGCGACAGATGCAACAACAGCCCCAAGCTTTGATTTGGTTGTTGAGCATGATGGGAAAAACCGTCATGTTTCCGTTACTGCTGAACAAGTAGATGGGACCTATCGAATTGGTATTTCACCGATTTTGAAAACTGGTTTCGTTGATAAAATTGTCGGTGGTTTCCAAGAAGCGGGAGCGACAGCTCTTAGGGTTGTAACAGCTTTGAAGAATCTAATTGCAAACTTTGATGTTAAGCAGTTGGGGGGACCGGTTGCTATTTACAAAGTAAGTTCTCAAGCGGCTGAATTTGGTTTGGTTTCTGTATTAGGGCTAATGGCTGCGCTCTCCATTAACCTTGGAATCTTTAATTTGATTCCAATTCCAGCCTTGGATGGTGGTAAGATTGTTATGAATATTCTGGAAGCTATTCGCAGAAAACCACTCAAACCAGAGACGGAATCTTATATCACTCTAGCAGGTGTAGCCGTTATGGTGGTTCTTATGATAGTAGTCACTTGGAATGATATTATAAGAGTCTTCTTCTAAGATAATTTGAAATTTATGAAAGGAATTGAATGCGTGCTAAACGCAGGATGTTCTGAAAAATACGAAAGGAATTGAATGCGGGCTGAAACCGTGTCTTCCTGTCAAACAAATGATGAAAGGAACTGAATGCGTGCTAAAAACTTTACGAAAAAGATAAACCTGCCTAGTGCCAAAGGCACTGCGTTAGGTTTCCTATTTTCGTTTCGTTTTCTTAACGCACTTATATCTTAACTATGAAACAGTCTAAAATGATTATCCCTACTTTGCGGGAGATGCCTTCGGATGCGTCGGTGATTAGCCACGCTTTGATGTTACGTGCGGGCTATGTCCGTCAGATTTCGGCTGGTATTTACAGCTACTTGCCATTGGCTAACCGTGTGATTGAAAAAGCAAAAAACATCATGCGTGAGGAGTTTGATAAGATTGATGCTATTGAATTTTTGGCTCCAGCTCTCTTGTCAGCGGACATTTGGCGTGAGTCAGGTCGTTATGAAACATATGGCGACGATCTTTACAAGCTCAAAAACCGCGAAGGTTCTGACTTTATCTTGGGACCAACTCACGAAGAAACGGTGACTCTTTTGGCGCGTGATGCGGTCCAGTCTTACAAACAGTTGCCGCTCAACATCTACCAAATCCAGCCAAAATACCGCGATGAAAAACGCCCGCGTAACGGTCTTCTCCGTGGTCGCGAGTTCATCATGAAAGATGGCTACAGCTTCCATGCTAGCTACGAGAGCTTGGACCAGACCTACGATGATTATAAGCGTGCCTATGAGGCGATTTTCACTCGTGCAGGCTTGGAGTTCAAAGCTATCATCGGTGACGGTGGTGCCATGGGTGGTAAGGATAGTCAGGAGTTTATGGCTATAACTCCAGATCGTACTGACCTGGACCGTTGGGTTGTCTTGGACAAGTCGGTTGCTTCTTTTGAGGAAATCCCAGAGGATGTTCTTGAAGCGATCAAGGCAGAACTCTTGGCATGGTCTGTGTCTGGTGAAGACACCATCGCCTACTCTAGCGAATCAGGCTACGCTGCCAACCTTGAAATGGCAACTAGCGAATATAAACCAAGTACAGCAGTTGTAGTTGAAGAAGACTTGGTTAAAGTAGCGACGCCAGATGCTAAAACGATCGACGAAGTTGCTGCCTTCTTGAATGTTGCGGAAGAGCAAACTATCAAAACCATGCTCTTTATGGCAGATGGCGAGCCAGTTGTTGCCCTCCTTGTTGGCAATGATCAAGTGAACGATGTCAAATTGAAAAACCACCTCGGAGCAGATTTCTTTGATGTAGCAGGCCAAACGGATGCTGAAAAAATCTTCGGTGCAGGTTTTGGTTCCCTTGGACCAGTCGGCTTGCCAGAAAACATCAAGATTATTGCAGACCGCAAGGTGCAAGATGTGAAAAATGCTGTTGTCGGTGCCAACGAAGACGGTTTCCACTACACAGGTGCCAATGCGGGACGTGATTTCCAAGTGACTGAGTATGTGGATATTCGTGAAGTCAAGGAAGGTGAACCTTCTCCAGATGGACACGGGGTTCTCAACTTTGCCCGTGGTATCGAGATTGGTCACATCTTCAAACTCGGTACACGCTATTCTGACAGCATGAATGCCAACATCTTGGATGAGAATGGTCGTTCTATGCCGATTATCATGGGGTGCTACGGAATCGGTGTTAGCCGCCTCTTGTCAGCCGTTCTTGAACAACACGCTCGCCTCTTTGTTAACAAGACACCAAAAGGCGAATACCGTTACGCTTGGGGAATCAACTTCCCTAAAGAATTGGCACCGTTTGATGTGCATTTGATTCCAGTCAATGTCAAAGATGAAGCGGCAATGGAATTGACTCAGTCTATCGAAGCGAGCTTGGTTGGTGCAGGCTATGAAGTCTTGACAGATGACCGTAATGAGCGTGTCGGCGTTAAGTTCTCTGACAGTGACTTGATTGGCTTGCCAATCCGTGTGACTGTTGGTAAGAAAGCAGCGGACGGCATTGTCGAAGTGAAAATCAAGGGCACAGGTGATACTGTGGAAGTCCATGTGGACCAACTCCTTGAAACCTTGCAAATCCTTACAAAAGAAAATGAATAACAGAAAAAGACTTGGTTGATGATAGCCAAGACTTTGTTGATATCATAATTTTTATGTATCGTGAATTGCTTCGACGAGTGAAGAGATGTTACTTGCATATTTCCGGTTTAGGACAGGGTTTAGCTTGTTGTTTAGACTTAAAAGTAAACGAAACGACGATACAAAAATCAAAGGCTTGGTGACTAAAACCAAGCCTATTTTTTTATAACATATTTAGTAGGAGGTTATAGAGGATAGCTCCTGCGACTCCTCCAAGAATTGGGCCAGCAACTGGGATCCAGCTATAGGACCAATCAGAATCTCCCTTGTTTGGAATTGGAAGGATGGCATGCATGATACGAGGACCAAGGTCACGAGCTGGATTGACTGCGTAGCCTGTTGTAGATCCTAGTGAGAAGCCGATTGCAAATACGATAAGTCCCACGATGATTGGACCGAGGCCAGCGCTGACATTGTTAGGGCCAATTGCAAGGATTCCCATGACTAAGACAGCTGTGCCAAGAGCCTCGCCGAGCAAGTTTGAAGCTGTGTGACGAAGAGCTGGTCCAGTAGAGAAGGTAGCAAGGATTGTTCCGCTATCTTTTGTTTCCTGCCAATGTGGGTAGAAATGGAGATAGAGGACGATGGATGCCAACATTGCTCCAGCAAATTGGGCAAGTAGGAAGCCTGGGACTTGAGCCCATTGTAGGGAGCCGATAGATGCCATTGCGATAGTGACAGCTGGATTCAGGTGGGCAGGTCCAAAAATTCCTGATACGTAGACGGCAATTGTTACAGCGATGCCCCATCCTAGTACGATGGTCAGCCAGCCGCTATTTTCAGCCTTGGTTTTAGAGAGGATGCAGGATGCAACCACACCGTTTCCAAGTAATACTAGTATGAAAGTTCCAAGTAATTCTCCAATCAGATTCATAATGACCTCCTATTTATTGATTGTCAGTTCTTTTAATTGTTCAAGAATAGTCTCCAAGTCAGCTCCAGCCTGTAAGAGAGCTGCGGCAGTATAGCAACCTTCGACGACTGGTACGGTCTGGATAAGAATTTGTTTGTCTGTAAAATCGGCAGCAAGTTCCATGTTCATTCGGGCGCTACCTAGATCGAAAAAGGCAAGGAGGGTATCAGCAGGGTTGGCTTCAACTCGCTCTTGTACGATTTCAAAGCTGGTACCGATGCTACCATCTTCTAGTCCGCCACAGTAGGTGATGGGAATATCTTTCGCGACTTCAGATACTAGGTCGATGATTCCTTGGGCCAAATTTTTTGAATGGGATACGAGTAAGATACCAACCTTTGTCATAGTCCTGCCTCCAGCATGGCTTCAAAGAGAAGTCCAGATGAGAAAGAGCCTGGATCAATGTGTCCAATAGACCTTTCTCCAACATAGGACGCGCGTCCCTTGGTTGCAGCAATATCCTTTGTTCCTTGAACGGCTTTATGGATAATTTCCGTTGTCAGTTGGCTTTCTCTTAGGGCAGAAATAACAGGAATCCAGACGTCTACCATGGTTTTCTCGCCTAATTCAGCCTTGCCGCGTTTTTGGATCATGTCCAAACCTGCTTGTAGCATGTCTGCCAAATCAGTGCCGGCTTGACTGGCTTTAGTAATCCCCATAAAGGCAGAGCCGTAGAGAGGACCGGAAGCACCGCCAACCTTGCTGAGAAGTTGCATGGCAACCACCTTAAAGACTTGGTCCGCAGTCTCATAGTCTTTTTCAGATAGCTCCTGCATGACGGCAGCCATTCCTCGCGCCATGTTGCCCCCGTGATCTCCATCTCCGATAGGAGAGTCAAGCTCACTCAAATAATCTTTGTTTTCTTGAATTTTCTTGTTAAATATCTCCATCCAGAGCAGTGCTTGTTTTGCATCCATAGTCTTTCTCCTACCAAGCTACCACTTCAACAGGGGCCTGCAAAGCGTCAATCCAGCTTGGGTCTTCTAATTTGATTAAGGTCAATGACAGTCCAGCCATATCAATCGATGTCATGTAGTTACCGATTTTCTTGTAGTCAACGACCACACCTTTTTTAGCCAGCAATTGAGCAACGTCGTTGGCAAAGACATATTGCTCCATCAGTGGGGTAGCGCCGAGACCGTTGATAAGGACACCATAGTGCTCGCCATCTTGAATATCGAAGCCTTCTGCCAATTTCTCAACCAATTCTTCAGCCAATTTAGCAGATGGTTGGAGTTTTTCTTTCTTATAGCCAGGTTCGCCATGGATACCGACACCATATTCAAATTCATCTTCTTCAAGGACGAAGCCTGGTTTGCCCACTTCTGGTACAGTAGCGCCTGAAAGGGCTAAGCCGATAGTCTTGATTTGTGGGACGAGACGGTCGGCTAGTTCCTTGATTTCTGCTAGGGATTTGCCAGTTGTTGCAGCGTGACCGAGAATTTTGTGGACAAGGATGGTACCTGCTACCCCACGACGGCCTTGGGTATAGAGGCTATTTTCTACAGCGATGTCATCGTCCACAACGACACTGGCTACTTCGATGCCCTCCATTTCCGCCAATTCTTGCGCCATCTCAAAGTTCATGATGTCGCCGGAGTAGTTTTTGATGACCATAAAGACGCCAGCTCCCTCGTCAGCAGCCTTGATGGCTTCCAAGATTTGGTCTGGTGTTGGTGAGGTAAATACTGCGCCACATACAGCGGCAGACAGCATGCCCTTGCCGACAAAACCTGCATGAGAAGGTTCGTGACCAGAGCCACCTCCTGAGATGATGCCGACTTTACCAGTTTTTTCAGCCTTGCGGATAATCACATCAAATCCATCGATACGATCGACAAGATCTTGGTGCATAAAGACAAGTCCTTTTAACATTTCATCAACGACATGTTCGGGTTGATTGATAATTTTTTTCATGAGAAAACTCCTTTGTTTTTGTTTGCGCTTTCATTTTACATTGTCCGAAAGAAAAAAGGAAGGGACAGATTGTCCAAAGTGTCCCTTTTGTTCCAAAGAAAAGCATGATAGGGTATAATAAAGAGGAAGCGAAAGGAAGTGACATATGCCAACCTCGTTGATTACAAAGAAAAGGATTGCAAAGGCTTTTAAAAAACAGCTATCCCAAAAATCCTTTGATAAAATCTCAGTTGTCGACATCATGCAGGAAGCAGGGATTCGTCGTCAAACCTTTTACAACCATTTTTTAGACAAGTATGAGTTGCTGGACTGGATATTTGAAACAGAATTGCAGGAGCAGGTAACTGACAATCTGACCTATATTAGTGGAATCAAGCTTCTGGATGAGCTTTTGTACTACATCGAGAGTAACCAATCTTTCTATAGACAACTCTTTGAGATTAAGGGGCAAAATGATTTTGTCAGCTATTTAGAAGGCTACTTTATGGTTTTGATGGAGAAAATTATCAACGAATACCAGCTTCAGGAGGGTAAAATAATTTCCCAACAGGATAAGCATTTTTTGATTCTCTATCATGTTAATGCTTGGATTGGACTGATAAAGGAAGGACTGACGCAGTCGCCTTGTCAGATTCACAGTTATTGGAAGCAAATGGTGGCTCTTGTTCGCGAGTCGTTTTTGATTTTGTAGGAGTTAATATATGGTGTTTATTAGAAATAGACAGGCAACAATTATTGAAGATTATTTGGATGGTTTCTGTCGAACCAATCCTAAAGTGAAGAAAGTGAAGGGGCTTCCGATTGTTCTGCAAAGAAGACAAAATGGGGAACAGATTCCGATTGTTTCTGGCGGTGGTTCTGGTCATGAGCCAGCCCATGTTGGCTTCGTCGGTAAAGGAATGCTGACTGCAGCAGTTTATGGAGAGATTTTTACTCCACCAACTGCTGAAGAAGTCTTGGCAGCCATTCGTGCAGTAGATAAGGGCAAGGGAGTTTTTCTGATTGTAAAAAACTTTGAGGCAGACCTTGTCTCTTTTAGAAAAGCCATCGAATTGGCTCGGCAGGAGGGAATTGCAGTCAAGTACATCGTATCCCATGACGATATTTCGGTCGATACTAAGAATAATTTCCGTATGCGGCATAGGGGGCTTGCAGGGACTATTCTACTTCATAAGATATTAGGAGCTGCTGCCCTTACTGGCTATAGCCTGGATGAATTGGAACAGCTGGGACTGTCTCTGGCAACAGAAATTGCGACCATCGGTTTTGCAACCAAGTCGGCCTATTTGCCCAATGCTGCCCTGCCTTTGTTTGATTTGGAGGAGGGGCAAATATCTTACGGCATCGGCATCCATGGAGAAGAAGGCTATCGGACCGTTCGTTTTGAATCCTCTGAGCAGTTAGCCAACGAAATTGTGAACAAATTAAAATTAAAATTCCGCTGGAAGGAGGGGGAAGACTACATCCTCCTGGTCAATAATCTTGGATCTATGTCCGAGGTTGAGCAAGGAATCTTTTTGAACGACATTTGCCAATTTCTAGAGCTAGAAGGTCTGAAGCTTTCCTATATAAAAACAGGTAAGTTTATGACTAGTCTAGATATGGGAGGAATTTCTGTCACCCTCTGTCGTGTCAAGGATAAAAAATGGCTGGATTTTTTAGAAGCACCGACAGAAGCTGCGGCTTGGTAGGCTACCAATTTCTATAGAAATCAGATCTCTCAGGAAATGAACCTGAGAGTTTTTTCTTCCTGACTCAGGAAAAAATACCTCATTTATGGTAAAATGTTTCTAACGAACTACAAAGGAAATAAGTATGTCAGATAAGTTTCAACTCTTGCTACAACAAATCGGAATGCCTCTTGATGCACGACAATCAGGGGCTTTTTCGACTGCAACGATTGAGAAAGTAGTCTTGCACAAGGTCAGCAAACTCTGGGAATTTACCTTCCGTTTTGAAACCCCCTTGCCGCTCATGGATTATCAACTCTTCAAGGCTCGTTTGGCGACGGAGTTTGAAAAGGTGGGCAATAAGATTCAATTTTCTATTGTCAGCGATGCGGAGGCCTTTGAAGCTGGTTTGGTAGAAGCTTATTATCCAGAAGCTTTTACGGAAGATTTGTGCCAGAGTGCAGGCTTCAAGGCTCTTTTTCAGCCATTAGAGGTGACTTATAGAGATGGTGTTTTGTGGATAAAAGGTCCTGAAACCATTGACACAGATCATTTTCGGAAGAATCATCTGCCAAATCTTGTGGAACAATATAAGCGATTTGGTTTTGGCAATCTTGCGGTGGACATCCAAGTCTGTCAGGAAATGACGCAGCAACAAGCGGAGATTTTCCATGCGCAAAATGAAGAAATTTACCAGCAGGCTAATGAAGAAAACTTGGCGGCCCTTGAACAACTGGCTCAAATGGCGCCACCACCAGAGGCAGCTCAGCCATTTGTCCCAGAATATAAGAAAAATCGTCCTGCCAAGGTCAATATTGAAAAGGCTGAGATTACGCCTATGATTGAGGTGGATAGTGAGGAGAACCGGATTGTCTTTGAGGGACTGGTCTTTGAGGTCGAGCAGAAGACGACCAAGACGGGACGGGTCATTATCAACTTTAAGATGACCGACTATACTTCGTCCTTCACCTTGCAGAAGTGGGCTAAGAATGAGGAAGAGGCCCAGAAGTTTGATATGGTCAAAAAGGGCAACTGGTTGCGGGTGCGAGGCAATGTGGAGACCAATAATTTTACCCGTGATTTGACTATGAATGTGCAGGAAGTCCAAGAGGTCAAGAAGGAAATCCGTAAGGACCTTATGCCTGAAGGGGAGAAACGGGTCGAGTTTCATGCTCATACCAATATGTCTACCATGGATGCCCTGCCTGCTGTTGAGGACTTGGTGGCACGTGCTGCGGCTTGGGGACACAAGGCGGTGGCCATTACTGACCATGGCAATGTCCAGTCCTTCCCCCATGGCTATCATGCTGCCCGTAAAGCTGGGATTAAGCCCCTCTTCGGGATGGAGGCCAATATTGTTGAGGACTCTGTGCCCATTGCTTACAACGAAGCAGATGTAGTCCTGTCCGAAGCAACCTATGTGGTCTTTGACGTGGAAACAACCGGTCTATCTGCAGTCAACAATGCCCTGATTCAGATTGCGGCGTCTAAGATGCACAAGGGCAATATCATTGCAGAATTTGATGAGTTTATCGATCCAGGTCATCCGCTCAGTCAATTTACAACAGATCTGACAGGAATCACAGATGAGCATGTGCGCGGTTCTAAACCTCTGGAACAAGTCCTGCGTGAGTTTCAAGATTTCTGTCAAGATTCCGTCATGGTTGCCCACAACGCGACCTTTGACGTTGGCTTTATGAATGTCAACTATGAACGAGCAGGCTTACCTATTATTAGCCAGCCTGTCATTGATACCTTGGAATTTGCTCGTAACCTCTACCCCGACTTTAAGCGTCATGGTTTAGGTCCTCTCACCAAGCGGTTTGGTGTTGCTCTTGAACATCACCACATGGCCAACTACGATGCGGAGGCGACAGGACGCCTGCTCTTCATCTTTCTAAAAGATGCTCTGGAGAAGCACAATTTGACCAATCTCAACCAGCTAAATACGGAGCTGATTGCGGAGGATTCCTATAAGAAGGCTCGTGTCAAGCATGCCACGTTATATGTGATCAATCAGGTTGGTTTGAAAAATATGTTCAAACTGGTCTCTCTTTCTAATACCAAGTATTTTGAGGGAGTTCCACGTATTCCACGGACCGTTCTCAATGCCCATCGTGAAGGCTTAATATTGGGAACAGCCTGTCAAGAGGGCGAGGTCTTCGATGATTTACTCTCCAAAGGGATAGATGAAGCGGTTAAAACGGCAGCTTATTATGATTTTATCGAAGTCATGCCACCTGCTCTCTATGCTCCCATGATTGCCAAGGAGCAGTTTAAGGACGTGGCAGAGATTGAAGAGACTATCAAGCAGTTGATTGAGGTAGGACGTAGGGCAGGTCTGCCAGTTTTGGCGACAGGAAATGTTCACTATATTGACCCCGAAGAGGAAATCTATCGGGAAATCATTGTTCGTGCCCTAGGTCAAGGGGCACCGATTAACTGGACCATCGGAAATGGTGAGAATGCCCAACCAGCACCACTGCCTAAGGCTCACTTTAGAACGACCAGCGAGATGTTGGACGAATTTGCCTTCTTGGGAGAAAGTCTAGCGCGCGAGATTGTCATTACCAATCCCAATGCCATGCTCGATCGGTTTGAAGATGTTCAGGTAGTCAAGACCGACCTCTACACGCCTTATATTGAGAAGGCTGAGGAAACGGTTGCGGAATTGACCTATCAAAAAGCCTTTGAAATTTATGGCAATCCTCTGCCTGATATTATTGACCTGCGAATTGAGAAGGAATTGACGTCCATTCTGGGTAATGGATTCGCCGTGATTTACCTGGCGTCGCAGATGTTGGTGCATCGTTCCAACGAGCGGGGCTACCTGGTGGGTTCACGGGGGTCTGTCGGCTCCAGTTTCGTTGCGACCATGATTGGGATTACCGAGGTAAACCCTATGCCTCCTCA
Source organism: Streptococcus sp. 2018110 (assembly GCF_019754115.1). Classification (NCBI taxonomy): domain Bacteria; kingdom Bacillati; phylum Bacillota; class Bacilli; order Lactobacillales; family Streptococcaceae; genus Streptococcus; species Streptococcus sp. 2018110. The sequence continues at coordinate 71,607 of NZ_JAIJZO010000006.1, read as the reverse complement.
CTATGTCTGTCCAAATTGTCAACACAGTGAATTTATCACAGATGGTTCCTATGGTTCAGGTTTTGACCTGCCAGACAAGGACTGTGAAGAATGTGGGACCAAGTATAAAAAAGATGGACAGGACATTCCTTTCGAGACCTTCCTTGGTTTCGATGGAGACAAGGTTCCCGATATTGACTTGAACTTCTCAGGGGATGACCAACCCTCTGCCCATTTGGATGTTCGGGATATTTTTGGCGAAGAAAATGCCTTCCGTGCAGGAACGGTAGGTACGGTAGCTGCTAAGACTGCCTATGGTTTTGTCCGAGGCTATGAGCGGGATTATGGCAAATTCTACCGTGATGTAGAAGTAGAACGTTTGGCTGCTGGTGCGGCTGGGGTCAAACGGACGACTGGTCAGCACCCAGGGGGAATTATCGTATTCCCTGACTACATGGATGTCTATGACTTTACACCTGTTCAGTATCCTGCCGATGATGTGACGGCCAACTGGCAGACGACCCACTTTAACTTCCACGATATTGATGAAAACGTCTTGAAACTCGATGTCCTGGGTCACGATGATCCGACCATGGTTCGCAAGTTGCAGGACTTGTCGGGCATTGATCCGCAGACCATTCCTGCTGATGATAAGGGAGTGATGGCCCTTTTCTCAGGTACGGAAATTCTAGGAGTTACCCCAGAGCAGATTGGGACGCCGACAGGTATGCTGGGCATTCCTGAATTTGGAACCAACTTTGTACGGGGGATGGTGGAGGAAACCAAACCGACCACCTTTGCAGAACTCTTGCAGCTGTCTGGTCTATCCCACGGTACAGACGTATGGTTGGGCAATGCCCAGGACTTGATTAAGGCAGGAATTGCCGACCTATCCACAGTTATCGGTTGTCGGGATGACATCATGGTTTATCTCATGCACGCAGGTTTGCCACCTAAGATGGCCTTTAACATCATGGAACGGGTGCGGAAGGGCTTGTGGCTCAAGATTTCCGAGGAAGAGCGAAATGGCTATATCCAAGCCATGAAGGATAACAAGGTGCCAGACTGGTACATCGAATCCTGTGGGAAAATCAAGTACATGTTCCCTAAAGCCCACGCGGCTGCCTACGTTATGATGGCCTTGCGGGTTGCCTATTTCAAGGTTCATCACCCACTCTACTACTATTGTGCTTATTTCTCTATTCGTGCCAAGGCCTTTGATTTGGCGACCATGTCAGGTGGTCTGGAACGGGTCAAGGCCAAGATGGAAGAAATTGCCCTCAAGAAGAAGAACAACGAAGCCTCAAACGTTGAGCAAGACCTTTATACCACGCTTGAGTTGGTCAATGAGATGCTGGAACGTGGTTTCAAGTTCGGTAAGCTGGACCTTTACAAGTCCCATGCGACCGATTTCTTGATTGAAGAAGACACCCTCATCCCGCCATTTGTTGCCATGGATGGTCTGGGAGAGAACGTTGCCAAGCAGGTTGTGGCGGCGCGTGCAGAGGGAGAATTCCTCTCTAAGACAGAACTCCGTAAGCGTGGTGGATTGTCAGGTACACTGGTTGAAAAAATGGATGAAATGGGCATTCTCGGCAAAATGCCAGAGGATAACCAGCTCAGTCTCTTTGATGATTTGTTTTAAACTTGTTCACTGTTTCTTTTGGAAGCAGTGAATTTTTTTTATAAAAAGAAATCAAAACTCTTGACTAATATTTTTGATAGGTATATAATCTCTACATAGTGATAAAAAACTACTATGTAGTAACAATAAGAAAAGAGGAAATCCTATGTCAAACTTTGCAAAACTTCAAGAAACTCGTCGTTCTATCTATGCACTTGGTAAAGAATTGCCAGTATCAAACGAAGAAGTAGTAGCACTTGTTGAGAAAGCCATGAAAGAATCTCCATCAGCTTTCAACTCACAATCAAGCCGTGCAGTTGTACTTTTCGGAGCTGAATCAGATGCTTTCTGGAACGAAATTGCCTACAGCGAATTAGAAAAAGTAACGCCAGCAGAAGCTTTTGAAGGCACAAAAGGTCGTTTGGCTGGTTTTGCGGCTGGTGCTGGTACTATCTTGTTCTTCGAAGACCAAGACGTGGTTAAAGGCCTGCAAGAAAGCTTCCCACTTTACGCTGAAAACTTCCCAATCTGGTCTGAGCAAGCTCACGGTATCAACTTGTACGCAGTATGGTTGGCTTTCGCTGAGAAAAATATCGGCATGAACGTACAACACTACAACCCATTGGTTGACGCACAAGTTGCTGAAAAATACGGTATCCCAGCTAACTGGAAACTCCGTGCACAAGCACCATTCGGAAGCATCGCAGCTCCAGCAGCAGACAAAGACTATATGGCGGATAGTGACCGTGTAAAGGTTTTTGGTAACTAGTAAAGTTTACAGTTTGCTTTATTACGTCGTTAACTCGCTTTGGCGTACTTCAGTACAGCCTTCAGCTCGTTGCCTAGTACTAAAAGCAAACTGAAAACTTTACCCTGTGATGGGATCAGACGTTGTTGACTTGATGTGATGAACTTAAGTTCTATCTACATCTGCGTCGCCTAGTCTGACTTCAATTTTCATTGAGTATACATATTTACAGTTTGTTTTATTACGTCGGCAGATGAGAAAACTTCGTTTCCTTATTTCCAACTTCAACCTCGCTTTTGCGTTTTTGGGCTCAGGCTGAAACAGTTCCCCGAACTGTTTCACTCCACTGGATTGTTTGAACTCGCTTTGCCTGATTTTGCAAAAGCGAGTTGCTCTGCAAGTTTTATCTCCAATCTTGCACAGTCCATTAACTGTGCAAGCAGTCTGGGGGACTGTTTCAAGTCAATGCCTAGAAATAAGAGAGCATTGAGTTATACCTTCGGCTTTTTGACACGAACTCCGTTCGCTTTATCTTCCAGCTCTAACTATCTCCCAGAGCTAACCTTTCCAACTTCCTGTATCAGCAGGAAGTTTTTTTATCTGTCTAGCTTAAAATATGATACAATAATAGGGTATTTCAAAGTACAAAGGAGAAAAAGATGGTATTACCAAATTTTAAAGAAAATCTCGCTAAATATGCTAAACTTTTGGTTTCAACAGGTATCAATGTGCAACCAGGTCACACGATTCAATTGACAATTGGTGTGGAACAGGCTGAGTTGGCACGTTTGATTGTCAAAGAAGCTTACGCTCATGGTGCTAAGGAAGTCTTGGTCAACTGGTTGGACGATGTGATTGCGCGTGAACGTTTGGTCAATGTAGATGTGGAACTCTTGGAACAAGTTCATCCACAACGTGTTACTGAAATGAACTACCTCCTAGAGCGCAAGGCAAGCCGTTTGGTGGTCTTGTCTGAAGATCCAGGAGCTTACGACGGTGTGGATCCAGAGAAATTGTCTCGCAACGCTCGTGCACTCAGCCAAGCATTGCAGCCAATGCGTCAAGCAACGCAAGCGAACAAGGTTAGTTGGACACTTGGTGCAGCCTCTGGTTTGGAATGGGCTAAAAAAGTCTTTCCAAATGCAGCGTCTGACGAAGAGGCAGTGGACCTCCTTTGGGATCAAATCTTCAAGACTTGCCGTATCTACGAAGAAGATCCAATCAAGGCTTGGGAAGAGCATGAGGCACGCTTGGTGGCTAAGGCTAAGGTCCTTAACGACGAGCAGTTTGTCAAATTGCACTACACAGCACCAGGAACTGACCTCGTTCTTGGTATGCCGAAGAATCACTTGTGGGAAGCGGCTGGTTCGGTCAATGCCCAAGGTGAACACTTTATTGCCAATATGCCAACAGAAGAGGTCTTCACAGCACCTGACTACCGTGTAGCAGACGGCTATGTAACGTCTACAAAACCACTCAGCTACAATGGTAACATCATCGAAGGCATCAAAGTAACCTTCAAAGATGGTGAAATCGTGGATGTAACAGCTGAAAAAGGCGATGAAGTCATGAAGAAATTGGTCTTTGACAATGCTGGTGCACGTGGTCTCGGTGAAGTTGCCCTTGTGCCAGACAAGAGCCCAATCTCTCAATCAGGCGTGACTTTCTTCAATACTCTCTTTGACGAAAATGCCTCAAACCACTTGGCGATTGGTCAAGCCTATGCCTTCTCTATCGAAGGTGGTACAGAAATGAGCCAAGAAGAGCTTAAAGAAGCTGGTCTCAATCGTTCAGATGTTCACGTGGACTTTATGATTGGTTCCAACAAGATGAACATTGACGGTATCCGTGAAGACGGTACCCGTGTACCAATCTTCCGTGACGGTGAGTGGGCTATCTAATGATATTTGAATGAAATTGGGCAAAAAGCCCAGTGTCACTTCTCAGAGTTCGTGTCAACATCTCAGCGCAGTGGTTGATTGGCAGATTTGTTCGTGTTTTGCACTCCAAATCTGACCTAATCAACTGTGCGGGGGTGGGAAGACGAACTCTTTTTGACCTAGTCGAGTTCTTTCCCACTCCCATTTTGTAAGAATAGGAGGAATACAAGATGTTAACAAGTATTATCGCAGGTGCCATTATTGGCTTGATTGCTGGCGCTCTTACTTCGTCAGATGACCGTCGTGGTTGTCTGGGGAATATTATCCTTGGGCTTGCTGGTTCGTGGATTGGACAGTTGCTCTTTGGTGATTGGGGACCACAATTTGCTGGCATGGCCCTGGTACCGTCAGTCTTTGGAGCAGTATTACTGGTGGCAATTTTTAGCAGTTCCAGACGGAATTAAAATGAACTGTAAAACCAAACTTCGGATGAGGTTTGGTTTTATTTGTGGAGGGATTTGCGGGAATTGCCGCATTGTTCGGATTTTTCAGAAAATTACAACATTTGTATTGACAAGTGAAAAAAAGTAAGGTATTATTGTAAACAACCAAGAACCTGTATTCACAAGTGAAGTGCTTGCATATAAGATGTGGTTTTTCGCTAATCAAGGCAGTTTTTTGAGGGAATACTGACGTATTTTGAAAAAAACTAACGATGAGTAGCTGAAATACTAGCCTTAGATGGAAGTGCTGAACTGTGAATACAGGTTCCAGAACACTGAAAGGAAAAAGTCAAATGAAACCAGTCACTACAAACTTTACTTTGTTGTTGCGACGGTTGGGCTAGTGCACTAGGTAGCATTAGTCCTGTTTGGCTTACCAAGCGGGCGCTGTTGACAACATCTCGCAGGTAATAATCCTCGAGGTGTTTTCTTTTTATCACAGTCCATCCCCTTTTCTTTTATTACTGCGTTAACTCGCTTTGCCGTACTCCACGGATGTGACTTGCTTTGCAAGTCTAATCTCCCGCCTTGCACAATCCACTGGACTATGCAAGCTGTCTTCGGCTTTTGATGCGAACTAAGTTCGCTCTATTTCCTACCTTCAACAGTCACTACTCTGACTGTAGCTTTTGATGCGAACTAAGTTCGCTTTATTTCCCACCTCCAACAGTCACTACTCTGACTGTTGGAGCTAGTACTAAAAGTAAGTTGAATGGACTGTCAAAATTATAGAGTAAGGAACTAGTTGTTCGTATATCTTTAATTTGAAGAGTTTAGAAAGGTATTCTTATGCGTGTGATTGAATTTTTAGATACGACTTTACGGGATGGTGAACAGACGCCGGGTGTGAATTTTTCTATCAAGGAAAAAGTGACCATCGCCAAGCAGTTGGAGAAATGGGGGATTTCTGCCATTGAAGCGGGTTTCCCAGCTGCCAGTCCTGATTCTTTTGAAGCGGTTCGTCAGATTGCGGCGGCTATGACCAAGACGGCTGTGACAGGTTTGGCTCGGTCAGTCAAGTCAGACATTGATGCTTGTTATGAGGCTCTGAAAGATGCCAAGTATCCGCAGATTCATGTTTTCATTGCGACCAGTCCCATTCACCGTGAATTTAAACTTCAAAAGACCAAAGAAGAAATTTTGGCGCAAATCACTGAACATGTCAGCTATGCCCGTGAGCGTTTTGAGGTAGTGGAGTTCTCGCCAGAGGATGCGACGCGGACGGAGTTGGATTATTTGCTAGAAGTTGTGCAGACAGCGGTAGATGCTGGTGCGACCTACATCAACATTCCAGATACAGTCGGCTTTACGACTCCTCAGCACTACGGAGAAATTTTCCGTTACTTGACAAGCAACGTCAAATCGGACCGTGAGATTATTTTCAGTCCGCATTGCCACAATGACCTAGGTATGGCTGTTGCCAATACTCTTTCAGCTATTAAAAACGGTGCCGGTCGTGTTGAGGGAACTATCAATGGTATCGGTGAGCGGGCAGGAAATGCGGCCCTTGAAGAAGTAGCTGTTGCCCTTGAAATTCGGAAAGATTTCTATGATGTGACCAGTCCGATTGTTCTTAAGGAAACGCTCAATACTTCGGAATTAGTATCTCGCTTTTCTGGGATTGCCATTCCACGCAATAAGGCGGTGGTTGGTGGCAATGCCTTCTCTCATGAGTCAGGTATCCACCAAGATGGTGTCTTGAAAAATCCATTGACTTATGAAATCATTACACCTGAGTTGGTAGGGGTCAAGAAAAATTCTCTGCCACTGGGTAAACTATCTGGTCGCCATGCCTTTGTGGAAAAGCTGAAAGAATTAGACTTGTATTTTGAAGAAAGTGATGTTGCTGGTCTCTTTGCTCGTTTTAAAAATCTGGCGGACAAGAAAGAAAAAATCACGGACGCAGATATTCGTGCCTTGGTAGCTGGGACAGAAATCAGCAATCGTGATGGTTTCCAATTTAAAGATTTGCGTTTGGATAGCCAGTCTGACGGAAGTATTCAGGCACAGGTCATCTTCATCAATCAGGATGAGGAAGAAGTGGTTGTTGTGGAATCTGGCAAGGGTTCGGTTGAGGCTGTCTTTAATGCCATTGACCAATTCTTCCACCAAGAGATCAGCTTGGAACGCTACCATATCGACGCTATTACCGATGGAATTGATGCCCAGGCGCGTGTGCTTGTCGCCGTAGAAAACAAGGCAACGGAAACCGTCTTTAACGCCTCTGGTATTGACTTTGACGTATTGAAAGCTTCTGCAATTGCTTATATTCATGCCAATGTCATGGTACAGAAAGAAAATAGCGGACAGATTGATAAGAAACTATCTGAGAAAGAGTTGCCAACTAGCTAGGAGGAAATATGACGAAAAAAATTGTAGCCTTGGCTGGTGATGGAATCGGTCCTGAAATCATGGAGGCTGGCCTAGCAGTCCTCGAGGCTGTTGCTGGGCAAGTAGGGTTTGATTATGAGATTGAGGAGAGAGCTTTTGGTGGCGCTGGGATTGATGCGGCTGGCCATCCTCTACCAGATGCTACCTTACAAGCCTGCCGTCAGGCGGATGCGATTTTGTTAGCAGCTATCGGTAGCCCTCAATATGATGATGCAGCTGTTCGACCAGAACAAGGTCTGCTTCAACTTCGGAAGGAATTGGGTCTCTTTGCCAATATCCGTCCGGTCAAAATTTTTGATAGCCTGAAAGACTATTCTCCTCTGAAAGCCGACCGGCTGGATGGTGTGGATTTGGTCATGGTACGGGAGTTGACAGGCGGGATTTATTTTGGAGAGCATATTCTGGAAACAGACCAAGCCAGCGATAGCAATACCTATCAAGCTGAGGAAATCGAACGAGTTGTCCGCTCTGCCTTTGACCTAGCCCAAAAAAGACGGAAAAAAGTCACCAGCATTGATAAGCAAAATGTACTGGCGACGTCAAAATTGTGGCGGAAGGTAGCGGATGAGGTGGCTAAGGACTACCCAGATGTGACCTTGGAGCACCAGTTGGTGGATAGTGCTGCCATGCTCTTGATTACCAATCCTAGTCGATTTGACGTCTTGGTGACGGAAAATCTTTTCGGAGATATTTTGTCGGATGAGGCCAGCGTATTAACAGGAACGCTAGGGGTTCTGCCTTCTGCTAGTCATGCGGTGGCAGGTCCCAGTCTCTACGAACCTATCCATGGTTCGGCACCCGATATTGCAGGTCAGGGCATTGCTAATCCTGTCAGCATGATTTTATCTGTTGCCATGATGTTGGAAGAGAGTTTTGATTTGGTCCAAGCAGGTCAAGCCATTCGCCAGGCAGTTGAAGCGGTCTTTGCACAGGGCATTTTCACTAAAGACCTAGGTGGGACCGCATCCACCAAAGAAATGACCGCGGCTATTATTGAACAGCTTGAAAGGAGGTCACCATGAGTGGCAAATCCATTTTCGATAAGCTCTGGGATCGCCATGTGATTATAGGTCAGGAAGGTCAGCCCCAGCTCCTCTATGTCGACCAACATTATGTGCACGAGGTGACCAGTCCCCAGGCCTTTCAAGGATTGAGGGATACAGGGCGACCTGTTCGGCGCCCAGACTTGACCTTTGCGACTTTTGACCACAATGTGCCAACCGTTGATATTCACAATATCCGTGATGTCATTTCCAAGACTCAGATGGATGCCTTGGCGAAGAATATAGAAGATTTCGGTATTCCCCACGCAACCCACGGTTCTGAACATCAGGGGATTGTCCATATGGTCGGACCAGAAACAGGCAGGACCCAGCCAGGTAAGTTTATTGTCTGCGGGGATAGCCATACGGCGACTCACGGAGCATTTGGTGCCATTGCCTTTGGGATTGGCACTTCCGAAGTGGAGCACGTTCTGGCTACCCAGACCATCTGGCAGGTCAAACCTAAGCGGCTCCTAGTGGAGTTTGTCGGTCAGGCCCAGGCGGGTGTCTATGCCAAGGACTTTATCCTGGCTCTGATTGCCCGCTACGGCGTGGATTGTGGTTTGGGTCACGTGGTTGAATTTGCAGGTCCAGTCATCGACCGACTCAGCATGGAAGAGCGGATGACCATTTGCAATATGTCCATTGAGTTCGGCTCTAAGATGGGCATTATGGCTCCAGACCAGACCACTTTTGACTACCTGCGAGGTCGTGAGTGTGCACCAGCGGACTTTGAGGCGGCGGTGGCAGACTGGAAGGAGCTCTACTCGGATGCGGACACGGTCTATGACAAGCACCTGGTCCTTGATGTGTCAGACTTGGCACCGATGGTCACTTGGGGAACGACGCCTGCTATGGGGGTTAGCTTTGATGAAACCTTCCCAGCTATCCGTGATCACAACGACGAGCGGGCCTACGCTTATATGGACTTAGCTCCTGGGCAAAAGGCTGCGGACATTCCCGTTGGCTATGTCTTCCTAGGCTCCTGTACCAATGCTCGCCTCAGCGATTTGCAGCTGGCAGCTAGGATTGTTAAGGGGCGGAAAATAGCAGAGCAGGTTACGGCTATTGTCGTACCAGGCAGTCGCCCTGTCAAGCGAGCTGCAGAAAAGCTTGGTCTAGACAAGATTTTCATGGAGGCTGGTTTTGAATGGCGAGATCCAGGTTGCTCCATGTGTCTGGGTATGAATCCAGACAAGGTGCCTGCAGGTGTCCACTGCGCCTCTACAAGTAATCGAAACTTTGAAGACCGACAGGGCTTTGGGGCCAAGACCCACTTGTGTAGTCCTGCTATGGCTGCCGCAGCTGCGCTTTATGGACGATTTGTCGACACTAGACAGCTAGACATTCTCAAGGAGGGAGTTTAATGCACCAATTTACCACATGGACAGGAACAACCGTTCCGCTCATGAATGATAATATTGATACTGACCAGCTCCTGCCCAAGCAGTTTCTCAAGCTGATTGACAAAAAAGGCTTTGGTAAGTATCTGCTCTATGCTTGGCGGTATTTGGATGATAACTACACGGATAATCCTGATTTCATTCTCAATCAGCCTGAGTATCAAGGAGCTAGTATCCTCATATCTGGGGACAACTTCGGAGCAGGTTCTTCTAGGGAACACGCTGCTTGGGCTCTGGCAGATTATGGCTTCAAGGTTATCATTGCAGGCTCCTTTGGAGATATTCATTACAACAATGACTTGAACAACGGCATTCTGCCCATTATCCAGCCCAAAGAAGTCAGGGACCAACTGGCTCAGCTGGGTCCTGACCAAGAAATCACGGTTGACTTGGCAGACCAGTTGATACGGACGCCTTTTGGGGAATTCCCATTTGACATCGAACAGGACTGGAAACACAAGTTGCTCAATGGCTTGGATGATATTGGTATTACATTACAGTATCAGGATTTGATTGCTGAGTATGAAGGGGACCGTCCAAGCTACTGGCAAAACTAGAGTCTTCCATTTTATCTTTTATTACTGCGACGAACGAGGAAACTCCGTTTCCCTATTTCCAACTTCAAATAATTTCATCATTATTTGAACTCGCTTTGCCGTACTTTACAAGCGTTACTTACTATCGTAAGTATGATTTTAAAACTTTAACAGTCACTACTCTGACTGTTGAAGCTGTCTGCGACTCGTTGACACGAACAATGTTCGTTTTATCTCCAAGCTCTAACTGTCTCCCAGACAGTTAGAGCTAGTACTAAAAGTAAACTGAAAGACTCTTACGAGAGATGAAAAAATAGGCAGTTAGCTCTGCTATGGAAAAAAAGAAAAGAGGAAATGATTATGACGAAACAAATTCACTGGGATGGCACACTTTCACAAGAAGGTCTTGACATTATCAAGGGCGAGGGGGGCGTGATTGTCTGTCCGACTAAGGTTGGTTACATCATCATGACGTCTGACAAGGCTGGTTTGGAACGTAAATTTGACGCTAAAGAGCGCAAGCGTAATAAGCCGGGCGTGGTCCTTTGTGGTAGCATGGAGGAGCTGCGTGAGTTGGCTCAGTTGACTCCTGAGATTGATGCCTTCTACCAAAAACATTGGGATGAGGACATTTTGTTGGGTTGTATCCTGCCTTGGAAACCAGAGGCTTATGCCAAGTTGCAGGCTTATGGCGATGGTCGTGAAGAGTTGATGACCGACGTTCGTGGTACTTCTTGCTTTGTTATCAAGTTTGGTGTGGCTGGCGAGCAAATTGCCAAGGAAATGTGGGAAAAAGAAGGCCGCATGGTCTACGCTTCATCTGCTAACCCGTCAGGTAAGGGAAATCGTGGTAAGGTAGAAGGTATCGGTGAGCGTATCGCGTCTAAAGTAGACTTGATTATTGAGGCGGATGATTATGTGGCATCTATCCAACCAGACAAGACCATTGAAACTCGCTATGAGCAAGGGGTTATGGTATCTATGGTAGACAAAGATGGTAAACTGATTCCAGAACAAGGTGCAGATAGCCGTTCTATCAGCCCATGCCCAGTTGTCATCCGTAAGGGTCTGGACATCGATAAAATCATGATGCACTTGTCTGACCATTTCAACTCTTGGGACTATAGACAAGGGGAATACTACTAAGATATCGTCATTTAGTTTATCTTTTATTACGTCGTTAACTCACCTTGCCTAACTCCAGTTATGCCTGCGGCGTTTGAAGCGAACTTGGTTCGCACTATCTCCAGCCTTCAAAGGTTCCCCAAACCTTTGAAGCGAGTACTAAAAGTAAACTAAAAGACTATAATTGAGAACGATCCGAAAGGGTCGTTTTTTGCTCTAATCTATCTAGCATTGGTTTACAATTTTCGCAAAATGTGTTACAATGTAACACAAAGAAGTGAGGTGAACTGATGAGTACAGTAACTATCCGATTAAACAAAGAGGAAGAAGTATTTTTCAAGAGCTATGCTCAATTGACTGGTCAAAGTCTTTCAAGTTTATTTAAGAAGGCGCTTGAGCGTGATATTGAGGATGAGTATGATTTGAGCATTTACCATCAAGCCTACGAGGAGTACCAGAAAGATCCTGAAACCATCAGTCATGCTGATTTCAAGAAGGAACTTGGTCTGTAATATGTTTCATGTAGAGTATTCTAAGAAGGCGCAGAAACAAATCAGAAAATTGGATAAGCAAATCCAAAGATTATTATTTGCATGGGTGGATAAACACCTAGATGGTACAGTTAATCCGAGGTTGCATGGCAAGGGATTGACAGGGGACCATGCCAATGAGTGGCGTTATCGTATCGGTGATTATCGGCTGATTTGCGTTATTCAGGATAATAGGATGGTTATTCTGGCACTTGAATTTGGTCATCATAGAGATAGTTATTAAAAGCTGGTCTAATATAAGGTAGAACGATCCGAAAGGGTCGTTTTTTTGTACCAGAAAAAAACTGACCGAGATTTCAGTCAGTTTGGTGCTGTTTGATAAGAAATTGGAGGTTGTCGAATAGGTTTTGCTCGTCCGTCAGTTCCAAGATTTGTAGCCCTTTGTCAATTAGTTCCTGCTTGTTTTGGGCAATACCCAGGTAGACATAGGCACGGGCTAGTTGGTCATAACGTTTTTCTTGCTTGGCTAGTTCCATGAGTTTGGTGGCAAAAAAAGTAGACTTGCTGTACTGTCTTTGTTCAAGAAGGAAATAAGCAAATGATTGATAGTATGACAGTATGGTGGGCTGGATTCGCTTGTAATCCTTGTATTTTTCCAATCGTTTTAGAAGAAGATTGGCAGTTTCTTCAAGGCTATCAAGTGAGATTATATGTGACAAGAGAGTACCTACTAAGATAATATCGTTATGGTACCAGTTATCGTATCCTTCTAGTTGGGACCAGAGGAGTTTGGACAGGGTTTCAGCCTCGTCGGAAAGCTGGGTGATAGAAGAACTTTTTCGGACAGCTACAACAGTCTCCAATAGGAGGCTCTTTCTGTGAATAGGAACGTCATTGGGTTCTTTGTTCAAGTGGTCGTTGCAACGCTTTATCAAATCCTCCATGGTCTTAGTGGTCGGATTTCGGAGATTATCTATATCATAGAGTAATTGTTGGCGTTGGCTGGGCTGATAGTAGTTACAGAGGTATTCGAATTCCTCGAAGGTCATATCTACTTGTTTGAGCAAGAAGTGCATAAGCTCATAGCTAGGGATATTCTGATTTTTTTCAAAGCGAACCAAGGTCGTGCGATTGAGATAATCCCCACAAATCTGCTCCTGACTCAAATGTTTGCTTTTTCGAATCTCTCTGTAAACACTTCCGTAATCCCACCGCATAAACTACTCCTTTCAAAAAATTGTGAAAATATGTAACAAAATAAACAATATTTGTAAAAATAGTATATCATGATAATGTGGAAATATTGTTTTTTGTATATAGAAAATAAGCTGCTGAAAGGCTGTTGTTTCGCTCTGCCATTTCTCTAAGAAAGGAGTTTCTATGCTAAAAGTAGTTGATGTCTGCAAGCGATACGGTGCCCACCAGGTCTTGTCCTATGTGTCCTTTGAGCTGCAAGCGGGGGACTTGGTTGCCCTAGTCGGTCCCAATGGTGTGGGGAAATCCACTCTGTTGAATATTATCAGCAACACAGAAACCGCTGACCGTGGGTCGGTAACCATCAATGGTCGGCCCAATAGTGACCGAGCGATTTTTCAGGACATGTCTGTCATATTGGATGCCCAAGCCCTTTATCCACAGCTGACGGGTTATGACCATCTGACCTATGTGGCTGCCACCCACAAGCTGGGGAAAAAGGAAGTGGATGCGTTGGTGGAAGAATTGGGGATGGGCTACTATGTCAAAAAGCGGGTGGCTGGTTATTCCATGGGTATGAAGCAGAAGTTGCTCTTTGCCATGGCTGTCCTTCCCAAGCCCAAGCTCTTGTTGCTGGATGAACCCCATATCGGCTTGGACCCGACCAATATCATCCAGCAGCGGGAATTTCTTCTGAATTTACAGGCAGAAGGTGTTGCCCTTTTGCTTTCTTCCCACCATTTGTCGGAGATTGAGAAGCTGACCAATCAGGTTTATTTCCTCAAGGCCAGCAAGTTGATTGCCACAGAAGTGGAGTTGACGGCGGATTATGATTACCATCTTGCTGTGGAAAACTCCAAGCAGGTCCAGGAATTTTTACGGGATTATCCGCAACTCTTGTGGAAAAAGGCAGAGCAGGGTCTAGTGGAAATCTTCTTACCCGAGCGAGATTTATTGGATTGTCTGGATCGTATTCCAATCCAGCAGGTAGCTGGTCTTACAAAAGCCAGCGACTATATGGAATCCCTCTATCGTGATCTCTACGTGGAGGAAGGTGGTGAGGGGATATGAGACTGAACTTTGAAATCAAGAAAATTCTCTGGTCGCCTCTCTACTGCTTGCTCGTGCTGGGTTTTCTAGGTTTGGCTTATCTTCCTATTTCTCAGCGCCAAGTCCACCAAGCGGCCTATGTGGAAACCTACAAAGAAGAACTGAGTGAATTGGCTAGTGTCTTGGCAGATATAAAAATTGAGGAGGAGTCAGAAGAAGCACCGCGGATGGTGGGCTTGAAATCCGACATAGAAAGTGTCGGTCGGGCCTTAGATGAGGGGAAGTTTGAAGCTATCCCCAACTACCGCAAACTCATGTATCAGGATTTGGACTATTTTATCAGTCGCAATCGGCAGCTTTTTCAAACGCGACAATCCTTGACGCTTAGTGAAGTCGAGTGTTTGGCCAGATGGAATGACTGGTTGCTTGCCTACCAATTGCCTGATGGTCCTGAAAATCAAGCTTGGTCAACAGGCCGTATTGTTCAAGCCTACTTAGAAAGTTTGTTTGGTTTTCTTCCTGTATTTTTGGTGCTTGGTTTTCTACTTGCCAATCAACTGGCGGAAAAGACACTTGCGCATCAAGTTTGGCAGTTGCGGCAATGGGATAGTCTGAGTTTGCAGGGGATGAGGCGTTTGGCTGCTTCCTTGCTTTCGCTTTTACTGGCTGTGGGGATAGGTTTACTCTTTATCCTGGTCTATGATGGGCTGACAGGTCAGTTGGCTGTATCTAGTTTTCAAGCCCCTGTTGAGATTTTGGGTCAGAGTCAGTTGATAGGCTCTTGGCTTTACGGTCTTATCTTGCTTGGTTTTTGGCTGGTCTTGCTCCTAGCTATTCGTCTCTTATTTGGATTTCTAGACCACCTGTTAGCCAGTCGGCTGACTTTTGTGGTGACGGGGTTACTGTTAGCTCTGGGGCTTTCCTATCAGGCAGGTGCAGTAGCTGGTTGGTCAGGTCAAATTCTGCCCTTGCTTGCCTTTCCGAGTTTTTTAGACACAGCTGCATTTTCACAGGTCTTTGTAGCGGTGGATGTCTTGCTCCTGTTGACCATTGGGCTTTTTGTGGCTTATTATCTGCTGACAGAAAAGAAAAGGCTAGTCCTGACCGTGGGGCATCAGAAGGAGTTAGACACAGGGCGTTTGGACAAGGCTTGGTCTTTTGATGTTCTCATCCTTAGTCGGCTCAATTCTTGGAAAGGGCTCGTCTTAGGAAACTTGCTCCTAGCTCTGCTATTTTCCCTACTGACGGGACTAGAAAAGCAAGAGGTTGCCCAGGAGGAGAGGGTTTCGATGGAGTTGGTTGCCCAGTCCTATGAGCAGGATGGGGCCTATGTGGAGAATTTGCAGTCGGAAATTAACCGTCTGAGGCAGTTGGTCAAAGAGGATGCGAGCTATCAGGAGGAGTTGAAGTTGAGGGTTGGTCTCTTGCAAGAATACCGTGTCTATAAGGACCTCTATGTTAAGCAATGGCAGGTATATCAGGCCAATACCAAGGCTCTGCCCGCTAGTCATCTTGCTATGCTGGAGGCAGAGCAGGTCTATCTATGGGCTAGAGAGGAGAAGGCTTTTGCCAATGGTGATATTGGGGCTAGCCAGACAGTAGATAATCTTCGCCGTTACCAGACCCGCAATCAGGTCAGTCAGTATTACTGGCAGCAGCTGATGGAGGCTGGGGTGCCTGCGACCAAGCGGGGCAAGGATGTCATTTTGACCAGCTTGGAAAATCGTTTTGACACCAATGATGCCTTGGTTCCAGTAGACGATCCTTCTTGGGACCGCTCCAGAGATCTGTCAGGTATTGGAAGTCTGCGCTCTCTCTTTGATGGTCCGGCCTATTTGTTGGTGCTCTTGCTGGCGGTTTGGATTGGCAGTCGGGGTAAGGCGGTGGAGGTTGCAGGGAAAAACTGGCGTCTCTATCAGACCCAGCCTGTGGATTTGCGCAAGGTCCTAGTCACCAAGTGGTTGCTGGGACTGGGCCAGGCGCTAGGATTTACAGTGCTCTTTCTAGTTAGTCTTTTCCTGGTCAATAGCCTGATCGGAGGAATTGGTTATCTGGAAGATGGCCTTGTCTTGCTTTCTCATTCGGAGAGAGGGATTTTTCTTGAACTCCTGAGTGGACAGGAACTCTGGGCTTGGTTCCTTCCAAATGCCCCTTATCTCTTGTGGATGGTGCTTGGCTTGCTTGTCTTGGAAATTGTTCTAGTCAGTCTCAACCATCTTTTGCAAGTTCAGTTTTCAAATCGCTTGGTTGTCTTCATCCTACTAGCTGGTTTGCTGGCTCTGCTGGACTACCTCCTCTTTCAAGACCTGATTTTGGATGGGCAGGAAATTTTTAGGCAGTTAGCTCTGCTATTTTCATAAAAAAGAAAAACTGACCGAAAATTTTTCAGTCAGTTTCTTATGTTTACTCAATCACCAACATGCCTTCTTTGACGGCAAATGGGTGTTCTGGGTCAATGCGGTCGTAGAACATGACACCGTTGAGGTGGTCGATTTCGTGTTGGACCACGATGGCATTAAATCCTTTGAGTTTGATACGGTGTGTTTCTCCGTTTTTGTCCATGTAATCAACAGTCACGCGCGCGTGACGGACTACGTAGCCTTGGACTTCGCGGTCAACAGATAGGCAGCCTTCGCCTCCTTCCATAGCCGCTTCTTGGACAGAGTGTGCCACGATTTTAGGGTTGTACATGACCTCTTGTAGAGAGTAGGCTTGGGCAGGTGGATTGCCTTCCTCATCTTCTGGGTTTGGTACTAAAACAGCGATGATGCGTTTAGAAACATCCAATTGGGGTGCTGCTAGACCAACTCCGCCACGGAGTTTCATCTTCTCCGCCATGACTGGATCCTGCGAATGTTTGAGGAATTGCATCATTTTTTCGCCTAAAATAATTTCCTGGTCAGATAGGGGAAATACAACTTCTTCAGCGACCTGGCGTAGGGTTGGATGCCCTTCACGGATGATGTCATCCATGTCAATCAAATGGGCAGCTTTTGTCAATCGTTCAATAACAGACATAATTCTCTCCTTTGGGTATTGATAGATTAAGTATAGCATGAAATCTAGGAGAATAAAAGTCTCAGTCACCTATCTATTCTGTCTCAAATCTGTTATACTAGTAAAAGACGAACGTTGAAAGGGAGAAAAATGAAAAGAATTTTAGAAAAAGCCAGTTTGCTGGCCCTGTCCACCATGCTGGTTTCGACATTTGCTGTCTCGCCAGCTATTCCGCAGATGATTGAGTATTTTGCTCAGCAGGGAATTGCAGCGGCCCAGGTGGAAAATTTGATTACGGTGACCTCTTTTGCTATTATGGTTACTCTATTGGCAAACGGTCTAGTTGTCCGTTTCTTGTCTGAACGAAACATTATCATTGCAGGGCTTTTGCTTATGGCCATCGGCGGAGCTTTGCCCATGTTTCTAACTGCTTATCCTCTGATTTTATTGGCTCGTATCTTGCTTGGTTTGGGGATTGGTTTGATCAATGCGCGTGCTATTAATATCATCGGTAATTTTTTCACCGGTCAGGAGCGGGTACAGATGATGGGCTTGCGTGGTTCAGCAGAGGTTTTGGGAAGCGCAGGGCTTACCCTCCTTGTCGGTTGGTTGACCCAGTTTGGTTGGCAACCTGCCTTCTTGGTCTACCTATTTGCCTTGGTCATCTTGGCTCTCTTCCTTCTCTTTGTTCCCAAGGAGGAATTGCTGGCTCGCATGGAGGTAAAGGTTGAGGAGAATGCGTCCAAGGTCAAACTGGACAAGACCATGTGGATGATGGGCATTTTTCTGGCATTCTTAGCCTTCTTTGTTATCAATGTCAATACCTTCCTGACCATTCGTATTCCTCAGATTGTTTTAGCCAAGGGCATCGGTACTGCTCAGCAAGCCAGTCTGATTCTCAGTCTTATGCAGGTCATGGGGATTGTGGCAGGGACGGTCTTTAGTAGCTTGGTTGGTCGTTTGAAGGGCTGGCTTTTAGCTGTTTCCTACGTGGTCTTTGGACTCGCGGTTGTCGGCATTGCCTTTGCGGATAATCTCTGGGTACTGGGCCTCGGTGGTATGGTGTCAGGATTTTTCTACAGCATCATTCTAACCATTGTCTTTAGTCAGGTAACAGACCGAGCACCTAAGTCCTTGCTCAATGCAGTCATGACAATTGTCCTTATGGGTTGCAACATCGGCGGTGCGACATCTGCCATCTTGCCGACTTATCTGGAAAAACTTAACCCAACCCCAACAGGAGCCTTTGGTATCTACGCCATCGGCTGTGCCTTGATAAGCGCTGGCTTGATTTATAAACAACTGAAGAAATAGGAGCGGATTTCCGCTCCTTTTTGGTATAATATTCCTATGTTAGAAAACAACCGCTTAAATGAATTAATACTTCGCTTTCCCGAGGATGTTCAGTTGATTTTTAAGGACATGATTCCCTCCTATCAGTTGGGCTATGTGGATTATGTCTATCAGACAGATAATTACGCCACCCAAAACCGTCGGATTAAAAATTTGGCAAAAAATTTCCGAAGAATGGATTATTTTTATATCATGCCCTTACCCCAGGATCTGGCATTGGAAATTGCTAACCAATGGCGCTATCAACCACCTTTGGATGCCTATACGATTAGTGCAAACCCCGAGACTTATGCTGAGATGATTTCACCAGAGGCGCGTGGGGACCGCTTTTTTGCAGTCATCCGCAATGCCGCCCTCATGGGCTATTTCTGTATTGACCAAGATGGCGAGACCGTTGACATTCGTTTGGGCATGAAACCGTCTTTGACAGGTCAGGGAAATGGCAGAGCTTTCTATCAGACTATTGAAGACTACATAGTGGAACATGTTCAGCCAGCTAGTATCAAACTGACAGTTGCCACCTTTCATCAAGTAGCTCAAACCCTCTTTCATGCTCTTGGATTTACAGAAAGAGAACAGCAAGCAGAATATATCAAAATGGAAAAGAAACTCGTATGCGATTAGATAAATTTTTAGTGGATTGTGGTGTTGGCAGTCGAACAGAAGTCAAGAAACTCCTGAAAAACAAGCAAGTCACAGTTAACGGCCAAGTAGAGACGTCCCCAAAGCAACAAATTGACGAAAAGACGGACCAGATTGCAGTAGCAGGTCAGGTCTTGAGCCATGAGACATTCGTTTATTATTTATTGAACAAACCCAAGGGAGTTATTTCAGCAACCGAGGATGACCGTCATCGGACTGTCTTGGACCTGCTAGATGATACAGCTCGCCAGAAGGAAGTTTTTCCCGTTGGGCGCTTGGACATCGATACCCATGGCTTGCTCCTCTTGACCAACAACGGTCAGCTGGCTCATGCTATGCTTTCTCCGAAAAAACATGTTGATAAACTCTACCGTGCACAGGTTGACGGGATCATGACCCAAGAGGATGTCGAACGATTTGCGGCAGGAATTGAGCTGAAAGACTTTACCAGTCAGCCAGCCCAGTTGACCATCCTCTCTACAGATGAAGCTAAGCAGACTTCACTCGTTGACATCACCATCCGAGAAGGGAAATTTCACCAGGTCAAACGCATGGTACAGGCCTGCGGAAAGACGGTGACAGGCTTGCAACGATTATCAATGGGGCCTCTTCGCTTAGATCCAAAATTAGCGCTTGGGGAATACCGCAGGTTGACTGATGCCGAATTAAAGCAATTAGAAGTCTTTGGTGTGGAATTATAGATAAATAGAAGAGACTTGCTCCCGATTGGAAGCAAGTCCTTTTAAATATCTGCAGCTGCAAAAACAACCTGTCCATCTTGGAATTTTTCAATACGAGCGAGTGAAGTGACAGGGACACCTGCATCTAACAAGAGTTGACGTCCGTCTTGGAAGGATTTTTCGATGATGATACCAACGCCAATTACCTGAGCTTCGGCCTGTTGGATAATGTCAATCAAGCCTTTTGCTGCTTGTCCATTAGCCAAAAAGTCATCAACAATTAGAACACGGTCCTCAGGCGACAAAAACTTACTAGCAATAGAGACGGTGCTAGTGACTTGCTTGGTAAATGAATAGACTTCAGCGGTCAAAATGCCTTCGGTCATAGTAATATTTTTATGCTTTTTAGCAAAAATCATTGGCACATCTAAGCTTTCTGCAACATAGACGGCTGGTGCAATACCCGAGGCTTCGATCGTGACAACCTTGGTAATTTCTTTAGAACGATAGGCATCTGCCAAGACCTGCCCCATTTCTTTCATCAAGCGAAAATCAACCTGATGGGTCAAGAATGAGTCAACTTTTAAGATGTTTTCTCCTAATACCTGACCATCTTTTAAAATACGTGCCTCCAAAGCTTTCATGTTTATCTTCTCCTCCAAATGCTACTTTTGTGTATTATAGCATTTTTTTGTCAAAATCAAAACAATAAACGAATTTTTGGATTGAAACATTGTATATATTGACAAAATTCCGCAAAAAACACGAACGTTTTATGTTTTAAGGAGCGGAATGTATTGAAAATGATTGTGTTTTCTGATAGACTAATACCATTATTTAGGAATAAAGAAGGAGAACTCATGTCTCAGAAAATAACAAATGAACATTCCTCAGGGATGCTTTACGGAATTGATGAACAACCACCAAAAGGGATGGCTGTTTTGCTTGCTTTTCAGCATATTTTAGCAGCTTTTGCAGGAATCATCGCAGTACCTCTTGTCGTTGCGAGTGCCTTGGGATTATCGGTAGAAGATACTTCTATTATGGTATCAGCCTCTATCTTTGTTGCTGGTATTGCTACCATTTTGCAATCTAAAGGTTTGGGGCCAATTGGTTCACGTGTCTCTGGTATGATGGGGACGGACTTTACCTTTGCCAATCCAGCTATCAGCGTTGGTAGTCAGTTGGGAATTGCCGGTATCGTGGGTGCAACCATTGCTGGTTCATTTGTAGAGATTGCTCTCAGTCGCTTTGTCAAACCCTTGATGCGCTTCTTTCCGCCATTGATTACGGGGACTGTTGTATCCCTCATCGGTATTACCCTCATGCCAGTAAGTATGGACTGGGCAGCTGGTGGAGCTGGTGCTTCAGACTATGCTTCAGTTGAAAATATCAGTATTGCCTTTATCGTCTTGGTCTTTACTCTGGCATTGAATCATTATGGAAAAGGAATGTTGAAAACAGCGTCAGTCTTTTTCGGTATGGTTTTTGGATATGTCCTCTGTATTTTGCTTGGAAAAGTAGATATGTCTGCTGTTGGAGAGGCTGCCTGGTTTGCTCTTCCTAAAATTTTCCATTACGGTGTAAAATTTGACCTATCTTCTATTCTAGCCTTCATCCCAGCCTATGTTGTATCCTTGATTGGTACGGTGGGGATTATGATGGCCATTGGAGAAGCGTCAAATCAAAAGATTCCTTCTGAGCGGGCAGCAAATGGTGTTCTGGCAGATGGCGTTGGTTCCTTGATTGCTGGTATCTTTGGTGCAGGTCCAAATACAGCCTTTTCACAAAACGTTGGCCTCATTACTTTGACAAAAGTTGCTAGTCGTCATGTCATGATTTTAGCAGGTATTATCTTGACCCTACTTGGTGTCTTTCCCAAATTATCAGCCTTGATTTCCATCATGCCCCAGCCTGTTCTTGGTGGTGTTGGGATTATCATGTTCGGTTTGGTTGCTGCCCAAGGGATTAAGACTCTTGCAACGGTTAAAATTGGGGACCGTGAGCTCTTGATTATCTCTATTGCCTTTGCGCTTGGGATTGGAGTGACCGTTCGTCCAGAATTGTTAAGCCATCTTCCATCAGCTCTTCAAATGGTCTTCTCATCAGGTATTTCAACAGGGACCTTGGCTGCCTTGGTATTAAATCTGGTGTTAAAAGAGGAAAAATAAGAGTTATTTTATTAGCTTACTTAGATGAAAAGAGAAGAAGGTCCATTTGTGGTCTTCTTATTTTTTTAGGGTAAGTAAAAAATGCTGAGGATGTACAGTTGTCGTATCTGAAATTCTAGCCCCTGCTTGACCGTATTTGGTATAACATATTACAATATATATAAGAACCTGTGTTCACAGTTCATCGTTTCCATTGGAGTGTTTGAAGGTGGAGATAAGGAAAGGAAATTCCTGACCAATTAGGTGGTAGGCGAAAACAGCCACAGGATCTTTTTACTCGTCGAAGTAATAAAGTGAAACTAAATGATGATAGAGTCAAGTATTCCTTCAAAAAATGCCTTGATGAGAAAAAACGATGTCTTGCATAAGAATGCTTTGTTTATGAATATAGGTTCTAAGATTTGTCCAAGAGAGGTTATTGTATGTTGAAATATATCCGTGCCCTTCCCCTTGTTATAGTAGCGGGAGCGGTTGTTTACTTTACTATTTTTATCTGTATTGATAATGGTGATTGGACCTACGTTGTGACTAGAGCGCTCGGGCTTAAGGAAGAACATGCCAATAATGTTTCTTTGATTGTAATTGGTGCCCAATCACTTTTTCTGACTTCGGATTGGTTTTACAAGCGGATTCGTGCCTTTCTCAATCGTCGTTTGGAAAAGGCCAAAGGGCTTAATCGGCAGATTTATCTGGGCTATAAGGCAGGGATTGAGTTTTTGATGGCTCTGCCCAAACGAACTATTTTATTCACATTCTATCTACTTTTAGTAGTTGCTGAAAGTGTTGGTCTGATTGAAAAAGCCAAGGACTATGCTGCGGTAATCATCTTCATAATTGCTGTTGACCGCGTGACCAAAATCTGGCCGGAGGAAAAGCGGAGAATGATTGAGTTTAGTCAGAAGATTAAGAAACGGATTAAGAGTGTGGAGTAGGGAGAGTTGTTTGGATATATTTATTTTTTGAAAATCTAATGCAGATCTTCTTCTATTGAGAGAATGAACGGAACAGTGTGCTGTCTGTGTCTTACTGAAGGAATTCTAAGCAGTGGTATTGCCCTTGAGCCAAGATGCACTGAAAATAAAGTAGGGCGGAATGACACTTAAGTTTAACAATAAGCAAAGATGGACATATTTTGTCCATCTATTTTTATATACTTCTTATTGAGAATATCAGAATAGAGGGGTAAAGATGAACTATTATCACATAAAACTAATGGGAGAAGTACAGCAACTAGAGCGACCTAGTGAATCTTTTACACAAGAAAATAATTGGATGTATTTTTTGAAGGAAAAAGAAGATTTATTTATTGTAACGGGAGCTGCAAATACAAAACGAGAAATAGCAAAAAAGGTTCAATCACTTTGGAAAGTGGATGTCTATTTAGATGGCTATTCTTCACTAAACGAGAATGATTTTATTGAAAAAGTTGGGCGTGAAAATTTGGGAGAATTTGGTTATTTCTTATTGAAGCAATCAAAGGAAGATAAGCAAGATCTTACTCCGAATGCAGATGTGTTGTCAGAAAATATGATTGGTCTCAGCGACTTTAAAAATAGCATTCAGCATCTTATAAACTATTTAGACTACCAATCAAACGACTTAGAGTCGCATACGAAAGAGCCATTTTTCTTAATTTTCAACGGTCAAAAGGGGAGTGGACGAAAATATGCCCTCCAATATTTAGAACGATTGTTCAACTTGCAAGCGGTTGATACTCATTGTAGCGAATACTTTCTTCCTAAGACTGAAGAAAAACAATTTCCAGTTGTTTATGACTATTTAAAAGCAAGAGCTCGTCCTAAATTAGAACTTTTCGCTAATATCAATACAAAGAAGGAGAATAATATTTGTATTCTAATTGCTCAATCGACTGAAGAAGCTAAAAAAATAGAAATGGAATTACAGGAGGAATACTATAATGTAAATAGAATCGAGTTTCCTCCTTATACAAATGACGAACTGGTTGAAATTGCTATTCAACTATTAGCAAAAAGACGAGAATTAGTATAGACAAGAAAATTGTTAGGGAGTATGTAGAAAAGGCTTCAAATCTCATCAATGCAAAAGATATTCGACGAATGGTTCAGAGAATCCATGAATATGCGGTGGCAACCAATTACTGTCAAGAAAATGGACTGCTGGATCTGGGTCACTTTAGTTTACAAAAGGAACAATCTAAAAGTAAATGTGGCCAAGCTGAGAAGAGGCTGAATCAAATGATTGGTCTTCAATCTGTAAAAAAATTAATCAGACAACAAGTTGCTTTTGAACAACTATCGAAGCTGAGGAAAGAAAGAGGCTATCATGTTGAAGAAAGTAATGGGCACTTGTTATTCACAGGAAATCCAGGGACGGGTAAGACAGAGGTAGCTCGTCTTTATACAGAAATCCTGTATGAACATGGATTGATCGCAGAAAACAAGATAGTAGAGGTTGGAAGAGCAGATCTTATTGGGGAATATGTTGGCCAAACAGCACCAAAAATAAAAAAGGTGTTTGATAGTGCAAGTGGTGGTGTACTGTTTATCGATGAAGCTTACAGTCTGATTCCACAGAGTGAAAGAGATTTTGCCAATGAAGCTATACCAACCATTATTCAAGAAATGGAAAATCGTCGCAATGAGGTAGTTGTTATTTTTGCTGGTTATAAAGATTTGATGCACAATTTTATAGACACGAATCCAGGATTACAATCTCGAATCTCAAACATCATTCATTTTGAAGATTACTCTATGGACGAACTGTACGAAATTTTTAGAATGATGTTGAGTAAAAAAGAGTATTCTATTGAATCTAACTATGAGGAAGTATTGTGTTCGCATTTTTCAAAAGTTGGAACAACCGAACATTTTGGCAATGGTCGTTATGTTCGTAAACTAATAGAAGCTTGTTTGTATCAACAGGCGACTCGAGTGATGGAAAAGATAGACAATAGAACCTTAGAAGAAACAGAGATGAATGTCGTAATAGAAGCTGATATTAAAAACGCCATCCAAGAATTATCAGAGTTGGAATCAACTCAACGATTAATAGGTTTTGGATTACAGGGATAGAAGAAAGGAAATGCATATGAATAACAATGACTTGAAAGAAAACACTGTGTTTAATGATATGGAAATTTTAGAAATATTTATCGATTTGCTATACAGAAATTTGGACTCAGATACTAGGTTGAGAAGTTCTTTTGACAGTATCAATCGTGAAGTAAGTGATTTTTTGGGGATCCCTCAAAAGAGCTATATCGGACAACTTTTATATATTATTTCAGATGTTGATCAGATTAGAAGGAGCTTTGTTGACCACATAGAATTTTACTATCGAGAGATGAATAGGAAAGTGAAAAGAGTAGTTGGAGTTAGTCTAGCGATTGAAATAGTACAAAATGTTCATTTTCTAGAAGAATTTGATGTTGTGATGATTGAAAATATTGAAGAATTTTATAATAGTACCGATGCGATTCAGAAGAAATTGGCAAGAATTTTGGAAAGTTATCTAGAAACAGGCGGAAAATTACTGGTAACAGGTTGTGAGTTTGATAATTCAAATGACGCATTGAGCAAGATTCTTTACCAAGGAAATTTATTGAATTTGACTTGTTAAGAGTGTTATAATCTTTTTAGAATTGAGGTTTCTATGAACGATCAGGAAAGATTACTTACAATATTTTTACGCTTACAATCAGGGGCGCATCTAAAAAAATCACAATTGGCAGATGAATTTGGAGTTAGTGAGAAGACTATTCAAAGAGATTTTGCTCTTCTAGGAGGATTTATCGAAAGTCAGCCAATGATTGCAGCAGAGTTAGCCTATGATCCCAAGTACCATACTCGCTTCTTAAAAGGGAAGTCTCTTTTTAACAAAAAGGAAATTCTGACCATTTCTAAAATTTTGCTAGAAAATCGGGCTTTGAATAAGGAAGAAAATAAGGCTGTTTTAGATAGCTTATTTGCTCTAGTATCGAAAGATGAGCAGAAAGAAATTTCTGCCATTATCGCCAGTGAACTCTTAAACTATGCCCCTCTTTCAGATACTCAAAACAGGATTGATAAGATTTGGGAATGGTCAGAGGCCATTCGTAAGGAATTGGTATTAGATATTCGCTACCAATCTCCCTACAATGTAGAAAAGAAACACACAGTTTTTCCTGTGTCACTCTATTACGATAGTCATTACTTTTACCTTGTAGCTTTTAATCTAAAACATTCTTCCTATATGACTTTAAAGTTAGATCGGATTTTAGAGTGGAAAGTTTCGACTGAGAAGAAACCGGATATTTCTTATGGCAAAAAGTTTCGAGACGGTGAAGTACGGAATAAGCGCGTGGACTCTTTTATGGGACGGGAACTAACTATAAGAGTCAGATTTAGCTATGATCCAACCATTGTCTTGGATCAATTTCCGACAGCAAAGATTATCGAAACAAGCTCAGAAGGCAATGTGATTGAATTTGTCAGTCAAGACACACCAGGCTTAAAACGTTGGTTGTTGAGTCAGGCTGATGCCCTAACTGTGCTTTTTCCAAGTTCTCTTGTAGAAGATATGAAACATTTTCTCAAAAATATGCAAGAAAACTATAAAAATTAGAAAGGTAGGACAACATTCGTCCACCCTGTGTATTAGAATGAATGTATCAAATAGATATTGAATTCTTAATTGAAAGGAGGAGAAGTAAATGCAAGAATGGATTGTAGTAGATCAATTTGGGAATGTCATTGCAGGACCGTTTTATGATAAAACAGCTGCGGAAATGCATGCGAAAATGATTCCGAATGCAACAGTTATCTTGAAAAACAAATAGATTGCAAGAACAGGAATGGAGCTAGTAAGAATATGGAATACGTAGCAAGAATTAATTTAAAAACAGGAACAGAATTTCGTAATGAATTGATTGACTTTTGCCTGAAATCAGATGAACAATTTCTTGCGATTGGCTGGAGTGGTATTTTTAGTGAGAACGAAGAAGTTGATTACTTAGATTATTATAATGCAGTAAAAAGCCTTTCTAAGAAAATAAATCCAGTATTGAATATTTTTAGGGAAACCGAGGTTGACGATTTATTCTGGACACGTGACTTAGATGGTAATTACTGGATATGCAGAGCAATAGGGACTGCTGTTGCAAAAATCAATCACCGTTTAGATTACGGAGCTTTGTTACCCGTCAAAGCTTTTAAAGTTGGGACACAAGTTCCTGGACAGATAAAAGCTGCGTTCAACAGAGCTAATGCAGGCACAGCACAAAGAATTCGAGAATCAGTCATTATCGAGTATTCTAAAGCTGTTTATAACGAACTCTCTAATGAAAATTATTATGAGATTTCACACTTAGAGGGAAATCTACTGGACAACTTACCTGACTTTGACTTGGAGGAATTAGTGATAGCTTTTATCCAAATCAAGTATAATTACTATGTTTTATCCAATTCAATTGCTCGAAAATCTACAACTATTAAGGTAGAGTGTGAATTCCTTTCTCGAAATACAGATCAGCCTAAAAAAGCAATTGTTCAAGTAAAAGGGAGAAAAGCTACTCCACTAGATGCCCTGCAATTCATTGACTTTTTACAGGATGGGTATGAGGTGTTTCTATATGCCCCGACGATTGTAAATTCAAAAAATGTGAACAATCTCATTGTTATTACACCAAGTGAGTTATTAGAGTTTTATCATCAGTATAAGGCAGTCTTGCCTGCTTCTATAACACAGTGGGAAAAGTTGTACTAATGGATTTAATGGTATATGAGTACTGGAAATCAATCAACTCATAAAAAGTACAGATAAAGGAGAGGGTATGAGGCTACTTTATAAAACAGAACGAAGAAAGAGTACCAAGTATGAAAGTTTCCAAAATGAATATTACCAAAACGGAAATATAGTTGAAAGATATACAACTACTTGGACAAAAATTCCTGGTTGTCTTGAAAGAGACGAAACAAGAACGAAGGAAATACGAAGTTTAAGTGGTTCATGGGAGATTGATGACCCTCGTTTGCCACAATGGCTCAAAAAGTATATCGTTGTTGATTCGGATTCAGAATTACCTACTGAAGAATACATTGCGAAACTCAAAGACAAAGGATTTCGAGTTTATTTGTGGGGTGATGGTCATCTAATCGTTTTTAAAAATCGAATGGTCAAAATTTTACTTGAAGCTGTTTGGATGGACATCGTTCCGCTTATTAAGCTCTACTACGGTAAGAAAAATACTACTGAGAGACTATTGACTACTTTTGAGAATGATTGGTTTAATCAAAAAGTTACCTATCAACAACTATTGGATAGAGAAGAAGAAATTAATAAAGAAAAGAAACAGAATGTATATGACAACGCTTATCAAAGATTCTATGATATGGACTATGATAGTGAGGCATCAACAAGCCAGCTCATCAAACTCTTGAAGAAGCTTATTTCAATATCCAAAAAGAGTCATAAAGGATTCTATAGCAATCTCCTCGAACAAGTTCAACAAACTGAACCGAGTCGCGAGAGTTTTGCAACCTTTATGGCTACTATTTTCAAGCATAGGTCTCAATAAGCTATTACTGAATAATATTGTCTAATACTACGCCCACTTTGACGTCTACCGCCTCAAAGACGGAAAGATTGTCGAGCACTGGGACAACAAGGAAGTTATACCAGACAAAAAAGACTTGACCAATTTAGGGAAGTTTTAAGAAGGGAATTTTCTCTTCTTTTTTCTTGACTTGATTAGCTTCGCGGTGAATCGCGTGACCAAAATATGGCCAGAAGAAAAGCGCAGGATGATTGAGTTTGGTCAAAAGATTAAGAAACGGATAAGAGATGCAGGTGATAGCTAAGTTTACTGCTCTGCCATTTTCCTAAAAAATAAAATTTTATAAAATCCCTTGCAAAAAACCGAACCTTTATGTTACAATACCAAGAGCGTAGGTTTTTAAACTCATCCCGTGAGGTGAGAAAGACAACAGGAAAAATTATTAAGGGCCTATGACTATGTATATTTAGAAAGTCTGGGTCTTTTTGTGTACCCAGAATGGGAGATTTATGAGTACAAAAGCCAATCTTTTGTTTGATGTCCATGAGAAACCAGCACCGCTTCAAGGGATTTTGTTGAGTTTCCAGCACGTGTTCGCTATGTTTGGTGCGACGATTTTGGTGCCGCTGATTCTCGGTATGCCCGTATCGGTTGCCCTCTTCGCATCAGGTGTCGGGACCTTGATTTACCAAGTGGCAACCCAGTTTAAGGTGCCCGTTTACTTGGGTTCATCCTTTGCCTATATCTCAGCTATGGCCCTTGCTATCAAGGAAATGGGTGGTGATGTGTCGGCAGCTCAGACTGGTATTCTCTTCGTCGGCTTGATTTACGTATTGATCGCTGCACTTGTCAAAGTTATCGGTACTAAGTGGATCGACAGCCTCTTGCCACCGATTGTCATCGGACCAATGATTATCGTGATTGGACTTGGTCTTGCCAACTCTGCCGTGACTTCAGCGGGCTTTGTCGCAGACGGCGACTGGAAAAATGTCGTCGTGGCGATTGCAACCTTCTTGATTGCGGCTTTTGTCAATACCAAAGGGAAAGGCTTCGCCAAGATTGTTCCTTTCTTGATTGCCATTGTCGGTGGTTACGTGATTGCCCTCTGTCTTGGTTTGGTTGACTTCACACCCGTTTTGGAAGCGGCTTGGTTTGAATTGCCAGGTTTCTACCTACCATTTGAAACAGGTGCCTTCAAGTCGTACAATTTCTACTTCGGTCCAGAAATGATTGCTATTTTACCAATTGCTGTTGTAACAGTAGCTGAGCATATCGGTGACCACACCGTTCTCAGCCAAATCTGCGGCCGCCAGTTCTTGAAAGACCCAGGCCTCAGCCGTACCTTGATTGGTGACGGTGTGGCGACTGCTGTATCTGCCTTTATCGGTGGACCTGCTAACACGACTTATGGTGAAAATACAGGGGTTATCGGTATGACTCGTATCGCATCAGTATCCGTTATCCGTAACGCAGCCTTGATTGCCATTGCCTTCTCATTCTTGGGTAAATTTACAGCCCTTATCTCAACTATTCCAAGTGCCGTTCTTGGTGGTATGTCTATCTTACTTTACGGTGTTATCGCCTCAAACGGTTTGAAAGTTTTGATTGAAAGCCGTGTTGATTTCGGTCAAGTCCGTAACCTGATTATTGCAAGCTCAATGCTGGTATTGGGTCTTGGTGGAGCAGTTCTCAACATCGGTGCCATCACCCTCTCAGGAACAGCCCTCTCAGCCATTGTAGGTATTATCCTCAATCTTATCTTGCCAAAAGCAGAAAAGACTGAGTAAATGTGATATACAAGCAGAAAGTCAGCTCCGGCTGGCTTTTTTTGAAAATAGCAGAGCAGCTCAGCTATTTCTCAAATCAGTTGACAAAAGAGCCATTCCTTGATAGAATGGTTAAGGTCCAAAAGGACAAATCTAGCTTTTTCTTGGTTGCAGGTCGCCAACCTGTCACTCGGATTAGGCTCAAAACAAAGGAGAACATATCATGGCAATCTCAAAAGAGAAAAAAAATGAAATCATGGCACAATATGCTCGTCATGAAGGCGACACAGGTTCAGTTGAAGTTCAAGTAGCAGTACTTACTTGGGAAATCAACCACCTTAACGACCACATCAAACAACACAAAAAAGACCACGCAACTTACCGTGGTTTGATGAAAAAAATCGGTCGCCGTCGTAACTTGTTGGCATACCTACGCCGCACAGACGTAAACCGTTACCGTGAATTGATTCACTCACTCGGACTACGTCGTTAATATAGGAAACTGCCATGTCTTCGGACATTGGCAGTTTTTCTTATGTTCCATTATGGGAGTGTAGTGCTCGGAAAAAGCTGGGTGTTCTTCGTTTGATTGAAGAGTATTCGTTTCGTTCGGTTGTTTATATAGCAGGTTAGATTTTCCCTCAAATTCCTTCCTCAATTCCCCACATTTTCCGTCAAATATGATAAAATAAGAAGTATGCGTGGTTTTGTGCAAAAGAGAGTGAAACAAGCTTGTTTGATTGTCTTTTGTAGAAAACACGCAAGAAAAATTTCAGAAAAAATAGGAGACAATTCATGTCAAAACAAGTATTTGAAACGGTTTTTGCTGGCAAGAAATTGGTTGTTGAAACAGGCCAGGTTGCCAAACAAGCCAATGGTGCGGTTGTCGTTCGCTATGGCGACTCCACAGTCCTTACAGCGGCAGTTATGTCCAAGAAAATGGCAACGGGCGATTTCTTCCCGCTCCAAGTCAACTATGAAGAGAAAATGTACGCTGCAGGGAAATTCCCAGGTGGCTGGATGAAGCGTGAAGGCCGTCCGTCAACTGATGCGACCTTGACAGCTCGTTTGATTGACCGTCCGATTCGTCCAATGTTTGCAGAAGGCTTCCGTAACGAAGTACAAGTCATCAACACAGTGCTTTCTTATGATCCAGATGCTTCTGCTCCAATGGCAGCCATGTTTGGTTCATCATTGGCATTGGCAATCTCAGACATCCCATTCAACGGCCCAATCGCAGGAGTGCAGGTTGGTTATGTCAATGGTGAACTCATCATCAACCCTGACAAGGCTCAAATGGAAGAGTCTCTCCTTGACTTGACAGTAGCTGGTAACAAGGATGCCATCAACATGGTAGAGTCTGGCGCTAAAGAGTTGTCAGAAGACATCATGTTGGAAGCTCTTTTGAAAGGTCATGAGGCTATTCAAGAACTCCTTGATTTCCAAAATCAAATCGTAGCAGCAGTCGGCAAGGAAAAGGCAGATGTGGAACTTCTTCAAGTGGACCCAGAATTGCAGGCTGAGATTGTCGCAGCTTATAATGACGATTTGAAAAAAGCGGTGCAGGTTGAAGAAAAATTGGCCCGTGAAGATGCGACCAATGCCGTTCGTGAGACCGTCATCGCGGCCTACGAAGAAAAATACGCTGAACACGAAGAATTCGACCGCATCATGCGTGATGTCCATGAAATCTTGGAACTCATGGAGCACGCAGAAGTTCGTCGTTTGATTACAGAAGACAAGGTCCGCCCAGACGGCCGTCGTGTCGATGAGATCCGTCCGCTGGACGCAGAAGTGGACTTCTTGCCAAACGTTCATGGCTCAGGTCTCTTTACCCGTGGTCAAACTCAGGCACTTTCAGTCTTGACCTTGGCCCCAATGGGTGAAACTCAAATCATCGATGGTTTGGATGATGAATACAAGAAACGTTTCTTGCACCACTACAATTTCCCACAATATTCAGTTGGTTCAACTGGTCGTTATGGTGCACCAGGTCGTCGTGAGATTGGTCACGGTGCCCTTGGTGAGCGTGCCCTTGAGCAAGTCTTACCGAGCTTGGAAGACTTCCCTTACGCTATCCGCTTGGTAGCAGAAGTTTTGGAGTCAAACGGTTCTTCATCGCAGGCTTCTATCACAGCTGGTACCCTTGCCCTCATGGCAGGTGGTGTGCCAATCAAGGCACCAGTTGCAGGGATTGCCATGGGTCTGATCTCAGACGGCACCAACTACACTGTCTTGACTGATATTCAAGGTCTTGAGGACCACTTCGGCGACATGGACTTTAAGGTTGCTGGTACCCGTGACGGTATCACAGCTCTTCAAATGGACATCAAGATTGACGGTATTACACCGCAAATTTTGGAAGAAGCCTTGGCACAGGCTAAGAAGGCACGTTTTGAAATCCTTGATGTCATCGAAGCGACGATCCCAGAAGTTCGTCCTGACTTGGCACCAACCGCACCGAAGATTGACACTATCAAGATTGATGTGGACAAGATCAAGATTGTCATCGGTAAGGGTGGCGAAACCATCGATAAGATTATTGCAGAAACTGGCGTGAAAATCGATATTGACGAAGACGGTCTTGTCGCGATCTTCTCACCAGATCGCGATGCGATTGAGCGGACCAAGGAAATCATCGCAGGTCTTGTTCGTGAGGCAAAAGTGGACGAAGTCTTCCAGGCAAAAGTTGTTCGTTTGGAGAAATTCGGTGCCTTTGTCAACCTATTTGATAAGACAGATGCCCTGGTCCACGTTTCTGAAATGGCTTGGACTCGTGTCAATAAACCAGAAGACCTAGTTGAAATCGGTGATATTGTCGATGTTAAAGTCATCAAGATTGATGATAAAGGACGTATTGATGCTTCTATGAAGGCTCTTCTTCCAAAACCAGAAGGTTATGTGGAACCAGAAAAACGCGAGCGTTCAGACAGACCACGCCGTCATAAAGACAACAAAGAGAAAAAAGATAACAACTTTGGTGAATTCAAATTCCACAAGGTTGAAAAGAAATAAGCTGAGTAGACAAGTTCGGTAGCGGGCTTGTCTTCTCGCTAGAAGGAGTGACTATGGGTTGGTGGAAGGACACCATTGAGATTGTAAAAGAAAAAGATCCGGCAGCACGGACGACCTTGGAAGTTCTTTTGACCTACCCAGGTGTCAAGGCCTTGGCTGCCCACCGTCTGTCCCATTGGATGTGGAAAAAAGGCTTTAAATTACTAGCTCGGATGCACAGCCAATTTTGGCGTTTTTGGACCAATATTGAGATTCATCCAGGTGCCGAAATTGCTTCGGGAGTCTTCATTGACCATGGAGCTGGTTTGGTTATCGGTGAGACAGCTATTATTGAGTCTGGTGTCATGCTTTACCACGGCGTAACGCTTGGTGGAACAGGAAAGGATACGGGTAAACGCCATCCAACCGTCCGAAAGGGTGCTCTTATCTCTGCACACGCACAGGTTATTGGACCTGTTGAAATCGGAGAAAATGCCAAAGTGGGTGCAGCTGCCGTTGTCCTAGCCGATGTTCCAGCAGATGTGACAGTGGTCGGCATGCCAGCTAAAATTGTCCGTGTACACGGTCAAAAAGATGAGAAGGTCATTCATGACATGGAAGATGGCCGTGAACACTATACCACCAAATTGGCAGAGCTGAGAGAAGCCAGCCACCATTCGTCGCATTTGTAGGAAAGAAGGTTGATATGCTTCTAGAAGAATTTGAACCAAGTCCTGCAGTTATTGAACCGACGGATAAGACCGTTGCAAGAAAATTAGAAAGTACATCATGTTAAAAAAATTAGTAAGACAAAACTGGCCTTATGTGTTGACCTCCATCGCTGGAACAATTCTATCTATCCTTAAGTTTTCCCAAGGAAACTGGCAGCTAGGGATGATTTGGCTGGCAGTGACAGCTTATTGGCTAGTAAAATTGTATCAAAAGTATCAAGTCCTAAAGAATACTCAGAAGTAATGGAGAAACTATGATTAAAATTTATGATACCATGACCCGCAGTTTGCGTGACTTTGTGCCCTTGGAAGAGGGTAAGGTAAAGATGTATGTCTGCGGTCCGACGGTTTACAATTATATCCATATCGGCAATGCCCGTAGTGTCGTGGCTTTTGATACCATCCGCCGCTATTTTATATACCGTGGCTTTGATGTGAACTACATCTCCAACTTTACGGATGTGGATGACAAGATTATCAAAGCTGCTAATGAAGCTGGCATGACAACCAAGGAACTGTCCGATAAGTTTATTGCAGCCTTCAAGGAAGATGTGGCAAAGCTGGGTGTCGAGCCTGCAACCAAAAATCCTCGCGTTATCGACTATATGGATAAAATCATTGATTTTGTGCAGGTCTTGATTGACAAGGGTTACGCCTATGAAGCGGCTGGCGATGTTTATTTCCGAGTGGAAAAGGCGGAAAACTATGCTCGTTTGGCCAATAAAACCCTGTCAGACTTAGAAGCTGGGGCTTCTGGTCGTGTTGAGGGTGAAGGTCAACTGAAAGAGCATCCCTTTGATTTCGCTCTTTGGAAATCTGCCAAGCCAGGTGAAGTGTCTTGGGAAAGTCCCTGGGGGGCAGGTCGTCCAGGTTGGCATATCGAGTGCTCGGTTATGGCGACAGAGCTTTTGGGAGATACTATTGACATTCATGGTGGCGGTGCAGACTTGGAGTTTCCTCACCATACCAATGAGATCGCTCAGTCTGAGTGCAAAACAGGGCAAACCTTTGCCAACTACTGGATGCACAATGCCATGCTCAATATCAATGATGAGAAGATGTCCAAGTCCTTGGGCAATTTCCTGACAGCCCATGATATGTTGGAGCAAATTGACGGTCAGGTCTTGCGATTCTTCCTATCGACCCAGCACTATCGCCGTCCACTCAACTACACTGAGAAGGCTATTTCAGATGCGGAAATCAATCTTAAATATCTAAAAAATACTTATACACAACCTGTGCAAAACTCTGTGGATAAGTCAGGTATTGAATTGCATTTGGCAGCCTTTGAAGCGGCCATGGACGATGATTTCAATGCGGCAAATGGGATTACGGCTATCTTTGACTTTGCCAAATGGATCAACTCAGGTAACTACGATGAAACTGTAAAAGAAGCCTTTGGAAATATGCTGCAAGTGTTCGGCATTGTCTTTGAAGAAGAAGTCTTGGACAGCGAGATTGAAGCATTAATAGAAGAACGTCAAGCAGCGCGTGCCAATCGGGATTTTGCGACGGCTGACCGCATTCGTGATGAATTGGCAGCCCAGGGCATCAAGCTCTTGGATACCAAGGATGGTGTGAGGTGGACACGTGACTAAGGCAGTAGATGTCAATCTCATCAACGGTATTGCCCTGGCTTTTGAAGGGGATGCTGTCTATTCCATGTATATCAGACGGCACTTGATTTTCAAGGGGCTGACCAAGCCTAATAAATTGCACGGTGAGGCTAACAAATACGTCTCGGCTAAGGCTCAGGCAAGCCTGATTTCTGCCCTCTTAGAAGCTCAGCTATTGACCGAAAAAGAGGAAGAAATCTACAAGCGGGGGCGTAATGCCAATAGCCACACCAAGGCTAAGAATGCGGATGTGGTCACCTATCGAATGTCCACAGGTTTTGAGGCGGTTTTGGGCTATTTGCACATGACCGAGCAGATGGAACGCCTGGATGAACTGGTGGGCTGGTGTATTGAGTTTGTAGAAAATAATTAACTAAGACAATGAGGAGGGAAACTTCCTCTTTTTTGTTTTCTCTAAACTAAAGTTCTTTTTATCTGATTTAAAGAAGGGGACCATGAGGGCTTGAAGGTCATATTTTTCCTCTGTACAATGGAATTAATAAAACCTGATAAACTTCGTGTGATAGCTGTTCTATCAAAGGTAGCATGTGCCAACTATGATCTGGAAAGGAGTAAATTGAGAATAGCTGTAGCACTAGAATTGTGTAGGAGGAAAATATGACAAAATGTGATTTCGACAAACGTGAGCGATTCGGTATTCGAAAATTTACAATAGGTGCCTGTTCTGTTTTGATTGGTGCGACCTTATTTGGGACACAGGTTTCTGCGGACCAGCTAGAAAATGTGGACAGCTTGTCAGAGCCAGCTGTTGAGCTCTCTTCGGTAGGGAACGAACATGTGGAAAAGACCGAAGCTGAGGAAGGAATATCACCAATTTCAGCAGATGAGAAAGCGGTGACCGAAGAGTTGAATGGAGAAGTATCTGTATCAGATAGTAGAGAAGAAAAACTGCCTTCAACTCCGTCTGATAATCCAGAAAATAAACTAGAGGACACAGAGGAAGCGGAAGATAAAGAGGTAGATTCTTCGGATTTTGGTCTGTTGCTTTCTGATTTTCCTCAGGTAGAGGATCAAGGAATTCGTCCGAAAGAGATTAAGTTTGATAACTGGGATCAGGTGCTTGCCTGGGAGCCGGGTGCTCGTCCAGATGATGATTTGAACCGTGCTTCTGTAGAGTTGGTTGAGCGCTTTAGAGGGCATGTCGTCAATGAGAGAGCCAATGAGAATGCAAAGGTAGAAGCTCTTTCAAATACCAACTCTAAGGCGAAAGACCATGCCTCTGTTGGGGGAGAAGAGTTTAAAGCCTATGCTTTTGATTACTGGCAGTATATTGATTCAATGGTATTTTGGGAAGGCTTGATTCCTAGCCCAGACGTTATTGATGCTGGACACCGCAATGGTGTGCCTGTTTTGGGAACGATTTTCTACAATTGGTCCAGTAGTATTGAAGACCAAGAGAAGTTTGTGGCTTCTATGAGACAGGATCCTGATGGAAGTTTTCCTGTTGCTCGTAAATTGGTAGATATGGCAAAATACTATGGTTTCGATGGTTATTTCATTAATCAAGAGACTACAGGAAGCATGGTTCAACCACTAGGGGAAACAATGAGAAACTTCATGCTCTATACCAAGGAATATGCAGAATCGATTGGTTATCCGATTACGTATTCTTGGTATGATGCCATGACCTACGAATATGGTCGCTATCACGAAGATGGTTTGGGTGAGTACAACTATCCGTTTATGGAAAAGGAAGGAGACAAGGTCCCTGCGGATCGTTTCTTTGCGAATTTTAACTGGACACGGGCGAAAAATAACTATTCAATCGAAGTGGCGAAACGAATCGGTCGAGATCCATTTGATATTTTTGCTGGATTTGAATTGCAACGGGGAGGCTCTTACAAAACGCAAATTAACTGGGATGCTCTGTTTGATGAAAATGGGAAATTGAAATTATCACTCGGTCTGTTTGCGCCAGATACCATTACAAGTTTGGGTGCGACGGGTGAGGATTATCATGAGAATGAGAATATCTTCTTTACAGGCTATCAAGGTGATCCAACCAAGCAGAAACCTTCGGATAAAAATTGGTATGGCTTGGCCAATCTCATTGCGGATAAGACGGCTATTACAAGCAGTAATTTCAATAGTTCCTTTAATACAGGGCACGGGAAAAAATGGTTTGTAGATGGTAAGGTTGCCAAAGATGGGGAATGGAATTATCGCTCTGTGTCTGGTATTTTACCAACCTGGCGGTGGTGGATTGAAGCAAGTGGTGAAAAGCTTGCTGCGGCTTATGATTTTGATGATGCCTATAATGGGGGCAACTCTCTTCGTTTTACAGGCGATTTGGAAAAAAATGGCAAGCAGGAAGTTAAGTTGTATTCCACCAAGATTCCTCTATCAGAAACAAGTCGTTTAAGGGTTGCGCACAAAGGAGGGCAAGGTGCAAATATCTCCCTAGCTCTAGCGCTTGAACCAGATTATCAATTTGCTAATAAAGAAGCGTGGCGCTTGCTTAAACTATCAGGAGATTGGCAAGATCAGACTTTTGATTTATCTAGTCTGGCAGGAAAGACAGTGTACGGTATCCAAGTGGTTGTTGAAAATGAAGCAGCGCTGTCGGATTTTGATTTTCGTTTAGGGCAGTTGGCTATTTATGACCAAGAAAATTCACCTACTGCACCGAAAGATGGGCAAGTCCTTGCTAAGCGATTGAAGAATGCCCAAGATGCTGAAGCTGTGATTAGCTTTACAGGGACAGATGATGCAGACTATTATGAAGTCTATGCGCAAGTTGACGGACAGTGGAAATTGCTGACAGGTTCTTCTAATACAAGGATTTACCTCCCTCAGCTAGTTCGTTCTGCTCAGGCAGAAGGTCGAACCCAAGCTTTGAAAGTTCATGCCGTTGGGAAAAACGGTTTGCGTTCGGAAGCAGGGGAGTTTATCTTTGATTGGGAAATGACGGTGAAAGATACTAGCCTTCCTAAACCATTGGCAGAAAATATTGTTCTCGGAGCAGAAGTCATCGGTTCAAGTTTTGCTAAAAAAGAAGGTGGAGAAGGCATTGAGGGCATGTTGAATGGGACCATCACCAGTCTGTCAGATAAATGGTCTTCCCATCAGTTGAGTGGCCATGTAGATATTCGTTTGACCCAACCTCGGACAGTCGTGCGATGGGCTATGGATCATGCTGGTGCAGGTGGTGAATCGGTCAATGATGGCTTAATGAACACCAAGGATTTTGATCTCTATTATAAAAATAAGAATGGTGATTGGGTGTTAGCCAAAGAAGTTCGTGGCAATCGTGATCATGTAACAGACATCGTATTGGACAAGCCAATTCGAGCGCAGGAATGGCGTTTGGATGTCTTGACTTCTGATAATGGTACTCCTTGGAAGGCCATTCGTATTTATAATTGGCGTATGTATGAAGAATTGGACATGGAGACACCAAATATTCCGATGACCCATGCTGTTGCTCGCCATCTCGGTAATCATCAGATTCAAGTAGGTTTCAAGGATGTCCCTGCCAATCGGAAAATAGCGCTTTATTCTAGTCCAGATGCCGTAAAACCACTGGCAGAATTGGAATCGACAGAGTCAGGAAATCTTATATTCGACCCGATTCGCTTTAAGTCCCTGCCTGAGTTCATTTACTACCGTACTCTGGAGGAAGGAAAGGATTGGAGCAATCTATTGGCCATTCGCGTACCGCAAGGTGAAAAAGTCGTGAAAGCGATGGAATGGATAGCTCCCCTAGAGAAAAAAGTTTACCGACAAGGTAGTCCTTTATCGCTTGCAGGAGCACAATTCCGTGTAGCTTTTGAAGGAGATTGGCCTGCTGAACGGGTGAATACCACAAATCCGGCAGTTACAGTAAGGGGATATGATCCGCAAAAATTAGGTGAACAAACATTGACCGTTTCCTATCTAGGCGAAACACTTGCTCAGCCACTGACGGTATATGTTGTTGAAGATATAGCCCAAGGTGAGAAAAAAGCAGTCGGTCTAGAAATCCAACAGTTACCAAAAGTGCAGTATGTTGTAGGAGATGATTTGGATGTTACAAATGGTCGATTTGCTATTATCTATGACGATGAGTCAACTCAGTCCTTCTCTTTGACAGAAGCTGGAGTAGAAATTGTTGGTTTCGATTCCCGTAAAGAGGGGCGTCAGAGCCTAGGTTTGCGGTATGCTGGTTTGGAGACTTCATTTGATGTCCTTGTTTCACCGAAGCCAATCGTCAATGATGAGTATCTAAAGCAGAAAATAGCAGAAATTGAGGCTCTACAAACCCAAACAGCCTATCTCTATTCTAGTGAGCAGACACAACTTGCCTTGCAAACTGCCTTGGAAGAAGCTCAGTCTGTGGTAGCAGATACCAATCGGACAGTCGAGCAGGTTGAAGCCGTTCAAACTCTTTTAGAGAAACAGTTAGGAGAGCTGGATGGGGAGAAACTTTACCAAGCAGATCTTGGGCGTCTCAATCAGCTAATCCAAGAGGTGAAAGGAATAGATACGCCTATAAATTCTTCTGAGCTGAGTTCTTTACTTGAAAAAACTGAGAAAATTTTGGGTTCAGATAGTATTCGTCCAGATGAGATGAAGGAGCTGCTCAATGAATGGACTGATTTGTTTGAACAGTCTAGTCTGGTAACGCATGTCGGTACAAGAGATTCGATGGAGTCTAAGAATTTACTAGCTCCTGAAAAACCGAGGATGGATTTGACCTATGAGCTGGTGCCGAGACAAGTCATCAAACGGATCAGCACTGATTTGCCACTGGGCAAAGAGCGAATTGTTCAGGAGGGGGCGGATGGTCAAATGATGGTAGCTCACCTAGTCTATAGTGATGGCCGTCGCGAGCTGTATTCACGAACAGTTGCTAATGAGAGTCAGCCGAAAATAGTAGAGGTCGGCAGCGGTTTGCCTATCCAGCAGGAGAAGACTTTAATGGTAGAAAATAGCCCGCAGGTTGAAAAGCAGATCAGAGATGCTTCTCTGCAGAAGAGCGGTCTTCCACAAACTGGTGATACCTATCAGGAGAAGTATGTCCTTCTTGGGTTAGTTGGTATGGCTCTGGCTGGCCTATCTCAGTTAGCTAAGCTCAGAAAACAAGGTGAATAAAATAAATAGTCAGGGTTTGCTCCCTGACTATTTATTATTCTAAGAGTATGCCTCTATGCTTGGAAGTATAGATAGGTCAAATTCCAGACACTTAGCTGTCACTAACTGATCATGCTTGATGGTTTGGATGACTTGTGTGTCTAATGAAACTTGCTTGACAAACTGGAAATTTGCATCGCTCTTTGGAGTAGAAATGGTCAGCTTGTGTTGATCTGCAAGTAGCAAGTCTACTTCCTTAAAATGCGGTAGTCCGATTTGGTAGTCAGCTTTTCCAGGACAGACAGGATAGAAGCCTAGACAGGAGAAAATGTACCAGGCTGAAAGGCTACCATTATCCTCGTCACCTGGATAGGCTTGAAAACCTGTCTTGAAAGCTGTTTGTCTGATTTTGTGAATGAGTAGACTAGTGTATTCTGGTTTGGTAGACCATTGGAAAAGGTAAGGGATATGGAAGCTCGGTTGGTTTGAAATAGCAAGCTGACCGAGATTGACTTGCGCCATTTCCGACATTTCGTGGATTTCGTAGCCGTACTGTTCAGGTGAGAAATAAGCTTCCTGATTGCACAGTTGGATGAGGTAGGTGGTAAAGGCTTCTTTTCCGCCCATCAATTCGATCAGTCCATCGATGTCATGAAAGACGGACAGGGTTGCTTGTAGGGCAGAACATTCGGCATAGTCTCTTCCCCAGCTTAGAGGGGAAAAGTCTGCTCGGAATTGTTTCTGTCTATCCTTGGCGCGTATGTACCCTGTTTGGTCATCGAACAGCTGTCGGTAGCCCAGGCTCATTTGAGCGTATTGCTTAGCCAGTTGGTCCTTCCCCAGTTTTTCTGCTACTTGGCTGATAGCCCAATCACTGTAGGCATAATCAAGAGAATGGCTAACAGATTCGTTGAAATCAAGAGGAAGATAGTTTAGTTGACGGTAAATGTGACTGCCATGGCGACCGTAACGTTGATCCGCATCGGTCTTTTGACTGGTTTCAATCATGGCCTGGAGAAAATCTTCCATCAAATCAGGAACAAGTCCCTTGCAGGCCGCATCAGCAATGACTCCATCTACAAGAGTTCCTGGCATGATACCGCGCTCGTCTGGCGATAGCCATTTGGGTAAAAATCCAGTATCTCGATAGTGTTGGAGAATGCCGTGGAGAAACTCTTCCAAATAGTCTGGGTAGATAAGTGCCAGCAGGGGATAGGAGGAACGGAAGGTGTCCCAGTAGCCATTGTTGGTGAAAAATTTGCCTAGTTTGGCCTGATTGCTGATGGGGTCAAAATGAATGGCTTGTCCATCAGGACTGGGTTCATAGAAAGTCTGTGGGTAAAGTAGGCAACGATAGAGGCAGTGGTAGAAGAAATTGATGTCTTCTGTTTTTTTGTCACGAATCTGAACACGGCCCAGTAGTTGGTTCCAGTTGCTTTCTGCTTGTGTTTGGGCTTGGGGGAAGTCAGGTACATCTTTCAATAGAAAGGTGGCCTGCTCAGGGCTGATAAAGGAGGTAGCCAAACGCCCCTTGATAGAAGTGTTTGAGAAGTTGATGCGAAGATGCAAATCTTCTCCCACCACTTCCGTTTTAGCTATCTTGCGATCCTTGACCAGATGGTAACATTCTGTTATTTCCTCTTCAAATTCTAGGAGAGCATACATGCAGAAATCAGGGGATTGGCAGGCGCTGACCTGAAAAATCTGAATGAGCAATTGATGAGGATTGAGCAGTCGATAAATGGATTTTCCAGATGAATAGAAGACTATTCCGACAGGCTGGTTAGCAAAAGACGCTATCTCAAAACTGGCTCCGTATCGGCTGGGAGCTAAACGGCTTATCAAGCGATAGCGGTTGGATTGTAATTGAAGAAGGTCAGGTCGGAAAACAGCCTGTTCCAGTTGGTAGCTAGATTGACGGTGAAAGAGGCTATCTCGGCTTAATTCGCCTGTGACAGGCGTCAATAGGAGGGAGGCAAAATCTCCCAACCAAGGACTGGGTTGATGGGTCAAGCGAATGCCCTGATAGACAGGTTCATAGGGATTGAACCACCAGTTTCCAGTCTGGTCGCTGGTCTGGGGAGCAAAATAATTCATGCCGAAAGGGACCCCTGTCAATGGTAGGGTATTTCCATTTGAAAAGGCATGTGAGTTATAAGTACCATAGCGGGTGTCAATGGTTGAAACGATGGAGGTATGCATAGGTTATCCTTTTCTTTTTTATTTTATCTTCATTTAGTTGACTTTTATTACTTCGTTAACTCGCCTTGCCTAACTCTAGTTATGCCTGTGGCTCGTTGCCTAGTACTAAAAGTAAACTAAAAGACGATATTGATAATAAGTGGTGTCTCCTTATTATATAGAGAAAGCGAGCAAAAAGAAAGCGTTTTCTAAAACTGGCAATATTTGTGTAAAAATGCGTTTAATTTGTGTATAGGATTTGCATTTGGAATTGTATAGACTGATACTAGGAACCTTGTGTCCAATGAAAATGATATGGACTTGCCAGATAGAGGTTGGAAGAAGTCTGAGCAAAGGATGAAAAGGAGAAATCATGTTTTACACAAAAGAAATCATAGAGAACTGGCTAACGGACATTCAGAAGAAAACAGCAGATCGCCCAAGTTGGGGGAGTGTATTTGAAAGGTGTTATACGGATACGCTTGATAGGACCATTAGTCAGTTGGAAGATGGGACTACATTTATCTTAACAGGGGACATTCCAGCCATGTGGTTGAGGGACTCGACAGCCCAGGTCAAACCCTATCTAGCCCTAGCAGGCAAAGATGCGACCTTGCGCCAGATGATTGTAGGTCTGGTAGAGCGACAAATGGCCTTTATTTTGATGGATCCTTATGCCAATGCCTTTAATCAGGCAGCCAATGGACGGGGGCACCAGACCGACCACACTCAGATGGGTCCCTGGATTTGGGAGCGGAAATATGAAGTGGATTCCCTCTGCTACCCCCTTCAACTAGCCTATCTACTTTGGAAAGCGACAGGGGAAACCAGCCATTTTAACCAGACCTTCTTTGGGGCAGCTGAAAAAATTGTTCAACTCTGGAAATTGGAGCAGCACCATGAAAACTCCCCTTATAGCTTTGAACGGGATACTGACCGGCTAGAGGATACCCTCACGCACCAAGGGAAAGGGGCTCCCTGCGCCTATACAGGGATGACCTGGTCTGGTTTTCGTCCAAGTGATGATGCCTGTATCTACCCTTATCTCATCCCCTCAAATATGTTTGCGGTCGTCGTCTTGGGCTATTTAGGGGAAATAGCAGAGCAGTTTGCCAGTGAGGAATTCTCAGAGTTGGCTGAAGGTGCCAGACAGTTGGCGCAGGAAATTGACCAGGGGATTCGGACCTTCGG
Source organism: Streptococcus sp. 2018110 (assembly GCF_019754115.1). Classification (NCBI taxonomy): domain Bacteria; kingdom Bacillati; phylum Bacillota; class Bacilli; order Lactobacillales; family Streptococcaceae; genus Streptococcus; species Streptococcus sp. 2018110. The sequence continues at coordinate 27,731 of NZ_JAIJZO010000006.1, read as the reverse complement.
GCTGACCAAGAATCAGGCGGGAGAAACTATTTTTGCCTATGAAGTGGACGGATTGGGCAATCAGTCGATCATGGATGATCCCAATGTCCCTAGCTTGTTGGCGGCTCCCTATCTAGGATATTGTTCCAAAGATGATCCTATCTATTTGGCAACCCGTCGGACTATTTTAAGTCAAGAAAATCCCTATTACTACGAGGGCGACTATGCTGCGGGTCTTGGTTCCAGTCATACCTTCTATCGCTATATTTGGCCGATTGCCTTGGCTATTCAAGGATTGACGACGGATGACAAGGAAGAAAAAGCGCGCTTATTGGATACCATGGTGGCCTGTGATGGCGGTACAGGACTGATGCATGAGAGTTTCCATGTGGATGATCCGACGCTTTACTCTAGAGAGTGGTTCTCCTGGGCAAATATGATGTTTTGCGAATTGGTTTTAGATTATTATGATATACGACCGGAGGAATAAAATGGGAAAAGAAACGGTTCATATTATTTCACATAGCCACTGGGATAGGGAGTGGTATCTTCCTTTGGAAGAACATCGGATGCGCTTAGTAGAGCTATTTGATGACCTATTTGACTTATTTGAAACAGATCCTGAGTTTCGGAGTTTTCATTTGGATGGTCAGACCATTGTTCTAGATGACTATCTGGAAATTCGTCCGCAGAATCGAGAATTATTGAAGAAATACATTCAAGACGGTCGGCTGATTATTGGACCCTTTTACATCTTGCAGGATGATTACCTCATCACCAGCGAGGCCAATATGCGCAATACCCTTCTGGGCCACTTGGAAAGTAAGAAGTGGGGACGGGCTCCGAAGATTGGCTACTATCCAGATACTTTTGGAAATATGGGGCAGGCTCCTCAGCTACTGCGTCAGGCTGGTATAGATGTGGCCTTGTTTGGTCGTGGGGTCAAACCAGTTGGCTTTGATAATCAGGTTCTGGGAGATGACCAATTTCAGTCCACTTTCTCGGAGATGATTTGGGAGGGGGCAGATGGCAGTCAGGTTCTGGGAATTTTATTTGCTAACTGGTACAGCAATGGCAATGAAATCCCAGTTGATGAGGAGGAAGCGTGTGTTTTCTGGGAGAAAAAATTGGCAGATGTCCGCAAATACGCTTCAACCTCCCACTATCTGCTGATGAATGGCTGTGATCACCAGCCTGTACAGAAAAATCTCAGCCAAGCATTACGACTGGCCCGAAAACTGTACCCAGATATAGACTTTGTTCATTCAAGCTTTGAAGAATATATTGCAGCTGTCAAGGAGGAATTGCCAGTAGACCTAAGCCGTGTCAAGGGAGAATTGACTAGCCAGGAAACAGATGGCTGGTACACCTTGGCTAATACGGCCTCTTCGAGAATCTATCTCAAGCAGGCCAATGACCAAGCCAGTCAGCTTTTGGAACAAGTTGTAGAACCCTTGGTGGTGATGACAGGAGATAAGGTGCCCAGAGATGAGTTGCGCTATGCCTGGAAACTCTTGTTGCAGAATGCCCCCCATGATAGCATCTGTGGTTGTAGCGTAGACCAGGTGCATAGTGAGATGGAAACCCGCTTTAAGAAGGTCAAGCAAGTTGCTCATTTCCTGACCCAGCGCTCCCTAGACAGGTGGGAAAAGCAGGTGGATTCTAGCCAATTAGACGGCTTACTATTTACGGTCTTCAATACTACAGCTTGCCGACAAACCCAGCTAGTAGAGCTTGATTTGGTGGTTGAACAGGAGGATTTCCGAGATGGGCAGTTAGAACAACACTTTCAATCCATGGCAGCTATTTCTCTGCCAGCCTTGGGCCTCTTTACCAGTCAAGGCCAAGAGGTAGAAGCTACCATTGAAGATCTAGGTGTCAACTTCCGCTACGATTTACCAAAAGATGCTTTTCGCTCTGCTAATTTTGCCCGCCAGATTCGTGTCCGCTTTGTAGTGGAAAATCAGGCACCATTTTCATGGCAGACCTATCAGGTCAAGCCGATTGGTGACACTAGGCTGAATAGCCGTTTAAGTGAACAGTTTGAGAATGATTACTACCGTATTGACGTGGTGGATGGTCAGCTCTTACTGGAAGACAAGAGAACTGGTCAAGTCTATAAAGATTGGCTAGGGTTTGAAGATTGTGGAGATTTGGGCAATGAATACATCTTTATGGCGCCTAAAAGTGATCGACCAATCTATGGTCAGATAGAGGACTTCGGTCTTGTCTACCAAACAGAAGCAGTCAGCATTGCCAAGGTCATTCATCGTTTACAACTGCCTGTAGCCATGGAAACAAGTCTGGAAGATGAACAGAAGCGCCTGGTAGAATTTAAACATCGAACCTCTCAAAGGAGTCAGGAAAAGAAAGACCTGCTCCTTACCACCTATCTGACTCTCTACCGCCATCAACCACAAATTCGCATCCAGACCAATTTCCACAATCAAATCAAGGACCATCGATTACGAGCAGTCTTCGATATTGGTATAGAAGCTGAGAACCACTTGGCGGATTCCATCTTTGAAGTCGTTGAACGTCCAAATCAGCCACATCCAGCCTGGGAAAATCCGTCCAATCCTCAGCGTCACCGCAGTTTTATTTGTCTATCTGATGACCGACAAGCCATGACCGTTTCGAGTAAGGGCCTACATGAGTATGAAATCCTAGGCAAGGGCAAGATAGCTCTGACCCTGCTTCGTGCGACCGGAGAACTAGGAGATTGGGGCTACTTCCCAACACCAGAAGCCCAGTGTTTGAGGGAATGTCAGTTGGACTATGCCCTTGAAATTTGCCCAGTAGAGGAAGGTTTTGCCAGCTTCCAAAGAGCGCAAGCCTTCCAAGGACACCTGCTAACCAAACGACTGACCAGCCATAGTGGGCATCTGCCGTGTGATCATCAGTTTTTGAGCCATCCAGCACTGGAAGAGGATCGCTTATGTGTGACTTCTTTGAAGGTGGCAGAAACTTCGGACCGCATCCTGCTCCGTTATTACAATATGAGCCAGGAGCAGTTAGCAGGCTGGAGCGAGTGGACTGAAGGGGTTGATTTGCTAGAAGAACCATTAGAGGCTTTGCCGGTTAGGATTGAACCTCAGGCAATCCGAACAGAGGTCATTGGCTATCTTGAAAAGGAGAAAGAATATGGTAGTAGCTTGTTTTGATATTGGAGGTACAGGTATAAAAGCGGCCCTGATTGGTTCAGATAAGCAGATCAACCATCGACAGGAATGGCCAACACCGGCCAGTTTAGCGGAATTATTGGCGCTTATGGACAGTCTTATTCAGCCAGTAGACGGCTTGGAGGCCATTTCCCTCAGTATACCTGGAGCGGTAGACCTTGAAACAGGTGTTATCCAGGGGTTGAGTGCGGTTCCTTATATCCATGGTGTATCTTGGTATGACTTATTAAGTCAGTATGGCTGTCCTGTTTATTTGGAAAATGATGCCAATTGTGTCGGTCTGAGTGAATTGGCTGTTGATGACCAGTTATCGACCTTTGCCTGTGTCGTCTGTGGGACAGGTATCGGTGGTGCCTTGATTGTGGATAGAAAACTCATCCGTGGGAAACAAGGTTTCGGTGGCGAATTTGGCTATATGCTGATTGCTACTGGAAAGGGACTTCTCAAAAACTGGTCCCAACTTGCTTCTACTGGAAGTTTGGTCAGACAGGTTGCTAGTCAGTATGAGGAAGCTGTGGAAGATTGGAACGGGAAGCGGATTTTTGAACTAGCAGAACAGGGAGATGAGGTATGTCAATTAGCCATTGAAGAAATGACACGCAATCTGGCCTATGGCATTTTAAATATCTCCTATTTCCTAGAACCAGAAGTGCTGGCTATCGGCGGCTCTATCAGCCAGAATCCAGCCTTTATTCAAGCCATTCAGGAGCAACTAGAGGCCATTCAAAAGGAATATCCAGAAGAATTTCCTTATCTACCTGCAATTCGTGCCTGTCACTATCAGCAGGATGCCAATCTTATGGGTGCTTATATGAAGACCCTACAATAAGGAGAAATGATCATGTTACAGATAAACCATTCGTTACAGCAGTCGGAGGGGGTCTTGGAAGAGATTTGTTCTGGGCTGGGTTTGGATTGCCAGTTAGAACTTGAAGTCGATGGCAAAGAGAGCTTGCGGATTGAAGGTTCAGCAGGTTCTTACCGTATCCGTGCGCCCAAAGAACACATGATTTATCGAGGCTTGCTTGTTTTGGCCAGTCAGTTGGCTCAGGGCGAGACTGATATACAGATCCAGGAAAGACCTGCCTACCGTCAACTCGGTTTTATGGAAGATTGTTCTCGAAATGCTGTCCTTACTGTCGAATCCAGTAAGATCTTGATTAGACAACTGGCCTTGATGGGCTACAGCCATTTCCAACTTTATATGGAAGATACCTACCAACTGTGTGAGGAACCCTATTTTGGTTATTTCCGAGGGGCCTATACAAGAGAAGAATTGCAGGCTATTGAGGAGGAGTGCCACCGTTACGGTATGGAATTTATCCCCTGCATCCAGACCTTGGCCCATCTGATTGCCTACCTCAAGTGGAATATATCATCTATTCAGGCCATTCGAGATGTGGACAATATTCTCTTGATTGGGGATGAGAGGACCTATGCCTTGATTGATAAGATGTTTGAGGCCTTGTCCCATCTGAAAACACGGACCATTAACATCGGTATGGATGAGGCTCACTTGGTTGGGCTGGGGCAATACCTCAATCAACATGGCTATCAGAAACGAAGTCTGATTATGTGTCAACACTTGGAACAGGTCTTGGATATTGCTGACAAGTATGGTTTCCATTGTAGTATGTGGAGTGATATGTTCTTCCAGTTGTTGACAGCGAGTAAGGATTATACTGGTCAGTTGGAAATTGATTCGGAAATCCAGGCTTACTTGGATCGCCTCAAGGACAGAGTGACCTTGATTTATTGGGATTACTATCAGACCAGTCGTGAGAGTTATGCCCAAAAACTAGCTAGTCATCAGCAGTTGGGAGAACGGATTGCCTTTGCAAGTGGGGCCTGGAAGTGGATTGGTTTTACTCCTGATAATGATTTCAGTATGCGGATTGCGCCAGAAGCCCATGCTGCCTGCCAAGAGTATGGTGTCCAAGAAGTGACGGTGACCGCTTGGGGAGATAATGGTGGGGAATGTGCCACCTTCTCGATCTTGCCGAGTCTTCATGCCTGGGCAGAACTCCAGTACCGAGGAAATTTGGACTGTCTGGCTGAGCATTTCTATCAACTACACCAAGTTTCCCTAGATGACTTCCTGCAATTGGATTTGCCAAATAAGACACCTAGCCACCCAGGTCCAGGTCATCACGGTTTCAATCCCAGTCGCTACATCTTGTATCAGGATATTCTCTGCCCCTTGTTGCAAGAGCATATTGATGCCGAAAAAGATAGTGCCTTTTATCAGGAATTAGCGCCTAGATTGGCAGAGGTTGGAAGCCGAGCCAAGGGCTATGCCTATCTCTTTGATACTCAGGCTAAGTTGTGTCAGGTTTTGGCGACCAAGGCGGCTATATCAGCACATATTCGTCAGGCCTATCAGGAAGGAAATCGTCAGGTCTTGGCAGAGCAAGTTGACGGTTTGCAGCAGCTTAGGATAGACCTAGAAAGCTTCTATCAGGCGCTCAGCTACCAATGGATGGTAGAGAAGAAGGTGTTTGGTCTGGATACGGTGGACATTCGCCTAGGGGGCTTGGATGCCCGCATTCGCCGAGCAATCCAGCGGTTGCAAGCCTATCTGAACAATGAAGTGCCTAAACTAGATGAACTAGAAGTGGCTATTCTCCCTTACGATGACTTCCATCAGGACAAGGGTTTTCGTGCGACAACTGCCAACCAATGGCAGATTATTGCGACGGCTTCAACCATCTACACAACCTAGTGATATTCGAGCTCGAAAGGGCTCGATTTTTTATGCAAATGTTGATTAGCAACCCAGATTTTCTTTGTTTTTTACAGAAGATATATCGGTTGTTATATACACCTATAATTTGTAGAATTTTGCCTATAATGTGGCAATTCACAGTTGGCCCAATCAGGAGTAAACTAATAATGTAAAGGTTCATAATAGAAAGGAGCTATGATGAAAGACCTCATAAAAAATCTAAAACAAAATGCCATTTTTTTCCTAATGGTATTGCCAGGAGTCATCTGGCTCATTCTATTTTTCTATATTCCAGTATTTGGCAATGTGATTGCTTTTAAGGACTATCGCCATACAGGTAATGGCTTTTGGGATAGTCTCATACAAAGTAAGTGGATAGGATTGGATAATTTTAAATTTCTATTTCAGTCATCCGATGCCTATATCATCACAAGAAATACCATCTTATATAATATTGGTTTTATCGTGTTAGGGCTAATATTTGCAGTAGGTATTGCCATTATCTTTAGTGAGATGCGGTCGAAGAAGCTGGTAAAGATCTACCAGACCACAACCTTGTTCCCTTATTTCCTTTCTTGGGTCATTATCAGTTTCTTCGTTTACGCATTTTTGAGTCCAGATAAAGGATTGATAAACAATATTCTCAAAGGAATGGGGATGGACCCTATCAACTGGTACAGCACACCGACCTATTGGCCCTTCATTTTGCTTTTCTTAGGAATTTGGAAAGGTTTGGGCTACAACAGTATTATTTATTATGCAACCATTATGGGCATTGATCCAACCTATTATGAAGCTGCGATTGTGGATGGAGCGACCAAGTGGCAACGCATCCGCTATGTCACCCTTCCTCAGTTAATGCCTCTGATGACTATTTTAACGATTCTGGCTGTCGGAAATATCTTCCGAGCAGACTTTGGCCTTTTCTATCAAATTCCGAAAAATTCAGGTCCTCTCTTCAATGTGACTCAAGTCCTTGATACCTATGTTTATCGTGGCATTGCAGGAACAGGGGACATCGGTATGGCTATCGCGGCAGGCCTCTATCAATCTGTTGTCGGCTGTATCTTGGTGGTAGTGACCAACCTGATTGTTCGTCGCTTTGATAAGGAATCAGCCTTATTCTAGGAGGGGAGTATGAAAAAAAAGAAACAAATCACTTCTGTTTCGATTCATTCATTTAGTAAGAAAACAGATCTATTTTTCTCAAGTTTACTAGGGATATTTGCCCTATCTTGTACCCTTCCCTTCATATTTGTTATCATCATTTCTATGACAGATGAGACAAGCTTGGCTATCAACGGCTATTCTTTCTGGCCAGAGCAATGGAGTTTGGCAGGTTATGAATATCTCTTTCAATTGAAAGATCAGATTCTCCAAGCCCTCTTTATCACCTTCTTTGTGACCATTGTAGGGACGAGTTTGAATGTCTTCTTCACCGTTCTTTACGCCTATGCCATTTCGAGAAACAGTTTCAGATACAGACGATTTTTTACCCTGATGGCTCTCTTTACCATGCTGTTTAGCGCAGGGACCATTCCAACCTATATCGTCATGACCTCGTTTTTAAATCTCAAAGATACAGTGGCAGCCTTGATTCTACCCATGCTGCTGTCTCCTTTCAATATCATGGTGATGAGGTCCTTCTTTAGAAAGACTATTTCTGAGTCTATTATCGAATCCGCCAGGATTGACGGGGCCAGTGAATTTCGGATTTTCTTCCAAATCTGCTTGCCACTAACCCTACCAGGTATCGCAACCATCGCTCTCTTTACAGCCCTCGCTTTTTGGAATGACTGGTACAACGCTCTCCTCTATATCCAGAGTGATAACCTCTTCCCCCTCCAATACCTGCTGATGAAAATTCAAGCAAACATTCAATATCTCTCTGAAAATGCTGCTGCGGCAGCGGCTATGTCCTCAGAAGTTGCAGGGGCCCTTCCAAAAGAAGCAACACGTATGGCTATTGTGGTCGTATCGACTCTACCAATTGCCTGTCTCTATCCTTTCTTCCAACGTTACTTTGTCAAAGGTTTGACAATTGGCGGAGTCAAGGAGTAGAGACATCACTCTATCTTAACAATCGTATTCCATACTTCATTATCTAAAAAATAGAAAGGAACAGCCAAATGAAAACATGGAAAAAATTTGCCTACTCCTGCGTGACACTTGCGTCCGCAGCTGCCCTTGCCGCTTGTGGTAGTCTGACTGGAAATAAGACCGCATCAAGTAGCGCTACAACAGAAAATGGATTGACAAACATCCTCATGTATCAAATCGGAGACGCACCGAAAAACATTGATGTTCTTTTGGAAAATGCTAATAAGATTATCGAAAAAGAAGCAGGTGCCCATCTAGACATCAAGTATATCTCATGGGGTGACTATAAGGATAAAATGGCCATTATTACCTCATCTGGTGAGGAATATGATATTGCCTTTGCAGACAACTATATTATCAATGCGCAAAAAGGAGCTTATGCTGATTTAACAGAACTTTACAAGAAAGAAGGCAAGGCTCTCTATGACATTATTGACCCTGCCTACATCAAAGGAAATACCATCGACGGAAAAATCTACGCAGTCCCTGTCATCGGTAACGTAGCTAGTCAACAGATGCTTTCCTTCAACCAAGACATGGTTGATAAGTATGGTTTTGACATTTCTAAAGTAGATAGCTACGATGATGTGGAAAGCATGTTGGCAACCATCAAAGAAAAAGAAGCAGATGTGACACCATTTGCCTGGGTGAAATCTAGCAAACCATCAACAGACGGTTTGGAATATCCAGCTGGAAATGAGTTACCGTTTGCTATCGACTTGAAAGGCGACACTACAAAAGTGGTAAACCCATTTGAAGTTGACCGTCACATGAATAACCTTCGTACCATTCACAAATACTATAAGGCTGGCTACATTATGGCAGATGCAGCGACTACTGACGCAACCTTCTCACTTGATGTAGCCAACTGGTTTGTTCGTGAAGAAACACAAGGACCAGCTGACTTTGGTGATAGCCTCCTTTCAACAGTTGCAGGCTATAAGATTACTTCTAAACCAATCACATCTGCCTATAAGACAAGCGGCTCTACCCAAGTAGCAAACTTTGTCATTTCAAAAACATCTAAGAACAAAGAAAAAGCTATGGAAGTATTGACTCTTATCAATACAAATCCAGAATTGCTGAACGGCTTGGTATTTGGTCCAGAGGGCGTCAACTGGGAAAAAGACCCAAGTGCTGAAAATCGTATTAAGTTGTTGGATGGTTACAAAGGCGATACTCGTATGTCAGCTTGGAACACAGGTAATAGCCAAATTCTGTACATCACTGACAAGGTAACAGATGAAGATGTGAAAAAAGCAGAAGAATTGCTGGCAGGTGCAGAAGAGTCTCCACTTCTTGGCTTCAACTTCAATGCTGATGCAGTTAAGACTGAAATTACAAGTATCCAAAATATCATGAGCCAATATGCAGCAAGTATCAATACTGGTACTGTGGATCCTGATGTTGCTGTTCCAGAAATGCTGAAAAAATTGGAAGCAGAAGAATCCTACAAAAAAGTAAAAGAAGAAATGCAAAAACAATACGATGAGTTTTTAGCAAATAAATAATTTGATACAGGTGATGAAGTGTGAAAAGAGGTTGGGTTCAACATCCAACCTTTTTGCATTTGTTTTATGTTAATATATACAAAAAGCACCGATTTTTGATAAAATAGATAAAAAAGGAGGAATATACAATGTTAGGGTGGTTAGACAGGCTTTTTACTCTTCTTTTCTTCCTCATGAAATTGAGTGCCATCTATTTGGTTCTTCTATTGCTAGGAGGCGTAGTGCTGGGCATTTCACCAGCAAATGGAACGATACTTTACCTCTACGATAACTATCATATGGATGCATCTAAGTACAATTTTCGAGAGGCGTTTGGCTATTTTAAAGAGCATTTTATTCGGCTTAACCTTGGCCTCGGTCTTGTCCTCTTATTGATTGGTCTTTTATTTAGCGGCATTTGGCTCTTGATTCAATTGCCCCAGACCTGGTGGATGCCAGCAGTTCTTATTACAAATGCTTGTGGTCTTTTCTATGTTTTTGCGCTCTATGCTCTCTTTTTAAAACTTCAAGTACATTTTGAATTTAGTCTAAAAACAGGCTTACAGTTGGCGGCTGTCTCGCTTTTTCTTGATTGGAAAGCCCTGATCAAATTTTTGTTAGGCAGTCTCGTCTGTGGGTTCTTGCTATTCAAACTTCCCTTGATTTTATTCTTCTTCCTACCGGTCTTATGGCTCTTGTTTCTCTATGATGCCTTTGATCCAGTGTACAAGCAAGTTGACAAGGATTACTTATGAAAAAAGTTTTAATTCATACTCTTTTGAAAAGTTATTCTTTATTAGTGATTGGGATTGTCATTTTCTTTGCCAGTATTCTTTCCTACATCAGCTGGTATCAGTATGACACCAATCGCCTCCGCATTCAACAGGAAGTAGCAGATGGTCTAAAAGAGGAGTTGGATTATTATCAAGGACGGGTTGGGAATTATCTAGCAGACTACATTACGGACAGGGATCGTCTAGACAGTCTTTATCACTATTTTCAATTATCTCCTTCTCAGTACCAGGTCTGGTTACTGAGTCACCCTCACCTGATGGTCAAACGGATTTCCTTGCAGGATTCTGTTCGCACTCTCTATCTCTATTATCCCTTCGTAGAAGGAGTCGATATTGCTCCGATGGATGCAAATACTGTCTTTGTTTCTACCTCTGACTTAAAGTCTGGTAAAAAGGTCACGGCCGAAAATTACAAGGCTCCGCAACATAGTATCTCGATGACCTTATTTTCTCCGTCGACAACAGAAGGTATTGCGACCATCTATGTCACCATCGATGCGGATTTACTGAAGCAATATATCCAACGTAAGACGGATCTCCCCATGACCGTTAGAGTTCAAGATTCTCTGGATCGGGAATTTTATAGCTTACGACCAGATGTTGCCTCGCCTCCGCTCTCCTATCGAATGAGTGGGGATTTGCAAATTGCAGTTGGAGTTGACCAGCAACATGCTATTGAAAAAGTTGGTAGCCTAGTTGGAATCATTTTTCTAGGAAGTAGTTGCCTCGTTGCTCTTTTACTACTGGTCCTGAGAAGGGTGTTTAAACGATATGAAGTCCAAGTACTGGACATTGTTGATACCATGCAACAGATTCGTGGCGAAGACAGGCATCTTCGTCTACAGACGGACAATAAAGAGCAGGAAATGTATCTCATTTCATCAGAAATCAATCAGATGCTGGATGCTATGGACCAGAGTATTCAAGACATCTATCGCTTGCAGTTAGCTCAGAAAGATGCCAATATGCGAGCCTTACAAGCCCAAATTAACCCTCATTTTCTCTACAATACCTTGGAATTTTTCCGTATGTATGCAGTCAGCAAGCAGATGGATGAGCTAGGGGATATGATTTATGAATTTTCAAGCTTGCTTCGCAGTAGTGTGACACAGGCAAAAATGACAACGGTGGCAGAAGAACTTTCATTTTGCGAAAAACATAGCTACATTTGTCAAATCCGCTATCCTCGTTCCATTGCCTATGCCTATCAAATGGATCCTGGGTGCGAAAGGGTTGAAATTCCTCGTTTTGTAATCCAGCCCCTAGTAGAAAATTATTTTGTCCATGGAGTAGACCTCAAACGAAAAGACAATGCGCTTAGTGTCAAAGCTCTCAAGCATGGACAGGATATGGAAATTCTCATCAGAGATAATGGTAAGGGAATGGACGCAGAAACCCTGGAAGCCAACAAACACCTCTTGGCAAGTCGAGAACTGTCGCAAGAAAATCGGTCACAATCAATCGGATTACGAAACGTTCACGAGCGGTTACTTCTCTATTTTGGAGACCGTTACCAGATAGAATTAGATTCTAAAGAAGGGGAAGGGGTGACCTATTCAATCTTATTTGAAGGTATCTTCCCTCGAGGAGATGAGCATGATGCATAAGATGTTAGTAGTTGATGACGAATACATGATTTTGGAAGGGATGAAGCATCTTCTCCCTTATCATGAATACAATGTCGAGATTGTTTATACGGCAGAGAACGCCGAAGAAGCTCTGGATTATTTTTCACAGCATACTGTGGACCTTGTCCTAACCGATGTCAGCATGCCAGATATGACAGGCCTAGAAATGGTTCGACGAATGAAAGAACAATCGCCGGATACCCACATTATCATCATGTCTGGTTTTCAAGAATTCGAATATGCCCGTAAGGCCATCTCCCTTGGGGCAATGGATTATCTCCTTAAGCCCATCAATAAACAAGAACTGGCTAAGCTGCTCCAACAGCTACCAACGTTGAAGAAAGAGACAGATAGGGAATATACCAAGGGCTTTTTGGCAGGAACCCTGACAGCGAGTGAGTTATTAAGTCACTCCCAGAAAACATGGTTTGCCGCCAGAGAGACTCCAAACCCAATGGGCTACTGTCGTGAAAAAAATATTTTACATCAAGTCTACTATTTTCAGTTGACAGAAAGTCGACCAGAGGGTAGTCTATATACAGAAGAAGTTACCCCGACGATGACCATACGGCAGTTGATTGATAAGGTAGAGAGGCGCTTATTTTATAGGCAACTATCAGAAGATCTAACGGCTACTACCACAGAACTCCATAAAGATATGGAACCGCTTCTACGTGCAGGAAGATTGGCAAAAATCGTTGATGTTTTACCACATTTGGCTGATAAATTGCGAGAAACCACTCCGGCAGTTTACCTAACAAAACAATTTTTTAATCAGATGATGTCGGATGTGTTTTACTATTTTAATGAAGAAGACCATCAGCGATTGGAAGATTTCTATGTAAAGGTAGAAGCTAGTCGAGATTTACATCAACTAATGGAGTATTTTTGTCATTATCTGAAAAAATTTTCCGAGAGTTCCACTTACAGTCCTCATGTACAGGAAGTTGTTACGATTGTTCGTGAACGCTTTGCAGAGGAATTGTCTTTGAAAGATATGAGTGCCCATCTCTACCTAAATACGGTTTACCTAGGTCAACTTATCAAAAAAGAGACCGGGCATACTTTTGCAGAATTGCTCAATCATCAGCGAATCAAGGTAGCCCAGCAGCTTCTCTTGAACAGTCAGTTGGGAATCGAAGAAATTTGTTTTCAAGTTGGTTACACGAATGTGGGCTACTTCTATAAGATTTTTAAACGCATTTGTGGGGAATCTCCCAAAAATTACCGACAGAAAATCGGTCAATTACAGACAGAATGAGATGGAGGCGAGATGAGCAAAAGGGAAGAATTGCAGCACCTATTTCCAAAAGGAAGGCTTGTATTTGAAAAGACAGAAGATGGAGCAAGTATCCAGTTACCTCTGGCTGATCATACTTGGTTTTCCGTTGAACGCAAGGATTTGACAAATCGAGAAATCGAACTGATTGACTTGCTGATGAATGACTCGAGCGCAGAACAAGGTCATCCTTGGGGACGCTATTTCCAAGGGGGAGGTCCTCTTCCACAAACCTTGGAAAAGCTACAGGTTATTCATGCTCATGTAGGCCATGTATCCGATGAAGATGGAAAGGTAGCCTGGCTTGATATGATGGCCAAACTCCTCCCCAATCTCCAAGGCTACTATACAGGCAATGGACAGGATTACCTATTCATTCTACATCAGGCACCTCTTTTTGATGTCAAAGAAATACTGCGTGATACCCTTGCTACCATGGAGTTCGATTTTGGTCTGAGAATTACATTGTTTTTAGGTCAAATCTGGCCGGCTAAATTGGTACACTCTTGGCCACAATTAATCGAAGCTGAACAATCCCTTTTTCACCATTGGCGAAGCAGCCACCATCAATCACGGTTGCTTACCTTCGGTCAGCTCTATCTTTGGGCAGGTCAACTCCACCCCGTTTTGAGAGAAGGACTTGCTAGTTTGATTACCCACCAGCAGCTAGAAAAGGAAATTGTAGCTCTTTGGCAAGAAGGTGCGGTCATAACCAAGGCAGCCCAGTCTCTCTATATCCATCGAAATACGCTACAGTATCGCTTGGACAAATGGTTTGATTGGACGGGATTACAGCTCAAGGAATTGACGGATTTGGCAGTTTGCTACATGGTTATCATGGATTTAAGTATCTAATAGGAGCTAATGATGAGAAAAGCGTTGTAGCCTTTGAGAATACCGCCCATCGGTTCGTCCCTTTTCTCCTGAAAATCCCAAAGGGCTCATTGAATTTTTGAAAAGTAAACTATTTCAGTAACACAGTCTTTTGTGCAACTTGTACAAAAGATTGTGTTCTTTTTGTTCACCTTGACCTAGAAAAATAAAACGCTTTCATTTATAATAAAACTATCAAAGAAAGTGAGGCTTGAACATGGTTCAACTTAATTTAAAAAATATTTATAAAAAATATCCAAATAGCGAGCATTATTCCGTTGAAAACTTTAATCTAGATATTAAAGATAAAGAGTTTATTGTTTTCGTAGGTCCTTCAGGATGCGGTAAATCAACTACTCTTCGTATGATTGCTGGATTGGAAGATATTACAGAAGGTGAAGCTTACATCGACGGCGTGCTGATGAACGATGTGGCACCGAAAGACCGTGATATTGCCATGGTATTCCAGAACTATGCCCTTTACCCACACATGACTGTATTTGACAATATGGCTTTCGGTTTGAAATTGCGTAAATACAGCAAGGATGAAATCAAAAAACGTGTGGAAGAAGCAGCACAAATTCTTGGCTTGACAGAATTCTTGCAACGTAAACCTGCTGACCTTTCTGGTGGTCAACGCCAACGTGTTGCCATGGGTCGTGCTATTGTCCGTGATGCAAAAGTATTCTTGATGGATGAGCCTTTGTCAAACTTGGATGCCAAGTTGCGTGTATCCATGCGTACAGAGATTGCTAAAATCCACCGTCGTATTGGTGCAACAACGATCTACGTAACGCATGACCAAACAGAAGCCATGACCTTGGCTGACCGTATTGTTATTATGTCTGCGACTAAGAATGAAGCAGGTACAGGTACAATCGGTCGTATCGAACAAATTGGTAGCCCAGAAGAGCTTTACAATAAACCTGTAAACAAATTTGTTGCCAGCTTCATCGGTAGTCCTGCAATGAACTTCTTTACAGTGACTCTTCAAGAGGGTGTGCTTGTTGGAGATGGTTTCAAAGTAGATCTTCCAGAAGGTCGTCGCAAGCACTTGGAAGAAAAAGGTTACAACGGTAAATCATTTACATTGGGTATCCGTCCAGAAGACATTAAGGCTTCACAATTGGAGTTGGACACTTATCCATCTTCTATCGTGGAAGCAGAAGTTGTCGTTTCAGAGCTTCTTGGTGCGGAAACCATGCTCTACTCTAAAGTAGGAAATACAGAATTTGTATCTCGTGTAGATGCGCGTGACTACCACAATCCAGGAGACAAGGTTCGCTTGACCTTCAACCTCAACAAAGCTCATTTCTTTGATGATGAAACAGATCAAGCCATTGTTTAATCTTTTATAATTTGTTCATAAAACACCTGACCGTCAGATGAAAATCTGGCGGTTTTTGGCTAGGGAAGGTGTCCGCCAAGGAGGAATTTATCATTGCAGTCGCAGGGAATACGGTCATGATGGGGCTGTCTTTCTTGCATTTGCACAACCAAGTATCGTCATTTAGTTTATCTTTTATTACGTCGTTAACTCACCTTGCCTAACTCCAGTTATGCCTGCGGCTCGTTGCCTAGTACTAAAAGTAAACTAAAAGACTATATCAGATGAATTTCATGGGAAAATAGAAGAACCGTCGGTTTAAACTGACGGTTCTTTTTCTTATGTTAGTAATTGCAGTAGGTAGGTCATTGTTCCGAATTCGAATAAAATGTAGATTCCTAATATGATAAAAATGGTTGGAAGAATCATTTTTTCATATTTTTCTATGAATTCAGAAATGCTATGGAGACTCCCAAATTTTTCTGCTAGGTAGCAAATGGCGATTGTCTCTAGCAAGATCAGGCCAGCAGTTAAGAGCGTTTCTAAGGTACTTAAAGTTGTAAAATAGGGTGTGAATATTCCTAAATTATCTACTCCCGATGCTAATGAAATAAAAATTATAGATAGTAATCCGATTTTGCTATCAGGAATCTCTGTTTCTGCTTCGTTTTCAAAAAGGATTCTAACCCCTAGTAGAATAGGGACGAAGCCGAGCAGACCAAGGATCCAGTCAGCTAGAAAAACATTGGCAACTTGGCTAAGGGTCGAACTTAAGAGAATGAGTATAAAACTAGCAAGTAGTTGTCCAAAATAGATTGTGCGTCTTTCACCTGGTTTTTTTGCCTGTGAAAATAAAAGGAATAAAATTAGGAAATAATCGATACTTGTTGAAATACCGAGAATCAGTGCATAAGTAATAATAGTCATGGTCCCTCCGTATAATATAATAGTCATAGATATTTATTTACAGAGGCACATCAATTTTGAAAGATAGAAGTAAAAATTGCGATTCATTTTAATTTCCTTTTTCACTACCCTCATCTTCATCTTTATAAACCTCATAAAAGTCAACCTTGAGGCGAATAAAGGCTTCCATATCGTGTAGGAGCTGAAAGAGGGTGGCTCGGGTTTCAAATTCTTCTCGGGTTTGCGGCAGAGGTCGCTCGCGGAAGGTGGCATGGAAGAGCTCGATGTCCAGGAGCAGTTCCTTGGCGGAGTTTTCTCGGCTTAGTTGCTGGGCTGCTCGCTCGAATAGGCTGGACAGGATGACATTTTCTCTGCCTTCCAGTAAACACTTGTTGATATTTCCTGCCATGGTCCGCAGGATTTTGTTTTGTGCAGCTCGCATTTCAAAGTAATGGACTTGATAATTTGTTTGTTGAAAGACTTGGTTGTGGCGTTCTAAATAAACGACTTTGAGGGCCTCATCCAAGGTCTTATCCAGCTGCGTAATCAATTCTGCCTCGTTTCGTCCGTCGCCGTTGAGCAGAAAGGCTTCAAAGCGGAGGAGAATCTGCTTGAGCAGGTCTTCGACTTGGTCGTGGTAGGCCTCGATTTTCTTTTCTTGCGAGGGCATATAGAGGTTAAACAAGAGTGCCAGTCCTGCCCCAATCAGAAAAAGCGCCAGCTCATTTCCTAAAAAAATCAGCGAAATATCTTGCTCTAGCAAGAGGTGGGTGACGAGGACGGTTGAGGGGGCGATGCCAGCCTCCCAGTTGAATCTGTAGGCTAGAGGGACGTAGAGTGCCAGGTAAATGCCTAGGGTCCAGATGCCAAAGCCAAAGAGGGCGAAGGTCAGGACGGCTATGGTCAGGGCCAGGAGGGTGGAAAAGAGGCGGTTGCGGGCCATTTTAAAGCTGGACTTGCGGGTGTCGAGGACGCTGAGAATGGCGATGATACCAGCTGCCGTCGCATAGGACAAACCCAGGGCGGTCGCTAGGTAAATAGCCAGCACGGTGGCAAATATCAGTTTAATCGTTCGGAGGGAGAGGGACATGGGGGCTCCTTTAGTCTTAGTCTTCCTTTTATTGTACCATAAAACCCTCCTAAGGTTAGGAGGGTTGACTTTATACAAACAAGGCAATGATTCCGACTACCAAATAGCAGACCAGTTTGTAGCTTTCGTTGATGAGGATGAGTTTAAGAGGGCGTTGCTCAAAGACATAGTTTTTCAATGAAGCAAGGACTGCAATCACGCCCATGCCGCCAGCTGCGTGGAGTGGTGAAACATCAAGGGTCTTGATGAAGAAAATCGCCACAACAGCAGTCAAAACTTCAATCGCTAAGGAAATCATCATTTCCTTCTGGCCATTTTTCCCAGCCTGACGGTCAGCTTCTACCTTGGCCATGTCAATGCCAGAGGCTTCAATCCAAGCATCACGGAAAATCAAACCATACCACAAACCACCAATAGCAAAGGCAATCAGCCCTGCCACAATTCCCAAAATAAGTGTCATACATTCTCCTTTTTGTGTCCGTTTGTACGGACAAATGATAGACGTTAGAATATCATAGGCTTTACTATTTGTCAAAAGTTAGATTGAAACGGGGTGAAAATGAGAATTGACAATTTTAGGTGTTATGTTATACTAAAATAAAATAGATTTCGTTTATAGATATCAACCAATATTTTATGAGGAGATGATTGTTATGGATCAATGGATGCGAGATTTTGAAGAGCAGCAGAGACATGATGAGTTGAAACGAAAAATGGATGCTCAAACCTCTGCCATGAACTCTCAGGCAATAGCACTTCACAAACAAAATGACATTTTGCAAAAAGAGCATGAGCGTCAAATTGAAAAAGAGTTTAAGGACAGAATTTTTCAATTACGATTGCATCTAGCACAGGCTACAGATGATAGTCAACGATTTGTACTCCAGCAAATGCTCAGCGAAGCTGAGGAAGATTATGAGAATTATCAAAGAGAGCAAGCTGAGAAACGTTTGGCAGACGCAAAAAGACGAAAGATATGGCTTATCATTTCAAGTGTTGTGGCTGTGTTAGGAATGGCTGGTTTATATTTTGTCTACCAAGATATTTCTCAAGTTACAGTTCCTGAATTATATGGTATTGAGCTATCTGAAGCAAAGGATTTACTGTATGAAGAGGGGTTAAAAGTTGGTACAATAACAGAAGTTGGTGGACAGTCAGTTCAGCCTGGGATGGTTAGTGTATCTTCTCCAAGTAGTGGGAAGAAGGTAAAGCGGGGAAGTGCGGTTAACTTAATTATTGCTAAAAATGTAGATGCAAAGGATACTACCATAGTTGAGGATAGCTCGACTAGTGAGACAGCAACTAGTAAGACTGCTGGAAGTTCGCAAGCTTCTAGCCAGTCCCAGGTAGGTAGCGCCGTTCAATCGTTTACTGTGGATATTAAAAAACAAGGACTGGTTATTCGTCAGGAACCTAGTTTATCTGGAGAAGTTGTGACCAATATAGAACCTGGAACGTACACGATAGTTGAGACGACTCAAAAGGAAGGACATAGTTGGGGCAGGTTGAAATCAGGACAGGGCTGGATTTCGTTGACAGATTTGCATAATCCTGTACCGCAGGTTGATACAAAAAACTTAACAACAGATCAGGTAAAAGCTTGGGTCATGGATGATTTGTTTAGTCGTAGCGTCATGATTGAAAAGTATCGGAAAAATCAGGTTGTCATTAGTGTCCGTATGGCTGAAGATGGTCTAGTATATGCAGATGTAACGGTACCATCAGACCCTAATTTTGAGCCACGAGATTGGAGTTATCGGATCAATAGTCGTGGGGAGTTGGAAGCTAGTGAGTATGATACAGATCCGGAACAAGGGGGTGTCAACTGGTATGTTGCCCAACATTATTATCTGGAAAACAGTGTGAACTAAGAAAGCTGAGAAACTCTCGGCTTTTTCCTTTTCCAAAATATGCTATAATAATACCATGGAACAAAATGATATAGTATATGGCGTACACGCTGTGGTGGAGAGTTTGGAGGCCAACACCGGCAACAAACTCTACATTCAGGATGATTTGCGCGGAAAAAATGTAGAAAAAATCAAGGCACTGGCGGCAGAGAAGAAGGTGTCGATTTCTTGGACGCCGAAGAAGACCCTGTCTGACATGACGGAAGGTGCCGTCCACCAAGGCTTTGTCCTGCGGGTCTCCGAGTTTGCCTATGCAGACCTTTCGGTAATTCTAGAAAAAGCAGAGCAGGAAGAAAATCCCCTCATTCTCATCTTGGACGGGCTGACAGACCCCCACAACTTGGGCTCGATTTTACGGACCGCAGATGCCACTCAGGTAGCAGGCATCATCATTCCCAAGCACCGAGCAGTTGGCGTGACGCCCGTTGTGGCTAAGACTTCCACAGGTGCGGTGGCCCATGTCCCAATCGCCCGAGTGACCAATCTCAGCCAAACCCTCGACAAGCTCAAGGAAGCTGGTTTCTGGGTATTTGGTACCGATATGAACGGAACCCCAAGCCACAAGTGGAATACGGCTGGCAAACTAGCACTTATTATTGGCAACGAAGGTAAAGGGATTTCCAGCAATATCAAAAAGCAGGTAGATGAGATGATTACCATTCCCATGAAGGGCCATGTCCAATCTCTCAACGCCAGCGTAGCAGCAGCTGTGCTGATGTACGAAGTATTTCGGAAGAAAATCTAAATGAAAGAAAAAGTTCTCATTGTAGATGGCTACAACATGATTGCCTTTTGGCAGGCCACCAAGAAAGATTTTAAAAAGGGAGACTTGGATGCGGCCAGAACGACCTTGCTTCGCACCTTGTCTCACTACGCAGCCTTTGAACAAATCGAGGTGATTTGTGTCTTCGATGCCCACCATGTGCCAGGTCTTCGCCAGCAGTATGACGAATTTAAGGTATCGGTCATTTTTACAGAGGAGGAAGAGACAGCAGATAGCTACATCGAACGACTCAGTGCCCAGCTCAATAGTGACCGTCGCAAGCAGGTTTCCGTCGCAACCAGCGACCTCAACGAACAATGGGTGGTCTTTTCACAAGGGGCCTTACGGGTTTCGGCGCGTGAGTTGGAGGAAAGAACCAGGGTCATCAAAAAGGACTTGGACAAGTTTGTGGATCAGGTAGAGCTCTACACCCCACGGCTCAATCCCTGGTCAGATGGGAATTTTCAAGCCTTAAGAGAAATGATGGAGAAATGAAAGAGTGACATTTACAATCGTAACCGATTCGACATCGGATTTGCCAATCAGCTGGGTCCAAGAAAACGATGTGACCGTTCTTGGTTTGACCATTAACCTAGACGGCGTAACCTATGAAACCGTTGGGGAAAACCGCTTGACCTCAGCAGATTTGCTGGAGAAAATGGCTTCTGGCAGTCAACCTACGACCAGTCAGGTCAATGTTGGTCAGTTTGAAGAAGTTTTTGAAGCGGTAGCCAAGGAAGGTCAAGAGGTGCTTTATCTCGCTTTCTCAGCAGCTCTTTCAGGGACCTACCAGAGTGCAGTCATTGCACGGGATATGGTTATGGATCAATATCCAGAAGCAGTCATCACCATCGTTGATACAGAGGCAGCGACCATTGGAGAAGGTTACTTGGTCATGAAGGCCGTTGAGGCGCGTGCTACGGGTAAGACTTTGGCGGAAACTAAGGCAATCGTAGAAGATTTGGTGCCGCGCCTACGGACCTACCTCTTGGTCGATGACCTTAACCACCTGGTGCGTGGTGGTCGCTTATCGAAAGCAGCAGGCCTTATTGGTGGCTTAGTGAATATCAAACCTCTGCTTTCGCTAGATGTAGAAGGGAAACTTGTGCCTATTGCTAAAATCCGTGGTCGTAAAAAAGGAATCAAAGAAATGCTGAACCTGACCTTGGACAACTTGGATCATTCTACAGTCATGGTTGCTTATACGGGTGATATTGAGGCGGCAGAGGGTGTCAAATCTAGTTTATTGGAAGAAGACCGTGTTTCTGATGTTCTATTGACAGAATTAGGACCAGTTATTGCCACTCATACAGGGACAGGAGTCCTAGCTATTTTATCAATTGGGACAGAAATGAGAGCCTAGATTCTAAGGGATATTTCTTGCAAAGATGTATTCCTTTTTGTGTGGCAGCGAACTATTGCAGAATAGGACAATCAAAAGGAGATAAGATGTTACTCATCATCAGAAGAGAAGAAGAAAAGGATCATCGGGTGGTTGAAGAGTCAACACGGGAGGCTTTTTGGAATGTCTTTCGTCCGTCAGTTTATCTTTTATTACATCGTTAACTCGTTTTGCTGTACTCCAGTACTGTCTACAACTTGTTGCCTTGTACTAAAAGTAAACTGAAGGACTATTATCTGAGTGCGACGGAGCATCTGATTGTGCATCAATTACGGGAGCAAAAACACGTCATAAAAGACCTCAATCTTGTGGCGGAAGCCGACGGTCAGCTGGTGGGGCATATCCTCTATGTGGCGTCGGAGATCACGGCAGACGGCGCTCGCCTGCCCAGTCTGACCTTTGGTCCATTTAGCATCTCGCCAGATCAGCAAGGCCGCGGTTACGGTCAGGCACTTTTAGAGCATTCGTTGGCTTTGGCGGAAAATAGCGGAGCAGTCATGGTGGCCATTACAGGTTTTCCTGATTACTACAGTCGATTTGGTTTTGTCAAGGGTAAGGAGGTCGGCATTCGCTATCAAGCGGACCCAGAAGCTGATTATTTCTTGGTCAAGTTGTTCCAACCAGAAGCCTTGGATGGCCGAGACTGGTGGTTTACAGATCCGCCGGCCTAAACGGTGGATGAATTGGTCTTGGAAGAATTTGATAAAACCTTCCCTTATAAGGAGAAGCTGGTCTTGTCTGGACAGCTAGGGCAGTAGGAAAAGTAAACCTGATAAGGCTTTCATTCTCAGCAGCTCTGCTATCTTTCAAAAAATAAAAAAAGTAAAGTAAAATAGCTTGACGGAGACTAGTAGATTTGATAAAATGGTAGACGGTATTGTTTACCCCATTTGAAAGGCCCCGGAACCTTCCAAATACCCGCGGACCGGAACATCCGCCCAGTAAACAAAAACGATTCGTATAGGAGAAATCATGAACAAAACAACATTTATGGCTAAACCAGGCCAAGTTGAACGTAAATGGTATGTAGTAGATGCTACTGATGTACCTCTTGGACGCCTTTCAGCAGTAGTTGCTAGCGTTCTTCGCGGTAAAAACAAACCAACTTTCACACCTCACACTGATACTGGTGACTTCGTTATCGTTATCAACGCTGAGAAAGTGAAATTGACTGGTAAAAAAGCAACTGATAAAATCTACTACACTCACTCAAACCACCCAGGCGGATTGAAATCAATCTCAGCTGGTGAATTGCGTTCTAAAAACGCTGTTCGTTTGATTGAAAAATCAGTTAAAGGTATGCTTCCACACAACACACTTGGTCGTGCACAAGGCATGAAATTGAAAGTGTTTGTAGGTGCTGAGCACACTCACGCTGCACAACAACCAGAAGTACTTGATATTTCAGGTCTTATCTAAGGGAAAGGACGTAATCTAAATGGCACAAGCACAATACACAGGTACTGGTCGTCGTAAAAACGCGGTTGCACGCGTACGTTTGGTCCCAGGTACTGGTAAAATCACAGTAAACAAAAAAGATGTAGAAGAGTACATCCCACACGCTGACCTTCGTTTGGTTATCAACCAACCATTCGCAGTAACTTCAACACAAGGTTCATACGACGTTTTCGTTAACGTGAACGGTGGTGGTTACGGTGGTCAATCAGGTGCGATCCGTCACGGTATCGCGCGTGCATTGCTTCAAGTAGACCCAGACTTCCGCGATTCATTGAAACGCGCAGGCCTTCTTACACGTGACGCTCGTATGGTTGAACGTAAGAAACCAGGTCTTAAGAAAGCTCGTAAAGCTAGCCAGTTCTCTAAACGTTAAGAACCAGCTACAATACAACATTTACAACACTTCATGGTTCACACCATGGGGTGTTTTTTCGTGATTTTTGAAAAGCATTTGTTAAAAATCGTGTACCAATTTTATTTGACGTTTTTTGGATAAAGCGCTGATGAAATCTAGTAGTGTTCATTGGAAAATGGTATAATGATAGTCAAGATAAACGTTTTCAAGGAGTTGGCTTTGGAAGAGAATTTAATCAAATCAAAACAACGTGTGCAAAAACATGGTGAAGTCTTTACACCTGCCTGGATGGTTCAGAAAATGCTGGATACTCCGGGTGTGAAAGAAGCTTGTGAAAGTGTATATAAGACCTTTTTAGAGCCATCTGCAGGTGATGGCAATTTTTTGCAAGCTATTTTGGAGAGAAAACTAAAGGCAGTGGTCAGACAGTATGACAAAAGAAATTGGAAAACAAAGTCTTTAGTTGCTCTCTCGTCTATTTATGGCATAGAGTTTTTAGAAGATAACCTAGAAGTGGCACGATCGCGCATGTTTCTTTATTACCTAGATTGGTATGAAAGAACTTTTAGTGTGAAACTGAGTAGTAAGAGCGATATCTACAAATCAGCTCACTATCTTATTCATAAAAATATTGTGAGAGGAAATACCTTGACTCAGCAGCATCCTATTACAGGAGAGCCTATTTGGTTTAATGAGTGGCAAATGGTCAAAGGTCATCCAAGTTTGGTAAGAAAAATTCCTTTTGCACTTTCAGAACTTTTGGGTAAGGAAGTAGAAGACGATCGGACAGTCGTGGAAGGACAACTGAGTTTTTTTGATATAGATGATGAATTTATTATTGAGAATGAATCCGTTAAAA
Source organism: Streptococcus sp. 2018110 (assembly GCF_019754115.1). Classification (NCBI taxonomy): domain Bacteria; kingdom Bacillati; phylum Bacillota; class Bacilli; order Lactobacillales; family Streptococcaceae; genus Streptococcus; species Streptococcus sp. 2018110. The sequence continues at coordinate 3,611 of NZ_JAIJZO010000006.1, read as the reverse complement.
AAGCAGATACGATAAAAGAGATAACCATTCAAAAAGTGTATTTACTAGGAGATTAGGCTATGATTTCAAATTTTGAATTTTTGGCAATTGATATAGATACAGCCGAGCTTTTTAGAACCATAAATATGGCTGAAGAAAATTATACACATGGGGACTATGAAGGCACGCTGACTAAGGTTAGAAAAGTTGCTGAGAATACTGCGAGGTTGGTTGCCGATAGAGAATATTTAGATATTAGTGAGCGCGCCACCTTTAATGACGTACTAAGAGTGATAAGAGACTTTATTCCCAATAAAACAATCGTCGATCACTTTTATGATATCAAGGGAAAGGGGAATAATTCTGCCCATGTCCTTAATCCAGAAGATGCGACAAAAGAAAATGCCTTAAAATCACTAAAACAAGTCTTTGACATACTAGCTTGGGTCATGCTGACCTATATTGAACCGGATATTAAAGCCAGTGCAATTGGTCATTTTTTAGAACCGAGAGCACAAGAAATGTACACTACGGCTGAGCGGAAGTTTATCTATATTCAAACAGTTAACAATGAAAGTGGACTATTTAATGCCTTCGAAGGGACTCAAAAAATTGGTGAGGGTAGCGTTTCTTCGGATGATATTGAGACAGATTGGTCGCCAAATAGTGACTTTTTACGTACTGTTGCCCCAAAACGTATTAATCAATACATGAAAACATCTGGTCTGCCTTATACGCTTGGTTGGGTAGAGCTTGCTTACAAAAAGGCGACCAAGTCCTGGTTTCATGATTATGATGTGCATAATGTCTTGAAGCGTTCAGGGATTAAACAGGCTGAACAACTGGAAGGAACAGAGTGGTTCAAAACGGATTTAGAGACAGCTAAGGCTGCTATTAAAGCTGTTAAAGAAGGTAGAAATTATCTAAATATTACTGCCAAAGAATCATTTATTGAAGAACCAGTTATCACCCTTCGTCCAGAACAAGAGGCAGCGGTCGAGCAGACGCAAAAAGTCTTTAAGAAAAAAGACCGAATGCTCTGGAATGCTAAAATGCGTTTTGGTAAAACCTTGACGTCCTTGCAATTGGTCAAGAATGAAGCCTTTCAAAGGGTGCTCATCATGACTCATCGTCCTGTTGTGGCGGATTCTTGGTTTGATGACTTTAAAAAGATGAAGATGAGCGCCGATGGGTATGATTATGGCTCAGTTAATCAAGGAGAAACGCTTGAAAACCTGAAGCGAGGGGAGAAACCTTTTGTCTATTTTGCTTCCATCCAACTCCTTCGATACAATGGCGGACAAACCAATCTGAAAGATTTTGCGGATGTAGATTGGGATTTGATTATTGTTGATGAAGCACACGAGGGCACGCAAACCGAGCTCAGCGACACCGTTATGAAGGAATTGGTCAAAGAGCATACAAAAATACTAGAACTATCTGGGACGCCGTTTAATCTTTTGGATCAATTTGATGAGGAACAAGTCTATACTTGGGACTATGTTATGGAACAACAGGCTAAGAAGAAGTGGGAATTAGAACGTCCAGATGAGCCAAATCCTTATGAAACTTTGCCAAAAGTATCCATGTACACTTTTGAAATGAAGCATAAGGAACGTTTTTCTGATGAGAGTAAATCGTTCAACTTTAGAGAGTTCTTCCGTGTGGCTGAGGATGGGCAGCTTGTCTATCAGCAGGAGGTTCGTCAGTTCTTAGACAATATTACGCATCCAGATAGCAGTACTAACTATCCATTTTCAACAAAATCATATCGTGAGGAGTTGCGCCATACGCTTTGGCTTATGCCAGGTGTTAAGGAAGCTAATGCTTTTGAGGACTTGCTTAAAGAACACCCTATTTTCGGGAAAGAATATAAAATTGTTAACGTTGTTCGAGGTGCAAGTAGTGATGATGGAATTGCTAACGATGCGGACATAGAGAAAGTTCGTTCTGCTATTGGTAAAGACCCTTCACAGACAAAAACCATTACCCTGACGGTTCGTAAACTAACTACAGGTGTTAATATCCCAGAGTGGACAGCAGTCTTGTTTTTGTCAAATACCAATAGTGCCATGAACTACCTACAAGCTGCCTTTCGTGCTCAGACGCCTTTTTCTCATGAGAAATTGGGAATGAAGACAAATTGTTATGTTTTTGATTTTGCCCCTGATAGAGCCTTGACTGTCATGGCGGAGAGTGCCCAGATTAACTCAGGTGTAGGGAAGAAAAATACGCAAGCACAAAAGCAAGCTATGGCTCGTCTTCTAAACTTTATGCCAATCTTAGGGGCTTCAGACAATGGAATGAGGACCTACGATGTGGATAGAATGCTGACACAGCTCAAGAAAGTTTATGCTGAAAAGGCAGTGCGGTCAGGTTTCGAAGATGACAGTCTATATAATGATAATCTTTTAACTTTAACCGCTGATGATGCAAGCATGTTTACCAAACTAAATGCTATCGTTGGTAAGACACAGAGTCAAAAAACGCCTAAGAAAGTTGTAATCAATGAAAATGGATTGACAACTGAAGAGCATGAGCAAGCTGAAAAAGCTAAAAAGAAACCAAAAGCTAAACGAACAGCAGAAGATCTAGAGGTTATCGAAAAACAAAAAGAAGCGAAGAAACAGCGGAAAAATATGATTTCTATTTTACGCGGGGTTTCTATCCGTATTCCAATGATGATTTACGGCATGGCGGTCGATTTATCAAAAGATATTACCATTCAAGACTTTATTAAGCAGGTGGATGATGAATCGTGGAAAGAGTTCATGCCAAAAGGTTTCACCAAGGGAATGTTTAGTGAGATTACCAAGTATTATGATGCTGAGGTCTTTATCGAAGCGGGTCGTATCATTCGTCAGCGTGCCAAATCCTTTGATGATCTGGACTTCATCGAGCGGGCGGAGCGGATTGCGGAGCTGTTTGGGACCTTTAAAAACCCTGATAAGGAAACCGTACTGACACCGTGGCGCGTGGTCAATCTACAAGTATCTAAGTCAGTAGGCGGTTTGAACTTCTATGATGATAACTTTGAGTCGGTGACAGATGATGCGACGTCAAATCTTCACTGGGTAGACAATGAGCTTACCTCATCTATCTATCAGAAAGAGACTAAAATTTTAGATATCAACTCGAAGACAGGTCTCTACCCCCTTCATAGTGCCATTAGTTTGTATTATCAACGAGTGGCAGAAAATGATGATAATCGTTTTGAAGCTGACCAAGTTTATCAGGAGATTTTATCGAATAACATCTATGCTATTGCCAAAACACCAATGGCAAAAACCATCACAGAACGTACACTGACAGGATATCGGAAGTACAAAACCAATGTAACTTACATTGAAAGCTTGACAGATACCCTAAAAACAGATATTGAACAAGGTAAAAAACTAGTCGAGGAGGCATTTAACAAGGTGAAATTTGATGTAGTGATAGGAAATCCTCCGTATCAGGAAGAAGCGGTTGGTAAAAGACCGGAACCTATTTATCATAAATTTTTGAAAGTTCTATAATGAAGTTAGCCACCTTACCTTAGTCAAGAATTAGATGTTTCACTATGTTTGAGTAAGTTGATGATTTCATTTGATAACAGGTTTGAAGCTGTTAGGCTAGGTGGCCAAGGCTAA
>NZ_JAIJZO010000005.1:0-114111 GCF_019754115.1 Streptococcus sp. 2018110 | reverse complement strand
GAAAATTGGATTAACAACTACCCTAAAAAATGCTTGGACTACAAGTCGCCAAGTGAATTTCTTTTGGGTGGCTAACTTCAACTTGAAATTTGGGATTCAGTAGTCAAAATAAGGAAATTATTTTATTTTGGACTAAAGTTTAGTGTAAAAAGTGTATACAAAAGCAACACCTTATGTTGAAATTTTTTGATAAGGTGTTACAATGATAGAGCATAAACAGTTTTACCGATTTTGGGTAGAAGTATAATCGTAAAGCTTATTATGCGTAATGAGGTAATACATTGTCCGAATGAGACGATGTATGGAGGCAATCGTGTGTGGCTTCGTTGAAGTCGTTTGCGATTGTCTTTTTCGTTTCTCATAAAAGTCGGCGATATGGCAAGGATTGGTATGACTGGCTGAAGCGATATTGTGAATGCATTTGAACAGAATCTTTCTAGCGTAGGGATTTCCACGCTTGGTAATGTGTTCCTTAGCGAGGAAGTTACCAGATTCATAGTGTCTCAGGTCAATACCGATAAAGGCATTGATTTGATTGGCAGACTGAAAACGGCGAATATCTCCCAGTTCGCCAATAATACTTGTTGCAGTAGTCTCAGCGATACCAGGAATAGAAAGCAGAATGTCATACTCTGGTAAAGGTTGAGCTAGTTCCACCATTTCGTCTAAGACTGCCTGTCTCTGTTCAGAAAGTCTAAGCAATTCTTTTGTATAGTAACGGACCTCTTCCAGCATTGGAGAGGTTTTCTTGACGGCACAATAAGATTGATTAGCTAGTGCTATCAGTTTCTCGGCTAAGTACGCCACACGCTTGTCAGAAATCCGTTTTGAAGTGGATTGACGAATGCTTTCTGAGAGTTTATCCTTGCTTAACTCAAGCACGAAGTCCTTACAAGGAAAAGCTATAACTAAGTTCCAGTATTGTTCACCAGTTGGTGTTGACAAGATAGTTTCCAATTCAGGGAAAGTGACCTGTAAGACCTTGTGCAGGCGGTTTTTAGCCCGAACGATGTCCTCGGTCAGATTCTGATAGAAACGACTTAAATCTCGCAGATTTTGATAGACTTCTTCTTGGACATAGGTCGGTTTACGATTCAGTACAAACTGAGACTGAGCCAGTTTTTCAGCGTCAATTTGATCTGTTTTCCGCACACGCAAGCTATCCAGTTGCTTCTTAGCTTCTAAGGGATTGAGCCGTGTATAAGCATAGCCATTATCTTCTAGAAAAGTTTGAAGACGACGAGAATAAACGCCTGTTGCTTCAAAGATGATTTCAGGCTTGTGGACGGTTTTCAAATCGCCAAGTAGCCGAGAAAAGCCAATGGCATCATTGGACATGGTATAGCCAGGAACCTTCTCGCCATTGACTAGAATGGCTACTTCTGAACTTACCTTACTCACGTCAATTCCAAATACTACTCGCATGATATTACCTCTCTGTCTTGAATGATTCCTTGTTTTAGTGATGTCTTTTTCAATACTCGACGTCTGGCGTCCCACATACTTTGATAACATTCTTTCTAAAACAGGTGCCTTGCCAGTTTTTGATGCGACGTCTAGCGTCAAAAAGTCCCTCGACTTAACAAGACACCTCTACTTTATCATCTTGAGAATGAAAAAAGTAGTGAGTACTCTCTCTCGTCGGAGATTTCTTCACTACTAATCTTAGTATGTTTTCTACACTCAAAAAGGCTCTATATGACCATAGTGGGTTTACCCGTCATAGTCTTATAGTGCCTTTTATTTTTTGCTTAGTTTAACAACCGCCTCGGTCCGTGCTGTGTGGGGAAACATGTCGACAGATTGAATGTATTCTACCTTGTAGGCTTTGCTTAGCTCAACAAGGTCCCTTGCAAGGGTGGAGACGTTGCAGGATACGTAAACCATTTTAGCTGGTTTGTAATCCAAAATGGTTTTGAGGAGCTTTTCATCGAGTCCAGTTCGTGGAGGATCAACTACCAAGGCATCGGCCCTGTAGCCTTCTTGGTACCACTTTGGAATGATTTCTTCTGCTTTACCTGCCTCATAGTGGGTATTGGATAATCCCATTCGCTTAGCGTTTGCTTTAGCATCCTCGATGGCTTCTGGAATAATGTCCATACCTCGAACAGATTTGACCTTTTTAGCAAAGGCGAAGCCGATTGTGCCCACGCCACAGTAGGCATCAATCAAGTTTTCATCTCCTGAAATGTCCAAAGCCTTGACGGCCTCGCCGTAGAGAATTTCTGTTTGTTGGGGATTTAGTTGATAAAATGCCCGTGGAGATAGTGAGAATTCGTAATCTAAAACAGCCTCATCGATAGCTTGTTCTCCCCATAAAATTTCTGTTTTTTCCCCATAAATATCACTCGTTTTCTGTCTATTCCAGTTTAGAGCAATAGTGATTATACTTGGAAATTGACTGGTGAGTTCATCAATTAATTTAGTAAGATTAACCTGACAAGAGGTGATAAAAATCACTTGAACTTGACCTGTTTTTCGAGCCTTGCGGACCATAACCGTGCGGATTCCATGTTGCTTGCGCTCATTGTAAATAGGAATACGGTGCTTGGTGAGTAGTTTTGCGATTCCGTTGATAATCTCTTGTGTTTCGGCATCTTGGACGTAACAATTCGTAATTCCAATCAAGCGATGGGAATTTTCCGCATAGAGACCTGCCTTGACTTGATCTTTGAAAGATCGAGTCTGGAACTGTAATTTGGCACGATAGTGACTAGGCTTATCCATACCGATTGTTGGATAAATAGTGTAGTTTTCGTAGCCAGCTGGTTTGAACTTTTTTAGGGCCTGCTGCAAAAGATCTTGTTTGAAGTCTAATTGTTTATCATAGCGGAGGTGCATGATTTGACAACCACCACAGGCTTGATAGATGTCACAGGCAGGCTTGACACGGAATTTTGATTCCTTGTTGATTTTTAACAATTTTGCTTCAACGAAATTTCGTTTGACTGAGGTAATTTGACAAAAAATTTCTTCCCCCTTAAGGGCACCAGGGACAAAGACTAGCGTTTTTTGATAAAATCCGATGCCTTCTCCGTTGATGCCCATTCGTTTGATTTTTAAGGGGATTCGTTGGTTTACTTGTAGATTCATATTATTATTTTACCGAAAAATCCTGTATAATGAAAGAATGAGAATTACAAAAATTGAAAAGAAGAAACGTCTTTATTTACTTGAAGTGGATGGTCAGGATAGTTTGTATATTACGGAAGACACAATTGTTCGCTTCATGCTTAGTAAGGGAAAGGAAATCACGGAGCAGGAGTTTCGTGAGCTTCGCGATTTTGCTCAGTTTTCTTATGGGAAAAATCTAGCACTTTATTACCTTTCCTTCAAGCAACGTACCAAAAAAGAAGTTAGTGATTATCTAAAAAAATATGAAATTGAAGAAAACAATATTGTCAAGATTGTGACGGTATTAGAAGAGGAAAAATGGCTGGACGATGGGAATTATGTTGATAGCTATGTTCGTCAGAATGCTCTAAATGGAGATAAGGGACCAGCTATGATTCGTCAGAAGTTGATGCAGAAAGGAATTCCTAAACCGCTGATTGATAAAAGGCTGGCTGAGGAAGATTTTTCAGAGCTTGCTGGGAAGATTGGGGAGAAATTGGTGGGTAGATACCAAAGAAAGTTGCCTCTTCGAGCTTTGCAAGATAAAGTTGTACAGGGATTGATGGGTAAGGGGTTTTCTTATGAGACGGCCAAACAAAGCCTGGGTCAGTTGGAACTTGTGGCTGATGAAGAAAATGAAGATGATTTAATCGCCAAGGAATTGGATAAGCAGTATAGAAAATATAGTCGTAAATATGAAGGCTATGAATTGAAGCAAAGGTTGATACAGGCTTTGGCTCGAAAGGGTTATGACTTTGATCGGATTCAGACTGTCCTTCGTGATTATCTGTGAAAAAATTTAGCCTAGGTTAGAAAAATATGATATAATAGTCAAGATAAATTGTAATTGTAGAAAGTTGGTAACAAAGTGAAATTACCAAAGGAAGGCGACTTTATTACAATTCAAAGTTATAAGCATGACGGTGAAATTCATCGCACTTGGCGTGACACCATGGTATTAAAAACAACGGAAAATGCTATTATTGGAGTCAATAATCATACCTTAGTGACTGAAAATGATGGTAGGCGTTGGGTAACAAGAGAACCAGCAATCGTGTATTTTCATAAAAAATACTGGTTCAATATCATTGCAATGATTCGTGAAAACGGAGTTTCCTATTATTGTAACCTTGCTAGTCCATATGTTCTCGACAATGAGGCACTAAAATACATTGATTATGACCTAGATGTTAAGGTCTTTGCTGATGGTGAAAAGAGACTGCTGGATGTGGATGAATATGAGCGTCATCGTAAGGCGATGAAGTATTCGGATGATATTGATTTTATTTTGAAGGAAAATGTCAAGATACTGGTTGATTGGATTAATAACCAGCGCGGACCATTCTCTCCAGCCTACGTTAATATCTGGTACAAACGCTATTTAGAACTGAGAAGTAGATAAAGTTAGAAAAGAAAATCCTGTTTTACAGGCTTTTTTCTTATTGTAAAGGAGGGGCTTATGGCCTTTGAACAAACAAATGGGCGCTATGCAAGTTTTGGAGTTGTGACCTCGCTTCCTGGGGAAGTGATTGATAGTTTCTGGTATGTTATTGATCACTACTTAAAAGGAGTTATTCCTTTGAAAAATGTAATCCGTTTTTCTATCAAAAATCGTCGTGGTAAGATTACGTTGGTCTTTTCGCAGGAAGGTTATAAAAATGTACTGGCTGTAGATTTAAGTAGTCGTTTTGATCCTTTTTATCCCTCAACAATCTTGGTAATGGACAAGCAGGGAAAAGAGACCATTACTTTGCCAGATGAGGTGACCTTGCTTTAGCTTGAAGAGCTGGTATTTTATCACCTAAGATATTGTTAATATATGAAATTTGGTGTAAAATAGATTTGTAAGCTTATGTGGGTTAGAAAGGAGGAGTCTATGGTTAGTCAAACTGTTGAGAAACCTCTCTATTTGCAGTTGGTTGATGAATTGGAAGTTGCAATTCGTGAGAGGATGGCTCCGAATGACAAGTTATTTTCAGAGCGTGAGTTAACACAGGTTTATGGTGTTAGTCGTATTACAGTTCGTTTGGCTTTGCAAGAATTGGAAAAACGTGGCTTAGTCTATAAGAAGCACGGTAAGGGAACCTATGTATCTGAGATTTCAGATACTGCAGTGGATTTGTCTCAGGCCTATAGTTTTACTGAGCAAATGAAAAAAATTGGGAAAGTACCGAGGACCTCGATTTTATCCTTTGAATTGGTTAAGGCGTCGGACTACATTGCGCAGCATCTACAACTTAGTCAGGGTGAGGAAGTGTTTGAAGTTGAACGTTTGAGACTTGCAGATGAGGTTCCGATGATGTTGGAAAGGACATATGTTCCTGCCTCGCTATTTCCTGGATTAGCTGCTCAGCGAATGATGTCAACTCCCTTGTATGAAATTTTCTCAGAGGATTATCATCAGGTGATTCGTTTGGCAGAAGAAGAGTTCTATGCAAGTATTGCTTTGGATAATGAAGCTAAGATACTCGGGATTCCAAGCAATAGTCCAGTACTTCATTTGGTAAGAAAAACCTATAATGATAAGAATAGAATTATCGAGTTTACGTTTAGTATTGCTAGAGCGGACCAGTTTCGTTACAAGATTACCCATCAACGGGGATATTAGAATTAATACTCTTCGAAAATCAAAATTATTCGCTGTCAACTTACCTTGATGAAATCCAGTTCTATCTTCGGCTTTATTTCCTAGGCTACTTTTGATTGTTATTGGGTATGAAAAAAACGCGGACGTTAGTCTGCGTTTTTTTAGCGATGATTGGCTGTAATTTCAAATTTGTAATACTTCCAGTGTTTGTAAGTTTCAGTATATTCCATCACTTCACCGCTAGTACTGTTAGTAGTTGTTTTGTTTTGTAGTACAGCTGGTTCAGTCGCTTTTAATTTCAAATGAGTGGCAACCTCTTTTGGACATGGGCTGACAATTTCATTCGTTTCTACAAATGGTTCCTCGGACATGTGGATATTGTAGTCCAGTTTGAAGCGTTGATAGATTGATTGATAGTGCTCGAGTGGAGCATCTGGATTCTGGATATATCGTTGAGGGATGTATGAATTGTGGAAGATGTATGGAGTGTCTTCTGCTGCGCGGACGCGTACAATTTTATAATAAAACTCATTCTTGTCAAGATTTAGTTTTTCAAGGATATCGGGTTTATTGCCTTTTTCGCACGAGAGAACAGTAACCTTATCCTTATCCATAGGAAAAATCTCAATATCAGAAAATTCTACAAGACGTCCTTTGCGTGAACGGGATACAAAGGTTCCTTTACCTTGTTGACGAACGAGGTAGCCGTCTTTAACTAGTTCGTTTACTGCACGAATAACGGTAATAGAGCTAACGTTAAATAGTTTTGTTAATTCAGATTCTGTGTAAAATTTGTCGCCATTTTCAAATTTGCCAGAGATAATTTGCTGGCGTAAGTCGTTTTGTATAAGCTGGTACTTAGGTACTTTCATACTTATTTCCTTCCTTTCCATGGCTCATTATACTAAATTAATTGATGAAAATCAAAAAATATAGCTGGAATCCATAAAAAAATAGATGTAATCCCTTTCTGACTGATGAAATAGATGTGTTTGTAAAAAAAAGTAAAAATTTTTTAAAAAGTACTGGACATAACCACAAAGAAGTGTTAGTATATTAATAGAAAGGTAAGCGGTTGCATCGGAGGAAGAAATGAAAGAATTTTATATTGGAGACCAATTTTATTTGGACGGTGAACCCTTTAAGATTTTATCAGGCGCGATTCATTATTTTCGTGTCCATCCTGATGATTGGTACCATTCTTTGTATAACTTAAAGGCCCTTGGTTTTAATACGGTTGAAACCTATGTCCCTTGGAATATGCATGAACCTCGAAAGGGTGAGTTTTGTTACGAGGGTATATTGGATATTGAGCGATTTTTGAAATTGGCTCAAGAATTAGGGCTTTATGCAATTGTACGTCCTTCCCCTTATATTTGTGCGGAGTGGGAATGGGGTGGCCTCCCTGCTTGGTTGATGAAGGAAGAGCTTAGAGTACGTTCGAGTGATTCGGTGTACTTGCAGCACTTAGATGAATATTACGCTTCTCTTATTCCTAAATTGGCCAAGCTCCAACTCGCACAGGGTGGAAATGTACTTATGTTCCAAGTGGAAAATGAGTATGGCTCTTATGGTGAGGAGAAGGAGTATCTAAGATCGGTGGCTGGCTTGATGCGTAAACATGGTCTAACTGCTCCCTTGTTTACCTCGGATGGTTCTTGGCGAGCAACATTACGTGCAGGAACACTGATAGAGGACGATGTATTTGTAACAGGAAACTTTGGTTCTAAAGCTAGAGAGAATTTTGCAAATATGACGGCATTCTTTAATGAACATCAGAAAAATTGGCCACTCATGTGTATGGAATTTTGGGATGGTTGGTTCAATCGTTGGGGCGATGAAATTATTCGTAGAGAGCCGGAGGAAATGGTTGATTCGGTTATGGAATGTATCGAATTGGGCTCCTTGAATCTGTACATGTTCCATGGTGGAACAAATTTTGGTTTCATGAATGGTTGCTCTGCTCGTGGTCAAATTGATTTGCCTCAGGTAACTTCTTATGATTATGATGCTATATTGGATGAAGCTGGAAATCCTACTAAGAAGTTTTATCTTTTGCAACGACGTTTGAAAGAAGTCTATCCTGAATTAGAGTATGCAGAACCGCTTGTAAAAGAGGCAAAAGCTTTTTCAGATGTGTCGCTTCATGATAAGGTGAGTTTATTTGCTACTCTAGAAAATGTAAGCGGTTGCGTAAAAGGGTTTTATCCTAAGAATATGGAAGAGCTTGATCAGTCAACAGGTTATATTTTATATAGAACAGAGTTGGAGCGGGATAAGACAGAAGCGGAACGTTTCCGAGTAGTTGATGCGCGTGACCGTATCCAAATTTATGCAGATGGAAAACTTGTTGCAACTCAGTATCAGACTGAGATTGGTGACGATGTTGAATTGGATTTTAAAGATGACAAGCTAAAATTAGATATTTTGGTAGAAAATATGGGACGTGTCAATTATGGGCACAAACTAACGGCTCCTACCCAGTCTAAAGGGCTTGGTCGAGGTGCGATGGCTGATTTACATTTTATTGGTCATTGGGAAACCTATCCTTTGCATCTTGAGTCAGTTGAGGACTTGGATTTTAGTAAGGGCTGGGAGGAAGGTCAAGCTGCTTTCTATCGTTATCAGTTTGAACTGGATGAACTTGCGGATACTTACTTAGACATGACAGGTTTTGGTAAGGGAGTTGTTTTCGTTAATAATGTAAATATTGGACGTTTTTGGGAAAAAGGGCCAATCCTCTATCTCTATATTCCCAAAGGATACTTAAAGAAAGGAGCGAATGAAATAATTGTCTTCGAGACAGAAGGAAAATATAGAGAGAAGATTCATTTTTCACAAAGACCCGTTATAAAAGACTTGTAGAAATTTTAATCGGTTTCTGCCTAAAAGATTTATGAAGAAAAGGAGAACACTGTATGGCAATTATTGCTACGCGTATTGATGGTCGTTTGATCCACGGTCAGGTTGCTAACTTATGGACGACGAAATTGAACATCGGTCGTATCATGGTTATCGATGATGCTGTTGCTCAAAATGACATTGAAAAACAAGGACTGAAATTAGCATGTCCTCCAGGCGTAAAATTATCGATTTTACCGATTGAAAAGGCTGCTAATAATATTAAGGAGGGCAAGTATGATAGTCAACGTCTCTTGATTGTTGCTCGTCGTCCAGAAAACTTCCTTCGCTTGGTAGAGTATGGGGTTGAGCTCCCTGAGTTGAACGTAGGGAATATGTCTCAAACTCCGGAAACTCGTTCTGTAACTCGTTCTATTAACGTTGTAGATAAGGATATTGCAGATTTTGATGCCTTGGCGGCTAAGGGTGTAAAATTATTTGCACAAATGGTACCTGGCGATTCACCAAAAGACTTTATGCCATTATTGGATAAGGTTAGATAACATTCGGATATTTTTGAAAAATTTAAAGGAGGATCACTATTATGCAATGGTGGCAAATATTACTTCTAACGCTCTACTCTGCTTATCAGATTTGTGACGAGCTGACAATTGTATCGTCAGCAGGTTCACCAGTCTTTGCAGGGTTTATCACTGGTTTAATCATGGGCGATATGACAACAGGTTTGGCAATTGGTGCCAGCTTGCAGTTGATGGTGCTTGGTGTAGGTACTTTTGGTGGTGCGTCACGTATTGATGCAACATCTGGTGCGGTATTGGCGACAGCCTTCTCTGTATCACAAGGTATTGACCCTGAACTTGCAGTAGCTACTATCGCAGTTCCAGTAGCAGCACTTCTTGTTTATACAGATATTGCTGGTCGTTTCTCAACTACTTTCTTTGCACACCGTGTAGATGCGGCGATTGAACGCTTTGACTACGCTGGTATCGAACGCAACTATCTGCTTGGTGCAATTCCTTGGGCACTTTCTCGTGCACTTCCAGTTTTCCTTGCCCTTGCTTTTGGTGGTGAGTTTGTAGATGCAATGGTTAAGACTATTGAACAATACCAATGGATTGCCAACGGTTTGACGCTTGCAGCTCGTATGCTTCCAGGTCTTGGTTTTGCAATCTTGCTTCACTATCTTCCACTTAAACGTAACCTTCACTACTTGGCGGTAGGTTTCGCTCTTACAGCTATGTTGACTGTTCTTTACGGTAACGTATCAGCTTTGGGTGGTGCAGTTGCTGGTATCGTTGGCACTCTTCCTGAAGATGCAGGCGTAAGCTTTGTCAATAACTTCAAAGGTTTGTCAATGATTGGTATCGCTATTGTGGGGGCATTCCTTTCAGTGATTCACTTCAAAAATAGCCAAAAAGTAACTGTGGTTGCTCCATCAAATTCAGAAAGTGGGGAAATTGAAGATGACGAAATCTAATTACAAATTAACAAAAGAAGATTTTAATCAAATCAACAAACGTAGCTTGTTCACTTTCCAACTTGGTTGGAACTATGAGCGGATGCAGGCATCTGGCTACCTCTACATGATTTTGCCACAATTGCGTAAAATGTATGGAGATGGTACTCCTGAGTTGAAGGAAATGATGAAATTGCATACTCAGTTCTTCAATACTTCACCATTTTTCCATACCATCATCACAGGTATTGACTTGGCACTTGAAGAAAGTGACGGTGTGGCTTCTAAAGATGCGGTTAACGGTATCAAGACTGGTTTGATGGGACCATTTGCCCCAATTGGTGACTCAATCTTTGGTTCATTGGTACCAGCTATCATGGGTACTGTTGCAGCGACTATGGCGGCTCAAGGTCAGCCTTGGGGTATCTTCCTTTGGGTAGCAGTAGCAGTGGTTTATGACATCTTCCGTTGGAAACAGTTGGAAGTTGCCTACAAAGAAGGTACTAAGTTGATTACAACCATGCGCGATCGCTTGACAGCTCTTGTTGATGCTGCTTCAGTCATGGGTGTCTTCATGATGGGTGCCTTGATTGCAACTATGATTAACTTTGAAGTGACTTGGGCTCCAACTGTAGGTGAGAAAGTGATTGACATTCAAGACTTGCTCAACACAATCTTCCCTCGCCTTGTTCCAGCTGTCTTTACAGGTTTTGTATTCTGGTTGCTCGGTCGTAAAGGTATGACCTCTACCAAGGCTATCTTGATCATCATTGCGCTTGCTCTTTGCTTGTCAGCAATCGGTCATTTCGCATTTGGTATGGCATAATGACTAGAAGTTTAGTATTAGTAAGTCATGGTATCTTCTGCGAGGAGTTGAAAAAATCTACTGAAATGATTATGGGTCCTCAAGAGGACATCTATACAGTAGCTTTATTACCAGAAGAAGGTCCAGAAGACTTCCAGAAAAAATTTGAAGAAACAATTGCAAGATTGGAAGATTTCGTTGTCTTCGCAGACTTGTTGGGCGGTACACCAGCCAACGTCGTATCACGAAAATTGATTGAAGGTGGGCAGTTTGACCTCTATGCAGGTATGAACATGCCAATGGTTATCGGCTTCTTGAACGGCGTCCTGCTTGGTGAAGCCGTAGACTATGTCGAATTTGGTACAAGCAACCTTGTCCACGTCAATAGCCTATTAACAAGTGATGAGGATGACGATGAGTGAAACAGTTCGGTGAACTGTTTCAGCTGGTCACCTTGAAATAAGAAAGTGACCACAGAAAGCCTGAGCCTAGAAACGGGAGAGTGAGCTAACTCAGCCGATTGTTACAGACGGATTTGATTTTCGTTAATTATAAAATGTTCTATAGTTGATAGGCTTTAAGTATCCTGAGGCTGGGCAGAAAGTCCAGCCTCGCTTCTCAGAGTTCGTGTCAACATCTCAGCGCAGTGGTTGATTGGCAGATTTGTTCGTGTTTCCCACTCCCAATCTGACCTAATCAACTGTGCGGGGGTGGGAAGACGAACTCTTTTTAGACTGGTCGAGTTCTTTCCCACTCCCATTTGGCTTATGAGGAAAAGAAATGATTGAAGTAAAAACATTTGGTGAAAAAGCAAAACTGTATTGCTTGGAAAACAAGAATGGGATGCAGGTAACCTTGACGGATTTTGGAGCTAGAGTGGTAGAAGTGCTTCTGCCAGTAGAAGAGAATGGCGGTTTACGAAATGTCAGTTTGGCGGCTAAGTCGGATGAAGATTACAGCAAGACAGATTTGTATCCTGGTTCAACAATTATCCCAGTAGCGGGGCGTATTTCAGGAGCCCAAGCTGAGATAAAGGGAACAAGCTACCATTTCACAGAAAATGAACCTGGTAGGACTCTACACGGTGGGGTTGACACGGCAAATGAGCAGTACTGGGACGTTGAGCTAGACCATGAGAGAAATCAAGTGACCTTTGGTATGGTCCTAAAAGATGGTTTTAATGGCTTTCCTGGTGATGTGAGGGTCAAGGCTATTTATTGTTTGACGGATAAAAATGAATTGACAGTTGACTACCAGGCTGTATCGGATAAGGATACGATTTTTAATCCGACCAACCATATCTATTTCAACTTGACTGGTGATTTTCAACGGTCAGTTGCCGAGCACCGTATTAAAATTGCTGCCAATCACTATGCTCCGCTTGGGGAGGATAACCTGCCAACGGGTGTCTTAGAAGATGTGACAGGGACGCCGTTTGATTTTAGAGATTTTGCGCCTTTTACTCAGGGATTTGATAGCCAATATCCTCAAAATGTGTTGGTAAAAGGCTATGACCACCCATGGTTATTGGAAGAGGTGGATATTCCGGTAGAAGTTTTGAGTCCAGATGGGAAAATTGGACTCAGTGTCAAAACCAACCAGCCTGCGGTCGTTATTTATACATATAATTTTCCTGTTGAAGCTTTGGCCTGTTACCACGGTGTCTTTAGTTTAGAGTGTCAGGCCTTGCCGAATGCGTGCAATGTCGATGGATTTGGTTCGATTTTGTTAGAACAAGGAGAAGAATTTTTGTCTAAAACGACCTATCGTTTTACTTGGTAAAAAAATGGGGACTCTAACTGTGTTACAGTTAGGGTTTTCTTGTGTTTTCTAGAAAATATGGTATAATAAACCGGTGTGTTTCAATCGAAGCAGGCGAAAGAGGAAAATAATGACAAAAGAACAAGAATTTTTAAAAGAATTTGAAGCTTGGGTCAACACTCAGGTCATGGTAAACGAGATGGCGGTTGAAGAAAGTCGTCGTGTCTTGGAAGAAGACAAAGATGAGCGTGCAGCGGATGCTTATATTCGTTATGAGAGCAAGCTGGATGCCTATCGATTCATTCAAGGGAAATTTGCCAACTACCATGCTGGCAAAGGTTTTCATGATTTACCAGATGAGTTGTTTGGTCAAAGGCATTATTAAGAAACTATATTCACAGTTCAGCATTTCTATCTAAGGCTAGTTCTTCAGCTATTCATCGTTTTTTTTTCAAAATACAGTCAGTATTTTGAAAAAAACGGCCTTGATTAGTAAAAAACTATTTCTTATATATAAGCACTTTACTTGTGAGTACAGTTTCTAAGGAGAAAGGAGTTAACATGGCAAAGAAAAAAGTAAATCGAAAAAAACAATTGAAAAAACAATTAGCAGACTTGAAACGTGCAGGTCGTGTAGGTCTTGAAAGAGCTGCAGAGGTAGTAGAGACAGTTGCTCACAAGACTGAGGCTGTAGTAGAGCATGCTGTTGAACAAGTGAAAGAAGCTGTTGCAGAGGTGACTTCTTCAGCGACTTCATTGGAAGACTTCTTGGCACTTCCTGAGTTGGAAGGCATTGCTGCAGCACGTTTGGAAACCTTCTACGAAGCAGGTATTCAATCTGTGGCTGATTTTGCAAGCCATACAGAAAAAGAGCTCTTAGCTCTTAAAGGCATCGGTCCTGCAACCATCAAGCAGTTGAAAGAAAAAGGGATTGAGTTGAAAGCTTAAATTCCTTGCTTTTCAAGGTGCAATTTGTTACAATAAAGCCATTCAGAGGTGTTTTGAGCCCCATTTGTCACAGGAAGCGGTGGTACTGAGAAATCCGCACAAATGTCAAAACTGGTTGCTGATGATGTGAATCGAATAAGCAAAGTGCAGATAGTTTATCTGAACAAGGGTGGTACCGCGGAATAACTTCGTCCCTGTCTAGCAAGTCTAGGCAGGGATTTTCATTTGGAAAGGAGAAATATGCTACATCATGTTGAAATATATGTTTCAGACTTGGCAACCTCACGTGCATTTTACGATTTTCTTCTGACCAAGCTGGGCTACTCGCTCTATCAGGAGTGGGATAAAGGGCTGTCTTATAAAAAAGCAGAGCAGTACCTGGTCTTTGTCCAAACGTCAAAGGACTTCCTAGAGGCAGGTTATCACCGGTGCCGTACAGGTCTCAATCATCTAGCTTTTCATGCGGGAACACCAGATGAAATTGACCAATGGCGGAAGGAATTTTTGACCAGACGAGTCAAGTTGCTCTACGACGACCGCTATCCACATGCAGGAGGACCAGACCACTATGCCCTCTATTTGGAAGACCCAGATGGGATAAAGATAGAGTTGGTAGGGGAGGCTGTATGAATCTAATTATTATTGGAGCACAAGCTTCTGGCAAGATGACCGTTGGGCAGGAAGTTGCGAAATTGACAGGGATGACCCTCTTTCATAATCACAATTCGATTGATTTTAGCTTACGTTTTATTCCAGAATTTTCTGAGGATATGTTCGACCTCAATACACGTATTACATTTGCTGTTTATGATGTGTTTGCTAGTTCAGGTCGCCCACTGATTGGAACTGCCTTGATTAATTTTAAAAATCTCATAGATGTTCAATTCCTTACAACAGTTCAGACGATTTTTCATCATCATGGTCAGGAAATTTTATTTGTTGAATTGGAAACTGCTTTAGAAGAACGTCTGCGGCGTAATCGGACAGAAAATAGACTGACCCATAAACCTTTGAAACGAAACATTGAAGTTTCAGAGGCTGAGATTCTTTCCACAGCTGATACATGTCAATATACCTCATTAGGCATTCCAGAGGGCATTCAGAATTATCTCAAAATTAATAATACCCATCTTTCTGCTAATGAAGTTGCTCAACTGATTATCCAAAAAATGGAGGAGCTTGAGCAAGAACAAACGAAATAGCCAGCCCGAAGGACTGACTATTTCTAGGAGATTATATGAAAAAGAATTTAAACAGAATAATTAGTTTTATTATTTTTATTGTGATTATTTTTCTGATTGCCTTGCCGTTGTTAGAACATTCTCTAAATGAGTTTTCCTTTTTGGGAGATATAAAGTTATATTTTTCATCAGATGGTAATAAGAGTTATTTTGAAGTGATGTTGTCGGTAATTACAGTATTGACAACTTTTCTGGTCTTTTATTGGCAGAATCAAATAGAGATAAATAATAAAAATAAAGAAATAAAACAAGAAAAAGAAAAGCAGGAACAACTTTACTTAGAACAAAGAGAGCGAGAACATGCAGTTGTGCGACCTTTGTTCTTGGTGGAATTACAAGGAAAAAATTCAGTAATTAAATTATTCCTCAGAGAAAGTGCCCCTCTAACTAATATTACGGTATACTATCAAAATGTAGAAAATGAAAGTTTTCAAGAGGAGTTTGTTGGAAATGCTGTTTCTGGAGACTGTATTTTTAGATTTGACTCCGATAAACTTGAGTCAGCGATTATTGAGTGTAGAACATACCTAGAGGAACAGATTTATTTTCAATATCATGTTGGAAATAACCTAATTCACTATAGGGTGGTTGACGGAGAAGATTTAAGCTATATTAGCGGAGTGCTAAAAAGACGCATTTTAAATAACATTGTTGAAAATAGTTTGAACCATGTAATTGAAATATATCATATTCAGTTACAACATTCACTGCATGAATCGATTTTTTTCAATAAGTTTATAGATTTTTTCTCAACTCACAAGCAGTATTGGAGAACAGCGGGAGAAGATAAATTATTTAAATTATCTGTAATACTAGGGGAAGATAACATTGAAGCAGCCCTGAGCCAATCAATTGGTCTAGATAGTAAGCAAAATTATAAACAAACTCCAGAGATATTTACTGACTTATTGACAGTGATCAATAAGTATTTGAAAGATGTTTTTTCTACGAATTGTGAGGAGGCTCCAAAAGAGCGAGAGTACTTTATAGGAAATATAGTGAACTATCGGGAAACAGAGATAGGAAAATATATAGAGATATTTCGTAATGAGCCGATTGATCGAGAAACAATTACTAAGTACATTGATGATTTGATAGTGTATCTGAAGAGAGAGAAACAAATGGTTGATTTTCCACTTAGGATTGTTGAAGTTTATTTAAAACGTTATGTGACCGTTTCTAAAGCTATAATAGGGTATTCAAACGAAGTCGAGTATGTTAAAACACAAATTAGGAATGATTTAAGAGAAGTGTTTAGTAAATATATTTAATAAGATAAAGTTAGAAAGGACAATACTATGTCAAAAGAATTATCACCAAAATACAATCCAGCCGAGGTTGAGGCTGGTCGTTACCAAACTTGGTTGGACCAAGATGTCTTTAAGCCGTCAGGCGATGCGGCGGCAAAGCCTTATTCTATCGTCATTCCGCCGCCAAACGTAACTGGTAAGTTGCACTTGGGACACGCTTGGGATACCACCCTTCAAGACATCATCATCCGTCAAAAACGCATGCAGGGCTTTGACACTCTCTGGCTTCCAGGTATGGACCACGCGGGGATTGCCACTCAGGCTAAGGTTGAGGAACGCTTGCGTGAGCAAGGCGTGACCCGTTATGATCTTGGTCGTGAAAAATTCCTCGACAAAGTCTGGGAATGGAAGGATGAGTACGCAGCGACCATTCGTGAGCAATGGGGTAAGTTGGGTCTGTCTTTGGACTACCAACGTGACCGCTTCACGCTGGACGAAGGCTTGTCGAAAGCTGTTCGCAAGGTCTTTGTAGAACTCTATAAAAAAGGCTGGATCTACCGTGGCGAATTTATCATCAACTGGGACCCAGCGGCTCGCACAGCTCTTTCAGATATTGAAGTTATTCACAAGGACGTAGAAGGTGCCTTCTACCACATGAATTACATGTTGGAAGACGGCTCTCGTGCCCTTCAAGTTGCGACAACCCGTCCTGAAACCATGTTCGGTGACGTTGCGGTGGCGGTTAACCCGGAAGACCCACGTTACAAGGACTTGATTGGCAAAAACGTTATCCTGCCAATCGTTAACAAGCCAATCCCAATCGTTGCGGATGAACACGCAGACCCAGAATTCGGTACGGGGGTTGTGAAAATCACTCCTGCCCACGATCCAAATGACTTCCTCGTAGGTCAACGCCACAATCTGCCACAAGTCAACGTTATGAACGACGACGGTACTATGAACGAGTTGGCAGGCGAATTTGCTGGTATGGACCGCTTTGAAGCCCGGAAGGCAACAGTTGCGAAGTTGCAAGAACTGGGTGCCCTTGTTGAAATCGAAAACCGAGTGCATTCCGTTGGACACTCTGAGCGTACAGGTGTGGTAGTTGAGCCACGCTTGTCAACCCAGTGGTTTGTTAAAATGGACCAACTGGCTAAGAATGCCATTGCCAACCAAGACACCGCTGACAAGGTAGAATTTTACCCACCACGTTTCAACGATACCTTCCTACAATGGATGGAAAATGTACATGACTGGGTTATCTCGCGTCAGCTTTGGTGGGGGCATCAGATTCCAGCATGGTATAACGAATCTGGCGAAATGTACGTCGGAGAAGAGGCTCCAGCAGGTGACGGTTGGGTACAGGATGAGGATGTCCTAGATACCTGGTTCAGCTCTGCCCTTTGGCCATTCTCAACCATGGGCTGGCCTGACGAAAATGCGGCGGACTTCCAGCGTTACTTCCCAACTTCAACCTTGGTAACGGGCTACGACATCATCTTCTTCTGGGTGTCGCGGATGATTTTCCAATCGCTTGAGTTCACAGGCCGTCAGCCATTCAAGAACGTGCTAATCCACGGTTTGATCCGTGACGAAGAAGGTCGCAAGATGTCCAAGTCGCTCGGAAACGGGATTGACCCAATGGATGTCATCGAGAAATACGGTGCGGACGCTTTGCGTTGGTTCCTGTCAAACGGCTCTGCCCCTGGTCAAGATGTTCGCTTCTCTTACGAGAAGATGGACGCGTCTTGGAACTTCATCAACAAGATTTGGAACATTTCCCGCTATATCCTTATGAACAATGAAGGTTTGACCTTGGATGCAGCGCGTGAGAATGTTGCAAAAGTTGCAGCTGGCGAGGCTGGTAACGTGACGGACCGCTGGATTCTCCACAACCTCAATGAAACCATTGCCAAGGTCACTGAAAACTTCGACAAGTTCGAGTTTGGTGTGGCTGGTCACATCCTCTACAACTTCATCTGGGAAGAGTTCGCCAACTGGTATGTCGAGCTGACCAAGGAGGTGCTCTACAGCGATAACGAGGCTGAAAAAGTCATGACCCGCTCTGTCCTTCTCTACACGCTGGACCAAATCCTTCGCCTCCTCCACCCAATCATGCCATTTGTGACGGAAGAGATCTTCGCCCAGTACGCAGAGGGCTCTATCGTGGTGGCGGCCTACCCTGTTGTCAACCCAGCATTTGAAAATGCGGAAGCACATAAGGGAGTGGAAAGCCTCAAGGATTTGATTCGTTCGGTGCGAAATAGCAGAGCAGAAGTGAATGTCGCTCCTTCTAAGCCGATTACCATTTTGATTAAGACGGCGGATGCTGAGCTTGAAACCTTCTTCAAGGCTAACGAAAACTACATCCGACGCTTTACAAACCCAGAACATCTGGAAATCAGCTCAGGTATCGTTGCACCAGAATTAGCCATGTCAGCTGTTATCACCGGTGCTGAAATCTTCTTGCCACTAGCCGACCTACTCAACGTCGAAGAAGAGTTGGCTCGACTAGACAAAGAACTAGCCAAATGGCAAAAAGAACTAGACATGGTCGGCAAAAAACTCAGCAACGAACGCTTCGTCGCCAACGCCAAACCAGAAGTCGTTGAAAAAGAAAAAGAAAAACAAGCCGACTACCAAGCAAAATATGATGCGACAGTAACGCGGATTGAAGAGATGAAGAAGTTGGTGAATTAAGTTACTAAAGATTATGAAAACGTTAGCAAATGCTAGCGTTTTTTGGTATACTTACAGAAAAATATTAATGAAGGAAAATTTGCTCATGTATCTGAAAAGTGTAAGGATAAAAAATTTTAGAAAGTTTAGAGAAAGTAAAAATATTATTTCTTTTGTACCTGCTGCAGATTTTAATGAAGAACAAGGCGACATAAATGAGAAAAATGAAGTAATTGATATTGCTTCAAAAACTACATTAATTGTTGGTAAAAATAATTCTGGTAAAACTACTATTGTGACAGCTTTGAAAAAATTAATTTGTGGAGAACAATTTTTACCAGAGGATTTCAATAATTCTTATTTATACTCTTTAGTTGAAGAGTATAAAGAATATAAATTACAAGCAAATGAGTCTATAAAATTTAGTTATCCAGAGATAGAATTTGAACTAGTAATTGGTCTAGATGATAGTAAAAATAACAATTTTGCATTATTAAGGAAATTTATTTCTAATAAAAATATTGAGAAACAAGTCAGTATAATTGCTAAAATTGAACTGAAGGAGATGCCACAATTTAAAGAATTGATAGAGCAAGTGGACTCTGAGAATATTAGTATAGATTTTTTAAGAGTGAATTTGAAAAATGCAATGGTAATAAATTACTATTGTAAAATTGATAATGTACTAGAGAGAGTAACTCAATTTAAATTGTCTCAGTTATTCGAAATAACATCAATATCAGCTAATAATATAAAAAGCGAAGATAGCTTAACTAAAGCATTTTCCAAAATTATTCAATATGCATATAAAAATAAATTAAGCACATTATCGCCAGAAGATAAATTAGATAAAATTATTGATGAAACCAATACTCAATTGAGTGAAAATATTGATTTAAACTATACAAAGATTTTCATGAAATATATTGCTCAAGTATTACCCAATCAAAGAAATTCTATTAAGCTCAGTTCAAAACTTACTATCGATAAGCTTCTAAATGCTGCAATAAAGTATGAATATTCAGAAGGTGAGATGAGTATTCCTGAAAATCAATATGGTTTAGGTTATACTAATTTGATGGTAATCATTTCAGAAATAATTCAATATATTGAAAAAGATATTGATAGTTCTTTTACGAGTCAAATTAATTTAATTTCAATTGAAGAGCCAGAAACATACATGCACCCACAAATGCAAGAACGATTTATAAAGAACTTGGAGAATTTAATAAATTCAATGTTAAGCGAAAATAATAAAAATATAAATTGTCAAATTATTGTTACAACACATTCTTCTCATATTTTAAATAGTAAAGTACATCAAGGTAAGAAATTCGATGATATTAATTATGTTTTTGAAGTGAGTAAAGAAAAGGAGTATTATGCTCAAGTTGTTACTGTTTCAAATAAAAGTATCTCTGGCAGTAGTTCTAATATTGAAGAAGATGATTTTAAATTTTTGAAGAAACATTTTAAATATGGAATTTCAGAAATATTTTTTGCAGATGCTGTAATTTTTGTTGAGGGGATAACAGAGTATAGGCTGTTCCAATATCTATTAGATAATGATGAAAGGTTAAACGGATATTTTATTTCATTGGTCTTAGTTAATGGTGCACATGGTAAAGTATATCTTCCCCTTGTAAAATTACTTGAGATACCTTGTTTAATAATTACAGACATTGATTATAAAAGAACAGATGAGGAGAAAAAAGGCTTTGTTCAGATCAGTGACCAAAATAAAGATATCATAGCTAACTATGAGGTATATTTTAAACAAGTTAAAGACAAAGTTTTAAACATTGTGAAGCCTATTGCGAAAGAAAAAGGAAAATTTACCCATGTTAAAAGTTTAGTAAAAAGTATAGGATTTAATGAAAAAATAGGTGGATTTTTTCCAGAGAACTATTTGGATTATATTAAGCAAAGCATCGTGAGAGATTCAGTTATTCATAGGGTTCCTGAAATTTGTAGAGGAGTAAATAATATTGTTATTGACCAAGTTATGCCAATTGATATAAAAAGAGTTTCAAAAAATACTACAATTTCTAACTTGATTGGAGAAAGTACGATAGAATGTATCCACAAAGCACGAAAAAATTCTAGTTATTTTGATGATTTTAAAGAATTTTTAAAAAGATATTTTGAAACATGTGATATTGAAGCAACTACTAAAGAGAGGCTGATAGATAAAATAATAACTTTTCAAATTTCTGATGTAATGAGGAGTATTAGTCCATTTTATTTTTATTACTATGTAAAAAATGCTATACAGTTTCCAAAAGAAATTAGTGAATTTAAAAACTCATGTCAATTTCAAAACAGTATTTTTAGCGGAAAGTATGGAAACAATTTAAAAAAGCCGATAATTATTTATCCATACATAATTCTTTCTTTTCAGGATAGTTCAATTCAAGGATTCTATCCAACCAGTTTTGAAGAAGCTTATATATTAAGTAATTTAGATAATGCTATGCTCCAAGATATTCTTATCGAAATGAATATTATTAGTGAGGAAAATGTCATTAATCCATCCTTTTCATATGAATATCAAGAAAAAATAGGCGTAAATAATAAAAAGAGTGAGTTTGCAAATAAATTATTATTTAAAATGTTAGTCGAAGATGATGCAACTAAACATCCTAAAATACCGGATTATCTTAATCAGGGGATAATTGCATTGTCAAGTATTTTAGGGGGATGAGATGAATTATATTATTACAAATGAGAATTTGGATAAGGAAAAAGAGTCGTTGGGCCAAATTAAGAAAAATCTAGAGGAGTTTCATTCATTTTATCTTGATGCGGGAGCAGGTTCTGGGAAAACATATACCCTTGTAAAATCTATCAGCTTTGTTTTAAGTAAATATCAGTCAATGTTTAAATCTTATCGACAAAAAATACTATGTATAACATATACAAATGTTGCGGCTGATGAGATAAAAGATAGAGTTGGCAGCAGTGAATTTATTGAAGTATCTACGATACACAGATTTTTATCTGATATGATTATGAATTTTCAGGAAGATTTAAGGGATATTCATTTGGAAAAACTCAAATACGAGTGCCATAAATTGTTTTTTCAAACGGCGTTGCCAGAATGTATATATCAGATGGAGATCGAAAAATGTATAGATAGAGATAGATTAGAAAATATTAAGCAAATAAAGTGGGCGAAGAAAAAGTATGAAAAACCAGAGTTTATAAGCGAAATGGCAAGATTAAAAGATAAAATATTCTCTGAGGATGATGTTGATAAATATCTTAAAGAAGATTATGGAATAATAAAGAATGAATTTCATACTATTTCATCAAGTAAATCTAATTTTGATGCTTATCTAAAAAAACTCATTAAAATAAAAAAATATAAAAAGATAATACTTGATGGCATAAGCAAAAAAATAGAATATACATCAGATTTTAATTATGATATGTTAGAGAATATGTGCATTAGTCATGATACTCTTCTTGAATATTGTTATCAACTATTTAAGCGTAACGATATCGTTAAACAATTATTATTTGATAGCTATCCAATTATTTTTATAGATGAATATCAAGATACTAGCCAATATGTTATACAATTAATTCAGCTAGTTGAGGAATACTGTTATTTAAGAAATAAAAAATTTTTAGTAGGTTATTTTGGTGATGTTAAACAATCAATTTATGATAATGGTGTCGGCAGATATTTTCAAGAATTATATCGTAATAAAATCTCAGATGAGATAATTGAAGGTAAAATTACCAGAGTAAAAAAAGAATTTAACAGGCGTTCATCCAATGAAATAATTCAATTAGCTAATAAAATAAGAAGTGATGATTTAGAACAACAATCAATTTACAATGATTTTATTGGAGAAAGAGTTATTTATTCAAATAAATCATTTGAAGAAGTGAAAAATGAGTTGCTTAGAAAGTGGAATATAGATTATAACAATCCTCTAGATTGTTTAGTATTAAATAGAAAAACGATAGCTATAGATGCAGGCTTTAATAGTATTTTTGACATCTATAATAAAACATATTATTTTTATAATGATAAGGATGTATTATTCAATAGGGAAAAACTTAGTTTGGTTTCTAAAGCATTGTATAAAATTACACTCATTTTTCGAAAATCAATATCGGGAGAGGAGTTTCTTATCGGAACTTTATTTGACTTAAGTGAGTTTAATAAGCAAAATGGTCTAAGTCAAAAAGCTTTAAGAAAGGTAGTTCAAGTATTACGGGAAAAACATAATGATTTAGAAAGTATAACTTTAGAAGGATATCTTAAATTACTATTTGATGTGCCAGATAAAATTTTTTCAGAAAGTGAAAAACAGATTTACAAATCATTATTTAAGTTTGGAAATGATAGAACTATATTTGAATATGAATCGTTTATAGAGTATCTTTTAAAGTATTTTAATTTGAAAGATGATAGGTACATAAAAGAATTACTTGTTATCGATATGCGAGAATTTGTTAATTGGTCTGATTATATTGATGAGAGTAGTAGAGAAATTATTTTTCATACCTATCATGGATCAAAAGGAGAAGAGTATGACAATGTTTTGATTGTGTTAGAAGATACCTTCGGTCCTAATAATAATTTAAAACATTTTAACAAATTGTTTAAATTCTTGAATGGGGAGTTTAATGATATCGTTGATGAAGAAATAATAAGTTTACAAAATCTTTTGTATGTTGCAGTGACAAGAGCAAAAAGAAATCTTTGTATTTTATATACTGGTCGAGATGAGGGACTTAAATTAGGTGTTAGTAAATTTTATGGAGAAAATTTTTCATCATTAGGCTAGAATTATACTAATTATATTGGGGTAAGTTATTTAAGAATTAAGTATCTCATTATTAATCAGAGAATTTAAGATAAATCCCCCTATTTTAATTCCAGAACTTTACATCCCTCCCAATATATAAGATACGATTATTGATTTCATTGGAAACTATCAAAACAACTATCTAATTCCAGTTGCACTTTTTGGCGACCAGTCTATGAACAAGGACAATTATCGTCGTGAAGTCAGAGAGCCCAATATATTAAAAGGATTGACGACAATTAACTTTGAGAAGGTTGCCAAAGAACAAATTTTTTCATCTATCACAAACACGACACTTTCATCAATTAAAATTTTACGAGATGCTTTTAAAGACTTAGAGAACAAGTTGGGTAGAATTCCATATCTATCAGATTTTGTAAAATTGAAAAGCATTGATCCGCTTGTCTTTTTTGAAAATTCCAGTTTCTAAAATTATGGAGATGTCATCAATAAATTTTCAGAAGAAACAATTCTTCTATCAGAAGTTGAAAAGCGATTTTTGAATTTTATTACGTTTGAAATTTTGAATGGAAAACGAAAACATGAACTGTATTTGTTGAAATTACTTGTCGAAAATGATGGCATAGTTTCATCAGATAAGTGGTTTGAATGTATTATTGAGCACGACTTGGATTTTAGAACAGAAGTTCTGGACTCTGTAACAAGGGTGTTGAATTTATCGTTTTTAAAAGCACAAGAGCAGAAGAAATATGGTACGGATGCACTGGTTACTTTTGACGGTGAACTGTATCGGTTGAATGAAGAAATCCAAGAATCTTTGGTGAATAATACCAAATTCATTCAATTATTTTTGGATGTTATTGAAACAGGGATTCTAAAATCGAAAGATTATCCTGAAACTTTTACACTTGGTCAAAAGTATACCCGACGTGATGTACTAAAATTAATGAATGTCTCAAAAGACGAGCCGCCTTTAAATATTGGTGGATATAAAATAGACAAGGAAACCAATTCTTGTCCGATTTTCATCACTTACCATAAAAGTGATGATATTAGTGATACTATAAAATACGAGGATGAACTTCTGAATGAGTCAACTTTGAAGTGGTTTTCAAAGAACAAACGTACATTAGATTCTAATGATGTATCGACGATCATCAACTCTAATGAAAATGAATTGAGGTTAGAACTTTTTGTCATAAAAGATGATTCAGAAGGTGGAGAATTTTATTATCTTGGTCCACTAAGATACGTTGAAAATAGTGCAAGTGAAGTGATGAAAAATGGGGACTCTGTAGTCCAAATGTTATTTAAGTTGGATTCACCAGTGGAGACGAACTTGTATAAATACCTGACGGATAAATAAAAAGATAGAGATTCTTGCGAATCTCTATCTTTTTTGCAAACAGTTAACAGCTGGAATATCTACTGGTGCCCATTCTAAGTCATCTAATTGTTCGATTGGAAGCCATTTAGCATCCTGGTGTTCTAATAATGTTAAATTTCCAGCGACTAATTTTGAACGGTAGGTTTTCATTGTAACAATGCCAAAGTCATATTCGTAGGAGGCTTCGTTGATGAAGGAAATGATTTCTATTTCAGAATCAAATTCTTCTTTGATTTCGCGAACTAAAGCCTCTTCAGGAGTCTCACCTTGCTCAAGCTTTCCTCCAGGGAATTCCCAATAGCCCCCTAGGCTCTTTCCTTCAGGACGCTGGGCACAAAAGATTTTTCCATCTTTTTCGATTGCCGCTGCTACGACATTAATAATTTTTTTTGACAAGATTTGACCTCCACAATAAACTCTTTAACAGATTTTGTTATACTTTCTATATATATTACTTTAAAAAAGGATTCAAAATGTCTAGACAAATTGCACACCTCCCCTCTCTCCTCCCTTTCGGTTTTATCCTCTCCGACAATCGTTACACCTACCGTGAGGTGTTCATGGAGGGGCAGTTTGAGGCGGTGGTGGAGGTTGATGAGGCTGGTCAGCTGTCGTCCTTTGTCTGGGATTGTGAGATGGAGGAGGTCTATACCGCCCATCAGGTGACTGCGCCAGCAGGGGCTTTTGTGGGGCAGGTGAGAGAAAGCTATCAGTCCATTTTGGATCGAGTAGAGGAGGCTTGTTGTGTCGCTCTGCCATTTTCCAAAGACCAAAGCAACCGCATAGCCCAGCTCATCAAGGAGCAGTGGGGTGACCTGCCTGACTATCCCTTTGCCAAGTTGCCGACCTATGGGGCCTTTCGCCACCCCGCCAATAACAAGTGGTACGCTTTGGTCAGTCAGATTCCGAGAGATAAGTTGGACGGGAGTGGGTCGCAGGAGCTGGTGGAGATTGTCAATCTCAAGGTTGACGGTCGGGAAATAGCAGAGCTGTTGAGCCAGTCGGGTATCTACCCTGCTTACCACATGTCAAAGAAGGCCTGGGTGTCAGTCTTGCTGGATGAGACTGTGGAGGACCAGATGGTTTTTGCCCTCCTTGAGAAAAGTCGCTATCTAGTAGGACCAAAATCCTACAAGGCGGATCAAGGGCCTGATTATTGGGTTATTCCAGCCAATCCAAAGGTCTATGATATTGATACTGAGTTTGCGGAAAATAAGGTAGTCTATTGGTCGCAAAAATCAACCATTCAAGCTGGGGACTTCGTAGCCATCTACGTGACGGCACCAGTACAGGCCATTCGTTATGTTTGTCGTGTCTTAGGAGCAAATTTAGAAAATCAGGGTGAATCAGACATTCCTACAGAAAAGAAACTCATGCAGGTCGAATTGCTCGCTCAGTTTTCCGATGATGTTTTGCCGAGAGCGCGCATGATGGATTTGGGAGTCAGGGCGGTGCGTGGTCCGAGACGCTTGACAGAGGGAGTGATAGAAGTACTGACATCCGAAGTGAAAAACCTCCATTAAATTATCAGAATATTTAATAAAAAGACTTTACAAGTAGGTAAAAAAGAGTATAATAAGGTGTATAAATTTAAGGAGGTAAGGTATGAAGAAAAGCTTCATTCATCAGCAAGAGGAGATTTCTTTCGTCAAAAATACATTTACGCAGTATTTGAAAGACAAGCTAGAAATCGTAGAAGTGCAAGGACCGATTTTGAGTCGTGTCGGGGATGGTATGCAGGATAATTTATCCGGTGTGGAGAATGCGGTCACTGTTAATGTGAAGTTGATTCCAGATGCGACCTATGAAGTGGTTCACTCACTTGCTAAGTGGAAGCGCCATACCTTGGCTCGATTCGGTTTTAATGAGGGAGAAGGGCTCTTTGTTCACATGAAGGCTCTTCGTCCTGACGAGGATTCCTTGGATCCCATTCACTCAGTATACGTGGATCAATGGGACTGGGAGAAGGTCATCCCTGATGGTCGTCGGAATTTAGCTTACTTGAAAGAAGCAGTGGAACAGATTTACAAGGCTATCCGTCTGACCGAATTGGCAGTTGAAGCTCGTTATGATATTGAGTCTGTTTTGCCTAAGAAAATCACCTTTATCCACACGGAGGATTTGGTCAAGAACTTCCCAGACTTGACACCAAAAGAGCGTGAGAATGTGGTTGCCAAAGAATACGGCGCAGTTTTCCTAATCGGTATTGGTGGTGAACTGGCAGACGGTAAACCACATGATGGACGCGCCCCAGACTATGATGACTGGACAAGCCCATCAGAAGCAGGCTACAAAGGACTCAATGGAGACATCTTGGTTTGGAACGAAGCACTTGGTTCAGCCTTTGAGTTGTCCTCAATGGGGATTCGTGTGGATGAAGAAGCGCTTAAGCGTCAGGTTGCTATTACAGGCGACGAGGACCGTTTGGAATTTGATTGGCATCGTGCCCTTTTGAATGGTCTCTTCCCGCTTTCGATTGGTGGCGGTATCGGTCAATCCCGTTTGGCCATGTTCTTGCTTCGTAAGAAACATATTGGTGAAGTGCAGTCTAGTGTGTGGCCACAAGAAGTGCGCGATAATTTTGAGAACATTTTATAAGAGATTGGCTTCAATCTCTTTTCTTCTGCTTTCAATCTGCTATCTGAAAACATTTACAACAAGATTATCTGTGATTTTTACGCCAATCTATGATATACTTTTTTAGTTAAATTAAAATATACAGAGGATATTATGACAAAACTTAGAGAAGACATCCGTAACGTAGCCATTATTGCCCACGTTGACCACGGAAAAACAACCCTCGTTGATGAATTATTGAAACAATCCCAAACGCTTGATGAGCGTACGCAATTGGATGAGCGTGCCATGGACTCAAATGACATCGAAAAAGAGCGTGGTATCACCATCCTTGCAAAAAATACTGCCGTAGCTTATAACGGTACTCGTATCAACATCATGGACACACCAGGACACGCAGACTTCGGTGGTGAGGTTGAGCGTATTATGAAAATGGTTGACGGTGTTGTGCTTGTCGTGGATGCTTACGAAGGGACTATGCCACAGACTCGTTTCGTATTGAAAAAAGCCCTTGAGCAAAACTTGACACCTATCGTGGTTGTGAATAAGATTGACAAACCATCTGCTCGTCCAGAAGAAGTTGTAGATGAAGTGCTTGAACTCTTCATCGAATTAGGTGCAGATGATGACCAGTTGGAGTTCCCAGTGGTTTATGCATCAGCTATCAACGGTACTTCATCTTTGTCTGACAATCCAGCAGACCAAGAAGAAACAATGGCACCAATTTTCGATACCATCATCGAGCATATCCCTGCACCAGTGGATAACTCAGATGAGCCTTTGCAGTTCCAAGTATCCCTTTTGGACTATAACGACTTCGTAGGTCGTATCGGTATCGGTCGTGTCTTCCGTGGTACTGTTAAAGTAGGTGACCAAGTTACCCTTTCTAAACTAGATGGCACAACGAAAAACTTCCGCGTTACAAAACTCTTTGGTTTCTTCGGCCTTGAGCGTAAGGAAATCCAAGAAGCGAAAGCTGGTGATTTGATTGCCGTTTCTGGTATGGAAGACATCTTCGTTGGTGAAACTGTGACTCCGACAGATGCAGTTGAGGCACTTCCAGTTCTTCGTATCGATGAGCCAACTCTTCAAATGACTTTCTTGGTGAACAACTCACCGTTTGCAGGTCGTGAAGGTAAATGGGTGACATCTCGCAAGATTGAAGAGCGCCTTTTGGCTGAGTTGCAAACGGACGTTTCTCTCCGTGTTGACCCTACTGACTCTCCAGATAAATGGACTGTTTCGGGTCGTGGTGAATTGCACTTGTCTATCTTGATTGAAACCATGCGTCGTGAAGGCTATGAGCTTCAAGTATCACGTCCAGAAGTTATCATCAAGGAAATCGACGGCGTGAAAATGGAGCCATTCGAGCGCGTGCAAATCGATACTCCAGAAGAATACCAAGGTTCTGTTATCCAATCCCTATCTGAGCGTAAGGGTGATATGTTGGATATGGTTGCGACAGGTAATGGTCAAACGCGTCTTGTTTTCCTTGTGCCTGCGCGTGGTTTGATTGGTTATTCAACAGAATTCCTTTCAATGACTCGTGGTTACGGTATCATGAACCATACTTTCGACCAATACTTGCCTGTTGTTCAAGGTGAGATCGGTGGTCGTCACCGTGGTGCCCTTGTCTCTATCGACCAAGGTAAGGCAACGACATACTCGATCATGCGTATCGAAGAGCGTGGTACAATCTTCGTTAACCCAGGTACTGAGGTTTATGAAGGAATGATTATCGGTGAAAACTCACGTGAAAATGACTTGACCGTTAACATTACGACTGCTAAACAAATGACCAACGTTCGTTCAGCTACCAAAGACCAAACGTCAGTTATTAAGACACCACGTATCTTGACTCTTGAAGAATCACTAGAATTCTTGAACGATGATGAATACATGGAAGTAACGCCAGAATCTATCCGTCTTCGTAAGCAAATCTTGAACAAGGCAGAGCGTGATAAGGCTGCGAAAAAGAAAAAATTAGCGACTGAGGAATAATTTCTAGGAGAAGAAGCATGTTTTATTTAATCCTCGCCATCATGTTAGTACTTTTTTATATTTTTATTGCACCTCGCAATATTAAGGGGACTATGAATTTGATTGCGGCAGTATTTTTACTGGTAGCATTAGCGATTGCCTTGGTACTTGGATTTTTAAGAATCATGCAATTTCCAAAGGAAATTTGGGTTGGTCTACTAATGATTCTGATTGGTTTTTGGGCGATGCGGGATATTTATTATCTCGATAAAGAACCTAAAGACAGGCAGAGGAGAACAGAGCGACCTGATCCTTATAGATATAGATGAAATTAACCGACGCTTTGCGTCGGTTTTTCTGTCCTCTGGCTTGAAAAAGGTCTTCGTAAAGGGTAAAATAAGGTGTTAGAAAGTAAAGGTAATTGAGATGAAGATGATTGATATTGTAAAAAATAAGAAAGTGTTAGTGCTAGGTTTAGCTAAATCAGGGGAATCCGCAGCCCGTCTCCTGGATAAATTGGGTGCTATCGTCACTGTTAACGATGGGAAGCCTTTTGAAGAAAATCCGACTGCTCAATCTTTGTTGGAAGATGGTATCCGTGTTATTTGCGGGAGCCATCCCTTGGAATTGTTGGATGAAGATTTCGCTTTGATGGTAAAAAATCCAGGAATTCGTTATGATAATCCGATGGTTGAAAAAGCAATTGGAAGAGGAATTCCAGTATGGACAGAGGTTGAGTTGGCCTACTTGGTATCAGATGCTCCAATTGTGGGGATTACAGGTTCGAACGGTAAGACAACGACAACGACCATGATTGCAGAAGTCTTGAATGCTGGAAATAAACCTGCAAAATTATGTGGAAATATTGGTTACCCAGCATCTTCGGTCGCTCAAACTGCGACTGCAGAGGATACCTTGGTCATGGAATTATCGTCTTTCCAGTTAATGGGGACAGAATCTTTCCGCCCGCATATCGCCGTTGTGACTAATCTTATTGCCAGTCATATTGATTATCATGGGACTTTTGAAGACTATGTAGCAGCAAAATGGATGATTCAGCGTCAGATGACGGCTGAGGATTTTGTAGTGCTCAACTTCAACCAGAAAGAAGCCAAGGAATTGGCTGGACAGACCAAAGCAACTGTAGTTCCTTTTTCTACGCTGGAAGTGGTTGATGGAGCTTATTTGGCAGATGGAAAACTCTATTTCAAGGGTGAATACATCATGGATGCGGACCAAATTGGTGTTCCAGGTTCACACAATGTTGAAAATGCCTTGGCAACCATTGTGGTTGCAAAATTGTTGGGAGTAGACCACCAAGCGATTCAGGAAAGTTTGTCTGCCTTTGGAGGTGTCAAACACCGCTTGCAATTTGTAGGCGAGATCAATGGGGTTTCCTTCTATAATGATAGCAAGTCTACCAATATTTTGGCGACTCAAAAAGCTCTTTCAGGGTTTGACAATAGCAAGGTCATTTTGATTGCAGGAGGCTTGGACCGTGGCAATGAATTTGATGAATTAATCCCTGATTTAGTCGGACTAAAGAAAATGGTGATCCTTGGTCAATCAGCTCCCCGTGTTCAACGTGCAGCAGATAAGGCAGAAGTGGAAACGATAGAAGCTCTTGATATTGCGGATGCGACTAGAAAAGCCTTTGCCATTGCAGAAAAAGGAGATATCGTCCTTTTGAGTCCAGCCAATGCAAGCTGGGATATGTATGCCAATTTTGAAGTGCGTGGTGACGTCTTCTTACAGACCTTTGAGGAGTTGAAATAATCATGAAAAAAATTGTTTTTACAGGCGGAGGGACTGTTGGGCATGTGACGCTCAATCTCCTTTTGATTCCGCGATTTTTGGAAGAAGGCTGGGAAGTCCACTATATTGGTGATGGGAACGGTATTGAACATGAGCAGGTTGTGAAATCAGGTTTAGATGTTCATTTTCATTCTATTTCGACTGGGAAATTGCGCCGTTATTTCTCTTTTCAAAATATGTTGGACGTGTTTAAAGTTGGTTTTGGTGTTCTTCAATCCTTGGCCATTATTGCTAAAATTCGTCCGCAAGCTCTTTTTTCAAAAGGTGGGTTTGTATCGGTTCCGCCAGTTATTGCGGCTAATTTGCTGCGGGTTCCGGTCTTTATCCATGAATCAGACTTAACAATGGGACTGGCCAATAAAATTGCCTATAAATTTGCGACAACCATGTATAGTACTTTTGAGCAACCTGCCAGCTTGACTAAAGTAAAACATGTTGGTGCGGTTACAAAAGTTGGGCAAACGAATGACAAAGTTACACCAATTCAGTTGCCAGAAATTCTCAGTCACTTCGATAAAAGTCTACCGACCCTACTGTTTGTAGGTGGTTCGGGCGGTGCTAAGGTTTTTAATGATTTAATCAGTCAGAATAGTGCTGCTCTGACCGAACGATTCAATATTATCAACTTGACAGGGGACAGTAGTCTCAATCAATTAGATAAAAACCTATATAGAGTTGACTATGTGACAGAACTTTATCAACCCTTGATGGATTTAGCGGATGTCGTTATTACCCGTGGTGGTTCCAATACTCTGTTTGAGTTGATTGCCATGCAACAACTCCATTTGATTGTGCCACTAGGAAGGCAGGCCAGTCGAGGGGATCAGATTGAAAATGCTCTCTATGCAGAGAAAAAGGGATATTCTAAGCAGATTGATGAAAGTCAATTGACATTTGCCAGTCTGTTAGTAGAAGTTGATGAGCTATTGAAAAATAAGGAATTTTATATCCAAAACATGGCAAATTCTAATGAAATTCAGTCAGTAGATAGTTTTTACAATTTGCTTAGAGAAGATATGGGAAGGTAGGTTCTATGACGGAAAAAGATTCAAATGTAGAAGAATCAGTGCTAGAAGTGGAACAGGCATCCCAAGTAGAATTGGATTCAGAACAAATTTCACCAGCGGAGAAAGGATCTGTATTAGCCGAAGAAAAAGGACTTTCTACGGATGTAGACATACCTGAGATGACTGCTCCGAATGATGAAAAAAGTGCCTTTTTCGAACAATGGAAAGCACGCCACCAAGCCTACCTTGCTCATAAAGATGAGGCAGAAGTTCAGGCAGTTGACGAAGGGCAGACAGAACAGAAGAGCCCAAAAGCTAGAAAGAGTAAAAGAGTCCTTTTTCAGGGAATAAACAGAAGACAAGAGAGTCGGGAATCCAAAAAGGAAACAAAGAAAGAGGTTCAAACTTTAAAAGCTGATATTCCTTCCAAGGTAGTGTGGAAAGCCGTTCCAGTTCTTGTGACGAGCTTGTTATTGGCAGCCTTGGCTCTGTATTTTATTTCTCCAACCAGCAAGAAAAAACAAATAGAGGTCGTTGGAAATGAGCGACTAACTGCTGAGCAAGTAGAAAATTATAGCCTTATCTCTCCAGATGATTACATTGTAACCATAGCTTTGCATGCAGATGCTTACGCAAAGAATATTAAGAAGAATAGTTCGTCTGTAGAGACTGCAACAATCAAGTTCCAGTTTCCAGCTACCTTTACGATTCAAATTAAAGAATACGCTATAATAGGCTACATTCAGCAACAAAGTCAGTGGTATCCAGTATTGTCTAGTGGAGAGGTTGGTGGAGAGTCGATTTCACAGGATTCCTTGCCAGAAGGCTACCCAACGATTAATTTATCCGACAAGGAATTAATCAAGGAACTGGCCATTGAATTGGGGAAAATAGATACAGGAATTCGTTCTGCTATTCAGACAATAAATTTAACGCCAAGTAAAGTGACCGCGGATTTGCTGACACTCAATATGGCAGATGGGAACACGGTTTTAGTTCCATTGAGTGAGATTAGTCAGAAGTTGCCTTACTATACAAAAATAGCGGCAGAAGTGACAGTTCCAACGACAATTGATATGGAAGTTGGCATTTATAGATATGCAAGCTAAAATAGACAATTTTGTAAAGAAAAAGTAATAAAAAAAACCTTTAAAATCACCAAAAATCGATATAATATGGTATAATGAAGGGTGACTAATTATACTATTTTTTCAAAATGGAAGATGATTTGTTAAAGTTGGAAGTAAGAGAGGACTGATAGAATGGCTAGAAACGGCTTTTTTACGGGATTAGATATTGGTACAAGCTCCGTTAAAGTCTTGGTTGCAGAATATATTGATAACGAAATGAATGTGATTGGGGTCAGCAATGTAAAAAGTGCTGGCGTCAAAGATGGAATTATTGTAAATATTGAGGTGGCTGCTGGAGCGATTAAAAAAGCGATCGAGCAGGCAGAAGAAAAGTCAGGTATCCGCATTGAAAAGGTAAATGTTGGATTACCTGCCAACCTTCTTCAGATTGAACCAACTCAAGGGATGATTCCTGTTACAACAGATTCACAAGAAATTACAGACTTGGATGTTGAGAATGTTGTAAAATCAGCATTGACAAAGAGTATGACTCCGGAACGCGAAGTGATTTCATTTATTCCAGAAGAGTTCACTGTCGATGGATTCCAAGGCATTAAGGACCCTCGTGGAATGATGGGAATTCGCTTGGAAATGCGTGGGATGCTGTACACAGGACCACGTACCATTCTTCACAATCTTCGTAAAACGGTGGAGCGTGCAGGTGTCCAAGTTGAAAATATTGTAATTTCTCCGTTGGCACTAACTCGCTCTGTATTGAATGAAGGTGAACGTGAGTTTGGTGCGACTGTCATTGATCTTGGTGGCGGTCAAACGACGGTGGCTGTTATGCGTGGCCAAGAGTTGCAATACACAAACATCTACCAAGAAGGTGGAGATTATATCACAAACGATATTTCAAAAGTATTGACAACTTCAAAGAGTATTGCTGAAAACTTGAAATACAACTACGGCATTGCCTATCCGCAAGATGCAAGTGATAAGGAAAAGTTCACTGTCGAAGTGATTGGAGAAAACGCTCCAGTTGAAGTGACCGAGCGCTACCTTTCAGAAGTGATTGCGGCACGTTTACGTCAGATTTTTGACCGTGTAAAACAAGATTTGGAGCGTACACGTGCTCTAGATTTACCAGGTGGCATTGTTCTTGTAGGTGGTGGTGCTATCTTACCAGGAATTACAGAATTGGCCCAAGAAGTGTTTGGTGTTAATACTAAACTTTTTGTTCCAAATCAAATTGGTATCCGCAATCCAGCATTTGCAAGTGTGATTAGCTTTGTTGAGTATGTTGGTGAGTTGGAAGATGTTGAAAATATCGCCCAACATGCGGTGAATGGTGAAACTCTTTTGAGACATAAACCTGTTGAAATATCTGTAACTCGTCCTCGAATTAGTCAGCCAATTCAAAAAGAAATCGTGAGCGAATTGAACACTGTGGAGCATGTTGATGAGCAAGTGATTCCTGCTTATCATGATGAGGAAGAGGTTCGTCCAGCTGCTAAGGGAAACATCACAGATCGCATTCGTGGTTTGTTTGGCAGCATGTTTGAATAAGAGAAAAGAAAAGGTGATTTAAACTATGGCATTTTCATTTGAAGCAGCAGCTAGTCATGGTGCTGTCATTAAAGTAATCGGTGTCGGCGGTGGTGGCGGAAACGCGATTAACCGTATGATTGAAGAAGGTGTTGCTGGGGTTGAGTTCATTGCAGCAAACACAGATGTACAAGCGCTAAGTAGCTCTAAAGCTGAAACAGTTATCCAACTAGGTCCTAAATTGACTCGTGGTTTGGGTGCTGGAGGTCAACCTGAGGTTGGTCGTAAAGCTGCTGAGGAAAGCGAAGAAGCATTGACTAATGTATTAACTGGTGCAGATATGGTCTTCATCACTGCTGGTATGGGCGGTGGTTCAGGGACAGGTGCGGCTCCTGTTATTGCACGTATTGCTAAAAACTTGGGTGCCTTGACTGTCGCAGTTGTGACTCGTCCGTTTGGTTTTGAAGGAAATAAACGTGGAAACTTTGCGATTGAGGGAATTGAAGGTCTTCGCGAACAAGTAGATACACTCTTAATTATTTCAAACAACAACCTTCTTGAAATTGTTGATAAGAAAACACCGCTTTTAGAAGCACTAAGCGAAGCTGATAATGTTCTTCGTCAAGGTGTTCAAGGAATTACAGACTTGATTACAAATCCTGGTTTGATTAACTTGGACTTTGCAGATGTGAAGACAGTTATGGAAAACAAAGGAAACGCCTTGATGGGTATCGGTATCGGTACTGGTGAGGACCGAGTGATTGAGGCGGCTCGTAAAGCGATTTATTCTCCTCTTCTTGAAACAACAATTGATGGTGCAGAGGATGTCATTGTCAATGTTACAGGTGGTTATGACATGACTCTGACAGAAGCAGAAGATGCTTCGGAAATCGTTAATCAGGCTGCGGGTCAAGGTGTTAACATTTGGTTGGGTACATCTATTGATGAAACAATGAAAGATGAGATTCGTGTGACTGTTGTGGCTACAGGTGTTCGTCAAGATACTGCTGATAAACCAGTCCGCCATCGCACGGAAGCTGTTTCACCACGCCCTTCTCAACGCTTTGATCATTCAGTAGCATCAGCACCAACTCGTGGAGCTGTACAACAAACTGAAGCGCCGAAAGCTTCTGCCTTCGGAGAGTGGGATTTACGTCGTGAAAACTTGATTCGTCCAACTGACGCAGAACCAACATCCACTGTTTCCGTCGAAAAATTTACAATGGATCAAGATGAGGATGAATTGGATACACCACCATTCTTCCGTAATCGCTAAACTAAAATGAATTTTCAAAAGAATAAGGATGCTATCTTTTCAGCAGTTGCAAAAGCTGCTGAGAAGGCAGGTCGTCCGAGTGAATCAGTAAAGGTAATAGCTGTCACCAAATATGTTGACAGCTCTATTGCTAATCAGCTAGTGAATACTGGAATTACTCATATTGGAGAAAATCGAGTCGATCAGTTTTTGGAAAAGTATAATGCCCTAGCAGACAAACAATTGACATGGCATTTGATAGGGACTTTACAGAGAAGAAAGGTCAAGGACATTATTCCATTTGTTGATTATTTCCACGCCCTAGACTCTGTCAAACTAGCTCAGGAAATAGATAAACGTGCGACTAAAATAGTCAAGTGTTTCCTCCAAGTCAACGTTTCCGGTGAGGAGAGTAAGCATGGCTTTGCAGTATCTGAGATTGATGCGGCACTTGCTGAAATTAGTTTATTGGAGAACATTGAACTTGTTGGATTGATGACGATGGCACCGATTGATGCTACAGATGATGAATTAGACGAGATTTTTTCTAAAATGCAGGAAATCCAAGAAGAACTAGCTACAAGGAACTTACCACGTATGCCCTTTACAGAGTTAAGTATGGGAATGAGTGGGGACTTTGAACGCGCCATTGCTCACGGAGCTACATATGTGAGAATTGGCTCAGCATTCTTTGAATAATGGAGAGGAGGAAAATATGGCATTAAAAGATACATTTAAGAACTTATTTAATTACTTTGAAGTTGACGAAGTCAATGAAGTTGAAGAACAGGCAGATGCCTATTCAATGCCTAATGATCGTCCTAAAATGCGTGTTGCCAATACTACTACAGCTGCACCTGTGCGCGAACAGCAGCCAAAAGTAGAGACGCGTCGGGAAGCACGTTCAGAAAGTCAACTTCAACGCCTACATGAAAGGCAGCAAGAATTGATGACTAATAATAACGAAAAAGAGATTGTCAAAACTACAATTGATATTAAGTTTCCAAAACGTTATGAAGATGCACCAGAGATGGTAAATCTTTTACTAGACAATGCGAGTATTCTCATTGATTTTCAATATATGTCGGAGCAACAAGCAAGACGTTGCCTAGACTACTTGGATGGTGCTCGTTCAGTATTATCTGGAAATTTGAAAAAGGTCTCAAATACCATGTGGCTGTTAACTCCAGTAAATGTCACAGTCAATATTGAAGAATTGCGCAATGCTGGTACAACTACTGGTGCGGCTGATTCAAATTTTGACTTTGATATAAAACGGTAACGCTATGCAAATTTTGATTTTTTTACTATTAAAAATTGTAGAAATTTATTCCTATCTCTTATTGGCATACGCTTTGCTAAGTTGGTTCCCTAGCCTATATACAAGCTCGATTGGACGTTTGATTCAATGGCTGGTAGCACCCATTTTAAAACCCTTTAGGCGATTTAATCTGCAATTTATGGGGTTGGATTGGACCGTAATGGCAGCCATGATTGCGCTTAATATGGGAACTCGCTTCTTGGTTCAATTATTGCTACTGTTAGCATAGTTATGAAAAATGACAAAAACTTATTGCAACATTTTTCTAGGGAAGAAAGAGAGTTTGTAGAGAAAATAATGGATATGTGTCAGCAAGTTGAAGATACGTATTCATATAAATTAACTCACTTTTTACATCCTAG
The DNA here is from genome assembly GCF_019754115.1 of Streptococcus sp. 2018110. Classification (NCBI taxonomy): domain Bacteria; kingdom Bacillati; phylum Bacillota; class Bacilli; order Lactobacillales; family Streptococcaceae; genus Streptococcus; species Streptococcus sp. 2018110. The sequence goes on along the minus strand of NZ_JAIJZO010000005.1, from coordinate 76,299 downwards.
ACAAGATGAAATTGTATGCAAAATTGCTAACTACTACCAGTTACAAACGTTTTCTAGTCGGGACTTTGTTTCGACTGAACATTCGCGGGTTATTATTGCCCCGGCTTATTATGAGTTGGACATCAAGGACTTTGAGTTAACCGCTCTTCATTTGTCCTATGCTAGAAAATTTCACACCTTATCCCATTCACAAGTTCTTGGAACTTTTCTCAATCAACTAGGGATTAAAAGGGAGTATTTGGGTGATATTTTGATTGATGATGAACGATTGATTGTCTTTATCGATCAGAAATTTGGGCAGATTGCCTTACAATCTATCACTAAAATTGCTCGTGTCCCTGTTAAGGGAAAGGAAGAAGAATGGATGACTGTTCGACTACCGATTGGACAGGAATGGCGTTCAAAGGATGTTTTGGTTTCCAGTATGAGATTGGATAAATTGATTTCGGTCGCATTTAATCTTTCAAGGGCAACTGCAAATAAGTTGATTGAGGCTGGACATGTGAAATTGGATTATGTTCTGACAGAACAAACCAGTAAATTAGTTGAAATAGGGCAATTAATTAGTGTTAGGAGATATGGTAGAGTTCGCCTAAATGAATTTTTAGGTTTTTCTAAGCAAGGGAAGATAAAATTAAAGTTAGACATTGTTAAAACTTAGGAGGAAAGATGGCACTTACAGCATTAGAATTAAAAGATAAAACCTTTGCTACAAAATTTAGAGGATACGACGCAGATGAAGTTGATGACTTTTTGGACATTGTAACGCGTGATTATGAGGATTTAATTCGTAAAAACCATGACCAAGAGTTAGAATTGAAAAATTTGCGGGAACGTTTGGCTTATTTTGATGAGATGAAAGAATCATTGAGTAAATCAGTTCTTTTAGCTCAAGATACAGCTGAGAAAGTAAAGGTTGCGGCCGAAGATCAAGCGGCAAATATTATTAAACAAGCTGACTATGATGCGGCAACATTGTTACATGAAGCTAAAGATAAGGCAAATGAAATTCTTCGTAATGCGACTGACAACGCGAAAAAAGTTGTCATTGAGACTGAAGAATTAAAAAACAAGACACGTATTTTCCATCAGCGTCTGAAATCAACAGTTGAAAGCCAATTATCATTGGTTAATTCATCTGAATGGGAGGAAATTCTTCGCCCAACAGCAAGTTACATTCAAACAAGTGACGAGGCTTTCCGTGATGTTCTTCATAAGGCTTTGGATGAAGAATTACCTGTTGAAGAAGAAAGTTTGGATTATACACGTCAATTGACACCAGAAGAAATTGCAGAATTAACTCGTCAGGCAGCAGCCTTTGAGAGTGGAGAGTCTGTAGAAATTTCAACAGAAGAATAATAAAGATCATAAGCAGAGACACGGTCGGTAGAAATATTTATAGCGAGTAGGAGATGGTGGAAGCCCTACAATCTCTTTCTATGGATCATCACTTTGTTTGATTTTTCCTGAAAATAGTAAGGAAAGACGCCCGTTCACGTTACGAACATAGAGGGATAGGGGAAACTCTATCTAAACTAAGGTGGTACCACGAACTTTCGTCCTTATTTGGCGGGAGTTTTTTTTATTTTTATGATACGATTAGAATTAGTAAACAAGGACAACTTTGAAGCAGTGTTACAAGTTCAACTTGCACCTGAGGACCAGCGCCGAGTGGCATCGGTTGAATATTCTTTAGCCCAGGCTTGGCTATATAAAGATTCGGGAATGATTCTACCATATACTGTGCTATCTGGCGGAAAAGTTGTCGGTTTTGCAATGTTATCTATTGAACCCAAAGATAATAGTTATTATTTATGGCGCTTGTTGATTGATAAGGATTTTCAAAATCGTGGATACGGAAAGGAAGCCATCCAGCAAATGATTGGAAAGGCGAAGGCGGATCCGCTTTGTCATAAAATTTCTATAAATTATGTTATTGGCAATCATAAAATGAGGTACATTTTAGAAAAACTTGGTTTTCAATCCGTTGGTTTAGAAGGCCAAGAAATGAAAATGGAATTAATTATAAGATAAAGGAGTTATGATGAAACTAAAAGAAACACTCAATTTAGGTAAGACAGCATTTCCTATGCGTGCAGGCTTACCAACACGTGAACCAGAATGGCAAAAGGCTTGGGATGAAGCAAACTTGTATGCTCGTCGCCAAGAACTCAATGAAGGCAAACCTGCCTTCCACCTCCACGATGGCCCTCCATACGCTAACGGAAATATCCACGTTGGACACGCTTTGAACAAGATTTCTAAAGATATTATCGTTCGCTCTAAGTCAATGTCTGGCTTCCGTGCACCATTTGTACCGGGTTGGGATACGCATGGTCTTCCTATTGAGCAAGTCTTGGCAAAACAAGGTGTTAAGCGCAAGGAAATGGACTTGGTAGAATACCTTGAAATGTGTCGTGATTACGCTCTTAGCCAAGTTGACAAACAACGTGATGATTTCAAACGCTTGGGTGTTTCTGCAGACTGGGAAAATCCATACATCACCTTGACGAAAGACTATGAAGCAGCTCAAATCCGTGTCTTCGGTGCTATGGCAGACAAGGGCTATATTTACCGTGGTGCCAAGCCTGTCTACTGGTCATGGTCATCTGAATCTGCCCTTGCAGAAGCTGAAATTGAATACCACGACATTGACTCAACATCTCTTTATTATGCTAACAAGGTCAAAGATGGCAAGGGGCTCTTGGATACAGACAGCTACATCGTTGTCTGGACAACAACTCCATTTACAGTAACGGCTTCTCGCGGTTTGACAATGGGAGCAGACATTGACTATGTCTTGGTTCAACCAGCTGGTTCTGACCGTAAGTATGTCTTGGCAGAAGCCTTGGTTGACAACTTGGCAGCCAAATTCGGTTGGGAATCCTTCGAAGTGATTTCAAAACACAAGGGTGCTGAGTTTGAATACATCGTGACCGAACACCCATGGGATAGAGAAGTTGATGAATTGGTTATCTTAGGTGACCATGTCACAACGGACTCGGGTACTGGTATCGTCCATACGGCTCCAGGTTTTGGTGAGGATGACTATAATGTCGGTGTCAAATATGACTTGGAGGTTGCGGTAACTGTCAACGAACGCGGCTTGATGAATGAAGCTGCGGGTCCTGATTTTGAAGGGCAATTCTATGACAAGGTTGTACCAACGGTTAAGGAAAAATTAGGCGACTTGCTTCTTGCTAGTGAAGTGATTAATCACTCTTATCCATTTGACTGGAGAACCAAGAAGCCAATCATCTGGCGTGCAGTACCGCAATGGTTTGCCTCTGTTTCTAAGTTCCGTCAGGAAATCTTGGACCAAATCGAAGCAACGACCTTTATTCCTGCTTGGGGTAAAACACGTCTTTACAACATGATCCGTGACCGCGGTGACTGGGTCATCTCTCGTCAGCGTGCCTGGGGTGTGCCGCTTCCAATCTTCTATGCAGAAGATGGTACAGCGATTATGACCAAGGAAGTGACGGACCATGTTGCAGCTCTCTTTGAAGAGCATGGTTCTATCATCTGGTGGAAATCAGAAGCAAAAGATCTTTTGCCAGCTGGTTTCACTCATCCAGGTTCACCAAATGGCGAATTTACCAAAGAAACAGACATCATGGACGTATGGTTTGACTCTGGTTCATCTTGGAATGGTGTCATGAACGCACGTGAAAATCTTGCCTACCCAGCAGACCTCTACCTAGAAGGTTCTGACCAATACCGTGGTTGGTTTAACTCATCCTTGATTACCTCTGTAGCCGTAAATGGTCATGCGCCATACAAGGCTGTCTTGTCACAAGGTTTTGTCTTAGATGGCAAAGGTATGAAGATGTCTAAATCTCTTGGAAATACCATTCTACCAAGTGATGTTGAGAAACAATTTGGTGCAGAAATCTTGCGTCTGTGGGTGACATCTGTTGATACTTCAAACGACGTACGTGTGTCTATGGATATTCTTGGACAGGTATCTGAAACCTATCGTAAAATCCGTAATACCCTTCGCTTCTTGATTGCCAACACTTCTGATTTCAATCCTGCAAGTGATGCGGTGGCTTACGAAGAGCTTCGTTCTGTTGACCAATATCTCTTGGTGAAATTCAATAAATTGGTAGCTCAAATCCGTGAAGCTTACGATAATTATGATTTCATGGGCATCTACAAATCTGTAGTGAACTTTGTAACCCTTGATTTGTCAGCCTTCTACCTCGATTTTGCCAAAGATGTTGTCTACATTGATGGTGCTAAATCACTCTCTCGTCGTCAGATGCAGACAGTTTTCTATGACATCTTGGTGAAAATTACCAAGCTCTTGACCCCAATCTTGCCACACACAGCAGAAGAAATTTGGTCATACTTGGAACACGAAGCAGAAGAGTTTGTACAATTGGCGGAAATGCCAGAGGTGGAAACCTTTGCCAATGAAGCGCAACTTTTGGCTGATTGGGAAAACTTTATGGTCTTCCGTACTCAGGCACAAAAAGCCTTGGAAGAAGCACGTAATGCCAAAGTCATCGGTAAATCACTTGAAGCTCATTTGACTGCCTATGTCTCAGCTGAAACCAAGTCCTTCTTGGAGAGCTTGAATGCAGACCTTGCTCAGTTGCTTATTGTTTCTAATCTTACAGTAACAACGGAAGTAGCTCCTGAAAGTGCTGTTCTGGTAGAAGAAGTTGCCTTTACTGTAGAGCGTGCAAGCGGTGAAGTATGTGACCGTTGCCGCCGCATTGATACTAGTGTTGTAGAACGTAGCTATGGTGCGACAATCTGTGACCACTGTGCAAGCGTAGTGGAAGAAAACTTTGCTGAAGCAGTAGCTCAAGGTTTTGAAGCTTAAGTAATCACAATACATTTGTTAAAGTCTATCTAGTGATAGGCTTTTTTTGTAGTACTCTTCGAAAATCAAAATTATCCGTTGTCAAGAGCCTTGATGAGTGAAAAGCTCCATTGGAGCTTCAGAACGTAGACAAACTCCTAAAAATATAAAAATTGAAGAAGTTTGCGAAAGATAGCAAGTCATTAAACTCTTAGAAACATTGATATTTCGGCATTTTTGAGAGTTTTTTTATTTTCAACATAAAGAAAAAAGATTGAAGAAAATTGTCCAAAATGGACTTTTTCTTCAATCTGAAAGAAGCCAATTGGCTTCTTACACTTCTGCGATAATGGGAATAGACATTTCAATCAAACGGTCTGTGTGAATCGTTTGAATGGCAGCCTTGTTAATAGTTCGTTCATCAATTTTTCGATGAAGGAAGAAATCACGAATTTGCTCGATTTCATTTTGTTGTACTGCACGGTATTTATTACTGATCAAGAGTTCATAATGACGGGGTGCCTGTGTGAAAATAACGTCTGTATTCCCTGCAGAATAAGTCTCTACTAGGAAAGCATCAGTATTAGCCAACTGGCTTTGGACAAGATTGGGATGACTATTTGTCGTGTTAATGATTTTCATGTGGAACCTCCTCTATCTCTTTGGCTACATTATAGCACGATTAGAGTGTTTTTACTAGTTATTGAATGAATTTTCTTGCAATTTCCATTGTTCAATGCCCCATTTGTGACTACCACGTTTGAGTTTATCGATGGCTTCATTGACTGGGAACCAGGCAATATGGTTGAAATCTTCTAGTGGTTGCCCTATTTGATGATAGCTAGTTACTTCATAGATGTAGGCTGGATTATAGAAATGGGTATCGCGGTGGCTAGAGTAGAAGTATTCGTCAGCCTGACCAAAGTATTTTCCGATTTCAGCGGTGAATCCAAGCTCTTCCATCAATTCGCGCTCCAAGGCAATGAGGTGATTTTCTCCCTTTTCAATTTCTCCACCAGGAAGAAACCAAGCTCCGTTTGGCGCTTGAACGAGTATGATCTGTTCTTTCTTTTCATCTGGGATAACTGCGTAAACACCAAAGCGACTCTGGTAGCTGACGCCAGCCTTCTTTTCTCCAAATACAGCGATTTTCTCCATAGGCAATTCTATCCTCTTTCATAATTGGAATGAGTTGTATACATTATACCACTTTTTTATTATTTTTCCTTGTGATAGGCTTTACAAAGTAAAGTTTTTTTATAGGATGGAGATGGGGAAAAATTTAGAAAAATAGAATATCAAAACAGTAAAATAGGCTACTCGTAGGGAGCAGCTCTATTTTCTTATTTTGTCTTTGTTTGTGCCTTGATTTGAATTGTACCTTTACTTGACATGACAGCACGTAGGTCTTTTTCTGCTGGATGTTCTAAGTAGAAGTCGGTGATAGCGTCTTCAATCTGATCTTGGATGGTTCTGCGTAGTGGACGAGCTCCCATCTTTGGATCGTAGCCAAGGTCCACTAATTTCTCCTTAACTTTATCTGTTACATGGAGGCTGATGCCATTGTGAGAAAGGCGTTTGTTCACATCGTCTAGCATGAGGCTGACGATTTCAAGTAGGTTTTCCTTGCTCAGTGGTTGGAACTCAATAATGCCGTCAAATCGGTTCATAAATTCAGGTGTGAAGAAATTGCTAAGTTGGCCAAGGACTGATTGAGTCCGCCCTTCCATAGCCGCACCAAAACCGACACTTGCTTCAACTTTTCCAGTACCAGCATTTGATGTCATGATGATGATGGTATCTTTGAAGCTGACTGTCCGACCTTGTCCATCTGTCAGACGCCCATCGTCTAAGACCTGAAGGAACATGTGCATGACATCTGGGTGGGCTTTTTCAACTTCGTCAAGGAGGATGAGTGAATAAGGATTACGACGGACTTTTTCAGTCAATTGTCCAGCCTCCTCATAGCCTACATAGCCTGGAGGAGCTCCGACGAGTTTAGCGACAGCGTGTTTTTCCATGTATTCGGACATGTCGAAGCGGATCATGCTGTCCGCCGAACCGAAGAGTTCGATAGCTAATTGCTTAGACAATTCGGTTTTACCGACACCTGTTGGTCCGACAAAGAGGAAGGATCCAATTGGACGATTTGGAGCACCGAGACCGACACGATTACGGCGGATGGCTTTAGCTATCTTATCAACTGCTTCATCTTGTCCGATAACATGGGCTTTTAAGTCACTAGCGAGGTTCACAAGCTGGGACTGTTCCTTTTCTTTTAAATCACCAACTGGGATATTTGTTTTTTGCTCAACGATGGCCTCAATTTCTTTCTCAGTAATGAGTGGAATATCTTCCTCGCTGATAGTTGCCTTTTGCATCTCCTTGTACTTAGCAATTTGGTCACGGAAATAGGCCGCTTTTTCATAGTCCTCATCCCGTGTAGCTTGTGCTTTACGATTTTCAGCATCAATCAGGCGTTGGTCAATTTCTTTTGGATCAATAAAGTTGAGGGTCAAATTCATTTTTGAACCAGCTTCATCCAGAAGGTCAATAGCCTTGTCTGGTAGGAAACGGTCTTGAATGTAGCGGTTGGACAATACTGCGGCAGCTTCGATAGCTGCATCGGAGTATTTAACATGATGGTAATCCTGGTATTTATTTTGGATACCTTTGAGAATGGTAATGGTTTCTTCGACACTTGGTTCTTCAACTTTTACAGGTTGCATACGGCGCTCTAGGGCGGCATCTTTTTCGATAATACGGTACTCGTTGAGCGTTGTTGCACCGACTAGTTGCATTTCACCACGTGCGAGGGCTGGTTTGAGGATATTGCCAGCATCCATGTTGCCATCGCCTGCAGAACCAGCACCGACAATTTCGTGAATCTCGTCAATAAAAAGAATGATTTCGCGACGATTACGGATTTCTTCCATGAGTTTTTGCATGCGTTCTTCAAATTGTCCGCGGATACCTGTTCCTTGTACGAGGCTGACAACATCCAGACGAATGACTTCCTTGTCTCGTAATTTCTGTGGGACATCGCCATCGACAATTTTTTGAGCCAAGCCTTCAACAACCGCTGTTTTACCTACTCCAGGCTCACCGATAAGAACAGGGTTATTTTTTGTACGACGGTTGAGAATTTCGATGACACGGGTAATTTCTTGATCGCGACCGATTACTGGATCAATATCCCCACGACGGGCAATTTCGGTAACGTTGATACCAAATTCTTCAAGGAGCCCATTTGGTTGTTGGGGTTGTTGCGGAGGAGGGGTCTGTCCACCACGTCCATTATGCCCACCAGCTTGAGTGGGAGGAGTCTGTTCGCGATTTTTTCCAGCAGGGGTATTGCCAGGATAGCCACCTAGGTGATTGAAGAATTCACTAAAGGGATCCATGTTGTTAGGATTTGTTAAATCTCCCAACCCACGTAGGATAGCATTATTAGGGTCTGTTTTCATGATTTGGTAGCAGTTGTGACAGAGGTCTACCTGCTGCTGTTTACCGTTTAAGTTGGTGTAGAGATGGATCGTTGCGTCGTTGATATTACAATTTTTGCAGAGCATAATTCTACCTCTTTCTGTGAAAAATGTGACCTATTGTTAAATAGTCAAAAAAGGTCAGTTCTAGCTTTATTATAACAAGATTCATAGAAAAATCAAGAAACTGCTACGCTTGGAAAAACTTTCTATGAAAAATAGGGCGATAGGAAGAAAATAGGGAAAAAATAAGACTTTTTTGGCAATATGTGGTAAAATATTCCTATAAAAAGGATTAGGAGAACGAATATGGAATCACATTTGGTGAGAATTATCAATCGTCTGGAAGCTATGGCTAATGACGGCGGTACGTTGAAACGTAATTTCGAACGTGATGGTATTGTTGTTGCAGAAGTGGCTTATAGCTATGACGAGGAAAATGGTTCAGTATTTACCTTGCGTGATGTTGCTGCTCGTGAAACGTACGCGTTTGATAGCATCGACTTGATTGCAATGGAAATCTATGAGCTATTGTACTAAGAAGAAGTGAGAGGCACCTAAGGGTGCTTTTTTCTTGTGTAAAATGAATATTATAAACAAAAGTATTGCATAAATATTCAAAAATGGTATAATAGACTCTAAATGACAGAATTGGAGTAGGATGAATGAATTTTTCTTTTTTGCCTGAGTATTGGGCTTATTTTAATTATGGGGCAATTGTTACCCTCATTATTGCATTTTTCTCAGTATTTTTTGGTAGTATTTTAGGTGTGTTGCTTGCTTTTGCTCAGCGTAGTAAGTATAAAGTGTTAGCTTGGACTGCCAATATCTATGTCTGGATTTTCCGTGGGACACCGATGATTGTCCAGATTATGATTGCTTTTGCGATGACACATTTTGTAGCACCAACTTTTCAGCTAGGAATTTTGACGGTAGATTTGACACGCTTGATTCCAGGTATCATTGTTATTTCGATGAACTCGGGTGCCTATGTATCTGAAACTGTTCGTGCAGGTATTAATGCTGTACCAAAAGGACAGCTGGAAGCTGCTTATTCGCTTGGTATTAGACCAAAGCAGGCCATGCGTTACGTTATTATGCCACAGGCTATCAAGAATATCCTTCCAGCCTTGGGAAATGAATTTGTGACTATTGTTAAGGATAGTTCACTTTTATCAACCATCGGTGTGATGGAATTATGGAATGGTGCTCAGACAGTTCAATCCACTTCTTATATTCCTTTAACACCACTTGTATTTGCAGCGAGCTATTATCTAATTATGACAACGGTGCTAACAGTGATTATTCAGTCGTTTGAGAAAAAGTTGAACAAGGGAGGGCAGTTCCATGTCTAATGCGATTATTTCTATCAAGGATTTACATAAGTACTTCGGAAAGAATGAGGTTCTAAAAGGAATTGATTTAGATATTCAACAAGGTCAGGTAGTCGTTATTATCGGTCCATCAGGGTCAGGGAAATCGACTTTCTTACGTACAATGAACCTCTTAGAAGTACCGACCAAGGGAACTGTTACATTTGAAGGTGTTGATATTACTGACAAGTCAAATGATATTTTCAAGATGCGTGAAAAGATGGGAATGGTTTTTCAACAGTTCAATCTTTTTCCGAATATGACGGTATTAGATAATATTACTTTATCACCTATTAAGACAAAGGGAATTGCAAAGGATGAGGCTGAGAAGAAGGCTAAGGAATTACTTGAAAAGGTAGGATTGCCAGATAAGGCGAATGCCTATCCACAAAGCCTTTCAGGTGGTCAGCAACAGCGGATCGCTATTGCACGTGGTCTGGCCATGGACCCAGATGTCCTACTTTTTGATGAACCGACCTCTGCACTAGACCCTGAAATGGTTGGTGAAGTTCTTGCTGTTATGCAGGATTTGGCTAAGTCAGGGATGACCATGGTTATCGTGACTCATGAGATGGGATTTGCGCGTGAGGTAGCTGACAGGGTTATCTTTATGGATGGTGGTGTCATCGTGGAGGATGGAACGCCTGAAGAAGTCTTTGAACATACCAAGGAAGAACGGACTAAGGATTTCTTGTCTAAGGTCTTGTAATATAGTCATTTAGTTTTTCTTTTATTACTTCGTTAACTCGCTTTGCCGTACTCCAGTACTGTCTGCAGCTCGTTGCCTAGTACTAAAAGTAAACTAAAAGACTATAAATGAACAAATAAGTACGACTCCGATATTGTTCGGAGTTTTTTGCTACATGCTATATTCTACTTTGTACAAGTATAGTCAGTCGGAGAATTTTAGGGTATAATAGAAAAAACAAAAGGAGTGTAGGTATGACAGTCATTGATGGGAAAGCACTAGGTGTAAAAATGCAGGCTGCCTTGGCGGAGAAAACTGCTCGATTAAAAGAAGAAAAGGGTTTGGTACCAGGTCTTGTAGTTATTTTAGTTGGCGAAAATCCTGCTAGTCAGGTTTATGTACGGAATAAGGAGCGGTCAGCTCTAGCTGCTGGATTCAAGAGTGAGGTTGTTCGCGTTCCAGATACGATTTCTGAGTCAGACTTGTTGGATTTGATTGAGCGCTATAATCAGGATGATGAGTGGCATGGTATTTTGGTGCAATTGCCCTTACCAGCCCACATCAGCGAGGAAAAGGTCTTGTTGGCTATTGACCCAGATAAGGATGTGGATGGTTTTCATCCGACTAACATGGGGAAATTCTGGTCAGGTCATCCTGTCATGATTCCATCTACTCCAGCAGGAATTATGGAAATGTTCAAGGAATATCAGATTGAGCTGGAAGGGAAGTCTGCTTTAGTTATTGGTCGTTCTAATATTGTTGGTAAACCGATGGCACAGCTGCTATTGGATGCTAATGCTACTGTAACGATTGCACATTCTCGTACCAAAAACTTGCCAGATCTTGCTCGTCAGGCCGATATTCTTGTGGTTGCCATTGGTCGTGGTCATTTTGTGACCAAGGAATTTGTTAAGCCAGGTGCCGTAGTAATTGATGTTGGTATGAATCGTGATGAAAATGGCAAGCTAATCGGTGATGTCAAATACGATGAAGTATCAGAAGTAGCAAGTTATATTACCCCAGTTCCAGGTGGTGTTGGTCCGATGACTATTACCATGTTGATGGAACAGACCTATGAAGCTTGTGTCAGAAGTGCAAAATAATTATCTGAAATATCAGCTATGTGGTGTAGCTGGTATTTTTTATTTTGGGAGTGGGAAGACGAAATCAGAGAAGTGGTACTGGTCTTGAGCCAAGCTTCGTTTTGGGGTTTATTCTTAGGAATGAGCATGGGCAGATTAGATAAAAAACAAACGAAACATAATACTATGTGAGATTGGTTTTCTATAATTAGAGTAGGCACTGTGTGTGTTGAGTATTAAATGATAGAAAACAAGGAGAAAAAATGAATAGACAGACTGAAATTTTTTCGTTGAGAAAGAGTAAGGTTGGATTAGCTTCTGTTATGATTGCGCTTATGTGGTTTGGAACAGGTGTGGGAGCAGTTGCAAAAGCTGATGAAACAACTATTATGAGTACAGAAATCGAAGCCAAGGTAACGGAGACGCCACTTGCTATTGAGGAAGAGCTGGTAGAAGATTCGGATAGAAAAACAGAAAAGGAAGAAGCTACTGAGGTAGAAGTGAAACCGACGGATGCTAGTCTTCCTGACAGCGAGAAAAAGGCTAAAGAAAGCATCTTGAAAATCGATCCTGTTCATGCTGGTGACAAGCAAATTTCAGGTCAGACTATTCCTGGAGGATATGTATTTATTTCTGTGGATGGTGAAGCGATTACTTCCATTGATAATAGTCTAGAAGCGGATGAAGAAGGTAAGTTTAAACATTCTTTAGAGAAGCCATTGGGCTATAACCAAGTGGTTGAGATTAGTTCATTTCCGAAAGAATCTGAAGAAGAGTCTGAGGGCGAAGGTGAAGGTGAAGAACTGATTGAGACTGTCAAAACAGAGCGTCATCCAGATGCCTATAAAATTCCGACTGAACGACTAGAGAAGACAGAAGATGGGCAACACCAAGTTCTGGTGGAACCAATTTTGGAACATGCCAATAAGGTCATTGGGCATACCTCTGTTAAGGGATTTGTTTATCTGTCTATAAATGGAAGTTTTGTATCGGATAAGACGCCAATCAATGAAGATGGGCGATTTGAGGTGACTTTTTCTGACAGTTTAGCAGGCTCGAAATTTAAGGCGAATGACAAACTGGTTTTATCATTTATTTCTGAGGATAATCGTCCAGTTATTACAAATCATATCGTTATTCCGTGGGAAAAAACAGATAGCCCTTCACAGATAATGGTGAAGCCACTTTCAAGTGATAATTCCATTTTGGAGGGACAGACGGTTCCATTTGGTCAAGTACAATTATATAATGTTGCTACTTTTGAATTTTTGGAAGAAGCAATTGCTGATAAGACAGGGAACTTTAAGGTTACCTTACCGAAATTGCAACCAGGAGAGCAATATTACCGCTTGGTGTACAATCAGCAAGGAGAAGTTGAATCAATTTATATTGACACGGTAGATGGTCCAAGCAAACAATTAGATAAAGCTGTTATTGCCCCCTTGGTGACTTATTTACAAGAGGTAGATATGGATGAGGCAACCTTTGAAAATCCGATTGTTGTCCCTACTTTGCACAATAAGAAAGACTATATCGTTGGTAGAACCCTGTTTCCACATGCCTATGTTCGGATGGTTTCATCAATTGAAGGTAAGGTATACCCGCCTGTCCAAGTTGATGAATTAGGTTTTTTCGGTTTTCAAATTCAAGATTTACAACTCCCCTTTGAAAAAGGAGAGAAAATTCGTTTTGAGATTTTAGATCCAAAGACAAATATTTTGTTGGCCTCAAAAGAGGTAGTTGTTGGTCAATATTTAGAAGATGAGGATGAGAGTGACTTGCCATTCCAAGTGGACGAAGTGACAACTGATTACGGCTATATTAGTGGAAAAATTGCCCCAGGAGTGACAGTAGAACTGGTATCGACACATAAGGCTGAAGAAATGCTTGCTCGGACAACCGCTGATGCTACAGGTCAGTTTGTATTTGATTTAGGAAATCGAGTATTAAAAGAGGGAGAAAATCTGTCATTCAGGGCTTTTGACCAAGATGGGAGTCAGATGGCTTGGGAGGTTGTGACAGTACAAAAAGGAAAAGGGAAGCGGATTAGTAAACCAGCACCCCTTATCAGAAAAAATGATGCCATCACAGATGAAGTCAAGACAAATGATATGAAGAAACCAAATTCTTCTCAGTCCCCATCAATGAGTTTGTCACGAGAGAATCAGCAGATGGGACAGCAAATGGATGTTGTTCAGGAGAAGGTGAGCTTGGAGTCAAAGGGGCATCAAGAAAAAATGGGGACCAAGGAAGAGAAGGTGGCTCCATCAAAAAAATCTGAAGCCATGGAAGAAGACAAGCAAAGAAAAGAGGATTTCCATGCTGTTGTTAAGCAAAGCCAGAGCGTTTCCCTCCCAAAAACAGGTGAGAAAAACGGGATGCTTTTAGCTATTCTGGGAGCGGTCAGCTTATTCTTTACAGTTTTGATTATGAGCATCTTAAAGAAGCGTAATGATTAAATTCGATTATCGAATAGGTATTAAAATCAATTTCGTCTTATTGGTATTTTTAGGCTATTTTTTATCTATTTTTTGAAAAAAACGTCTTTTTATAAATTGTATTTTTGTTATAATAAAACCGTACATTGGTACGTAAAAGAAAAATTTAAAGGAGTATTTTTATGTCAACATTAAAATTAGGTGCAGTAACCTTGTTAGCAGGACTTGCATTATTTGGAGGAGCTACTGCTCAAGCAGAAACATTTACAGCTGTATCATCTGAAGCAACTGGATTTAAAACATCAGATCCATGTTTGTTTGATGGGGAGGCAGTAGAAACCAAAAATAGCTGGGGTAATTATACGTTTATTAACCACTATAGACCAGGTGGACGTGGCTCAGAAGGCGAAGTGAACAATGAGCTCGCAAAACAGATTGAAAACGGAGATTTTACATTGCAACACTCTCCAGCAACTGGCTTTAAAACATCAGATCCATATCGATTTGAAGGTGAGGAAGTAGAAACAAAAAATAGTTGGGGCAATTATACATTTATCAACCACTATAGACCAGGTGGACGTGGCTCAGAAGGTGAAGTGAATAATGAGCTTGCAAAACAGATTGAAAATGGAGATTTTACATTGCAACACTCTCCAGCAGGTGGATTTAAGACGTCAGATCCATGCTTAGTAGATGAGTACGGATTCGGACAAATTAAGATTCTGTAAAATTTTAGTATTTACAAATAAGATACGAGGCTGTTCTTCTATTTTATTTGTATGGTTTATAATAATTTAAGTCAGATCAATTAAGAGAAAAGTCATCAAAAATGATGGCTTTTTTTTATTGTGCAAAGTTTGAGGGCGCAAGGTAAAACGTTCGTATTTTTTGAATATTTTTTATCTATTTTTTGCTGTAAGAGGCTTTTTACGGGATATTTTTTTGATAAAATTATCCAGTACAAATGAATGACGTACGTTTTTTAAGAATGTGAAAAAATAAGTAGAGAGGTATATTCACAGATGTCAAATAATTTTTTCAAATTTCAAGGCCGTTTTAGGATGTGGAAATCAGGGAAACGATGGCTATATGCAGGTGCCATTGTCACGGTAGCTTCGGTTGGTCTAGTCGTAGGCGGAAATAAAATTCTAAGACCGGGTGGAAATGCAAATGAGCAACGATTGTCTATTGTTGATAATAGCAGGATTGAGCAGCAAACCGAGGGAGAAAATTCAGCATTAAGTGGTCGGAATACTAGGACATTACCGGGTTCAGAAGGAGGAAATCGAAGCCCTCAAAATTCAGAATCGAGCGTTTATCATCAAGAAAGTGAAAATAGAAATTCTCAATTAGCGGGTGAAGGGGGAACTAGTCAGCAATTAGGACAGAATGGCAATGCTGGAATGCATCGCTTATTAGGTAGTAGTGGCGATAATAGTGGTCCACTTTCCAGCGATTCTGGCTTAGGGGGTCGTACAGCTAAGCCGCTTCCAGGTGCTAGTGGTGAAAGTCAAGTGCCGAATTTAAGTGGTAATAATGGTGACCATCAACTTCCAGGTGCCAGTGGTGAAAGCCACGTGCCGAATTTAAGTGGTAATAATGATGGTCATCAACTTCCAGGTGCTAGTGGCGAAAGGCACATGCCAAATTTAAGCGGTAATGATGACGGCTATCAACTTCCAGGTGCTAGTGGTGAAACCCACTTGCCAAATTTAAGTGGTAATAATGGTCATCGTCCCCTTCCCGGCGAAAGTGGTGAAAGCCACGTGCCGAATTTAAGCGGTAATAATGGCGGACATCCACTTCCAGGCGAAAGTGGTGAAAGCCAGCTTCCAGATTTAAGCGGTAATAATGGTGGCCATCAACTTCCAGGTGAAAGTGGCGAAAGTCAAGTGCCTAACTTAAGCGGCAATAATGGCGATCGTCCCCTTCCAGGTGAAAGTGGTGAAAACCAAGTGCCAAATTTAAGCGGTAATAATGGCGGTCATCAACTTCCAAGTGAAAGTGGTGAAAGTCAAGTGCCTAACTTAAGCGGTAATAATGGCGGTCATCAACTTCCAGGTGAAAGTGGTGAAAGCCACGTGCCGAATTTAAGTGGTAATAATGGCGGTCTTCAACTTCCCGGCGAAAGCGGTGAAAGTCACTTGCCGAATTTAAGTGGTAACAATGGTCATCGTCCTCTTCCCGGCGAAAGTGGTGAAAGCCAGCTCCCAGACTTAAGCGGTAATCATGGTCATCGTCCTCTTCCCGGCGAAAGTGGTGAAAGCCACTTGCCAAATTTAAGTGGCAATAATGGTCAACGTCCTCTTCCCGGCGAAAGCGGTGAAAGTCACTTACCTAACTTAAGTGGTGATAATGGTGACCGTCCTCTTCCAGGTGAAAGTGGCGAAAGTCAAGTGCCTAACTTAAGCGGCAATAATGGCGATTGTCCTCTTCCCGGCGAAAGTGGTGAAACCCACTTGCCAAATTTAAGTGGCAATAATGGTTATCGTCCTCTTCCCGGTGCTAGTGGTGAAAGTCAAGTGCCTAACTTAAGCGGTGATAATGGTGACCGTCACCTTCCAGGTGCTAGTGGTGAAAGTCAAGTGCCGAATTTAAGCGGTAATCATGGTCATCGTCCTCTTCCAGGTGCTAGTGGCGAATCCCAGCTCCCAGACTTAAGTGGTAATAATGGTGGTATTCAACTTCCCGGTGCTAGTGGCGAAAGTCAAGTGCCTAACTTAAGTGGTAATAATGGAGGCCGTCAACTTCCAGGTAAAAGTGGTGAAAGCCAAGTACCTAACTTAAGTGGAGATAATGGCAATCGTCCTCTTCCAGGTGAAAGTGGCGAAAGTCAAGTGCCTAACTTAAGTGGTAATAATGGAGGCAATCAACTTCCCGGCGAAAGTGGTGAAAGCCAGCTCCCAGACTTAAGTGGCAATAATTGGGACCGTCACCTTCCAGGTGAAAGTGGCGAAAGTCAAGTGCCTAACTTAAGTGGTGATAATGGTGACCGTCCTCTTCCAGGTGAAAGTGGCGAAAGTCAAGTGCCTAACTTAAGCGGCAATAATGGCGAACGTCCTCTTCCCGGTGAAAGTGGTGAAACCCACTTGCCAAATTTAAGTGGTAATAATGGTGACCATCAACTTCCCGGTGAAAGTGGTGAAAGCCAGCTCCCAGACTTAAGAGGTGATAATGGTGACCGTCCACTTCCAGGTGAAAGTGGTGAAAGCCAGCTCCCAGGCTTAGGTGGTAATAATGGTGACCGTCAACTTCCAGGTAAAAGTGGTGAAAGTCAAGTGCCGAATTTAAGTGGTAATAATGGTGACCGTCAACTTCCCGGCGAAAGTGGTGAAAGTCAAGTGCCTAACTTAAGTGGTAACAATGGTCATCGTCCTCTTCCCGGCGAAAGTGGTGAAAGTCACTTGCCAAATTTAAGCGGTAATAATGGTAGCCATCAACTTCCAGGTGCTAGCGGCGAAAGCCAAGTGCCTAACTTAAGCGGTAATAATGGTGACCGTCCTCTTCCCGGCGAAAGTGGCGAAAGCCAAGTACCAAATCTAAGTGGTAATAATGGTGGCCATCAACTTCCCGGCGAAAGTGGTGAAAGTCACTTGCCAAATTTAAGTGGTAATAATGGTGACCGTCAACTTCCAGGTGCTAGTGGCGAAAGCCAAGTACCTAACTTAAGCGGCAATAATGGCGCTCGTCCTCTCCCAGGTTCGGAGGGAGACAATCGTGGGCCAAAATTAAGTGATTCTAGTTCAGAAGAGGGATGGAAAACAGGCTATGAAATAGGTTATTTAGATGGTTATAGAGGGTTTGGAAAAGCTCCTCTTCCAGATCCGGACTATGAGAGAGGTTACTTTGATGGGCAACTTGCACGAAAACAGTCTAATCTGGAAGGTCGCAATCATAGTCAACTTCCAGGTGCTAGTGGCGAAAGTCAAGAGCCTAACTTAAGCGGCAATAATGGCGATCGTCCTCTTCCAGGTGCTAGTGGTGAAACCCACTTGCCAAATTTAAGTGGTAATAATGGTGACCGTCCACTTCCAGGTGCTAGTGGCGAAAGCCAAGTGCCTAACTTAAGTGGTAACAATGGTCATCGTCAACTTCCCGGCGAAAGTGGTGAAAGTCAAGTGCCGAATTTAAGTGGTAATAATGGTGACCGTCCACTTCCAGGTGCTAGTGGTGAAAGCCACTTGCCAAATTTAAGTGGCAATAATGGCGGTCTTCAACTTCCCGGCGAAAGTGGTGAAAGTCAAGTGCCTAACTTAAGTGGTAACAATGGTCATCGTCCTCTTCCCGGCGAAAGTGGTGAAAGCCACGTGCCGAACTTAAGCGGTAATAATGGTCATCGTCCACTTCCAGGCGAAAGTGGTGAAAGCCAGCTCCCAGGCTTAAGCGGTGATAATGGTGACCGTCCACTTCCCGGTGAAAGTGGTGAAAGCCACGTGCCGAACTTAAGCGGTAACAATGGTCATCGTCCACTTCCCGGCGAAAGTGGTGAAAGTCACTTGCCGAACTTAAGCGGTAACAATGGTCATCGTCCACTTCCCGGCGAAAGTGGTGAAAACCAAGTGCCAAATTTAAGTGGCAATAATGGCGGTCTTCAACTTCCCGGCGAAAGCGGTGAAAGTCACTTGCCGAATTTAAGTGGTAATAATGGTGGCCATCAACTTCCCGGCGAAAGTGGTGAAAGTCATGTGCCGAATTTAAGTGGTAATAATGGCGATCGTCCTCTTCCCGGCGAAAGTGGTGAAAACCACTTGCCGAATTTAAGTGGTAACAATGGTCATCGTCAACTTCCAGGTGCTAGTGGCGAAAGCCAGCTCCCAAATTTAAGTGGTAATAATGGTCGTCGTCCTCTTCCCGGCGAAAGTGGTGAAAGCCACGTGCCGAATTTAAGTGGTAATAATGGTGGCCATCAACTTCCCGGTGCTAGTGGCGAAAGCCACGTGCCTAACTTAAGCGGCAATAATGGCGACCGTCCACTTCCCGGCGAAAGTGGTGAAAGTCAAGTGCCTAACTTAAGTGGTAACAATGGTCATCGTCCTCTTCCCGGCGAAAGTGGTGAAAGCCACGTGCCGAACTTAAGCGGTAATAATGGCGGTCATCAACTTCCCGGCGAAAGTGGTGAAACCCAGCTCCCAGACGAAAGTAGTAATGATGATTGGCCATCATTTGTTGAACTTGGATATGAGCACGGACGCGTAGATTATAACAACGGTAGTTTTATCGAGTGGGAAATCGGTTGGAGGATTGAACTGTAATCTACATCCGAAATCTCATCTTGGTTTGAATACTTCCTAAAATGAAATATAGAAAAACACTCCTGTTGAATTCTAGTATAAAACTAGACACAGGAGTGTTTTATTGCGTGGAGTATGAAATGATTGGCGTTACTGTAGACTGGTCTCAAATAAAGAAATAAAGAGAGAGCAGTCGCTCTCTCTAGTTTATACATTGTTTGATGATAAAAGGAATTTATACGTAATTTTATAAACTATGAAAAGTGAAATGGTAGTAAAAGGATTAGGATTCGTTCACCTGTGTTCGCCAGGTTGCAAGATTGCGAAGGATTCTCTCGTATTCGCGAATCAATGGTTTCTCAATATGGTGATATTCAAGTTTCATAACTTGGTTGCGGAAATTATTAGCTTTTGGAGTCCAATAGCCTTTTCTTGATTCCAAGTTTTCGATTTCAGTGATACGGCTTTCCAAGTCTGCTTTTAATTCGTCTCGTAATTCATAAAACTCAGGAGTGCGACGAAGAGGAATGATGTCATCGTCTAGATATGGATAGTCATCAATAGGATTTAAGCCGTGGTCCTCTACTTGTGTCTTCCAAATCGCAATATCTTGAAGAATCATTTCGTATATCTGAATCAAATCATCTTTGGAACCCCAAACAAAGTCAAGCTGCTGGACTTTTACGCGTAATTCATCAGCTTGGCTTGTGATTTCGGGAGAGTAAGAAGCTCGTTTTTCCACCTCGCTAATACGGTCTTCTAAATCGGCACGTAATTCCTGAGCCAATGTTAGAGTCTCTGTTGTTTGTGGAAAGAGAAAATCGTAATATCCATTAAATTGAGCCGATTCAACAGGCATATTAGCTGCCTGGGTGTCGGCGTGGATAGTGGCAGTTGTCCCAGCCATTCCAATCATTGTGATTAGTGCTAGGGCAGGAATTGCTTGTGCATGTAAAATAGCTACTGCTTTACTTTTAAGTTGATTCTTCATAAAGCACCTCTTTCTAAAAAAATATATAAAAGAATGGCCATTCCTCTACACACTCATCTTATCATAAACGAGAAATTCGTAGGTGGGGACAGACTATTATTTGTATACACTTTATCTGTAAGATGATTTATTCGAAAAATTCAATCGTTGTACGATGTAGTTGGAGAATGAAGCTCTACAAAGTTTAACGTTAATGGCTGTTATTAGAGTAGCCACATAATCATGCAAAAAAGCTGGATAGAATGATAAGTGTAGGCTAGTATATTGTAAAAATGTCAAGCTGATTTGGATGGGAAGAAAAGTTTGAGAAATGACTTTACCATAAATAGTAAACTCAGCGAAGTTCATATTATTTCTTCCGAATAGCCAAAGGTGTTTGTGTAAGAGATGACACATATTCGTTTTTTAGGTTATATAACCCTGCCCTAGTTTTTATGTAATATTTGTATATGTTTTGTTTTTTTTGACATTTTTTTATGCTATACTAACTTCACGGTATCGATTAAGATAGCGAATGATGAAATTGAAAAGGAGTTATGATGGAATAAGTCATAGCAAAGCGAAATGTAATCTGAAGTGATATTGCATATACGTCATAGTTATTCCAATAATTGTCGGAACTAATTTAATATTTCTTGCTTACCTTTGGTTAAATTAGCGCCCATGACAATGGAAAGGTACTATGTATCAGGTAGATCGTAGTACCGAAAAGAAGTTTTAGAGATAGTCTCAAATGGAATCATCCGTACAAATCCAGTCTCGTTCTGACGAGGCATACAAGAAAAAGTACATTGACTAGGACTCTTAATGAATCTGACATTGGTTGAAAGAAATGTTGAAATAACTTTCTCATAGCTTAGAGAGTAATTCTTATCAATCTTATAATTTTTGTCCTTCATAATTTAATAAAACTTTCTTATACACTGAAATTTCATAATCAAACAAAACTTTCACAAACTTTTTTAATTCATTAAAATATCGTAGTCCAGTAAATGATTCGCATAAACTCTAAAAACTTCTTTATTTACTATTGCCTTCTAAAATCTTTTTCAATTCATAATATAAAAACCTGTCTCTTCCTTCCTAGAGGCAGGTTTTTATATGGCTGTATTTCTGTTGTATGAGAAAGGGAAGGAGAGTCAGTAAGGATGAATCCATCTCTTTTTTAGGCAATATAAGATTTGTATAAGCTTTTTGTATTTCTTTTGAGTTTTCCCGTTTTGAAGGGGTTTGGTGTGATATACTGAGGCTGATTCTAAGGGAAATTGAGACTCATTAGATGGTTTAGTCAGGCGCTGAAATCTATGCTGAAGTGACTGCTGACATCAGGCTGAGGAGAATTTTTGTGCAACAAGCACATGATTCGATTGAGACCTCCTATCGGCAGTTGCTAAGATGACATGGACAAACGGCTATTGGTCTCTTTTGGAAAATGCGCGAGACTTATCTTGTGTCTTACAGGATGGGGACTGCTCAGCTAAATCTAGAGATGAGGCGAAATGGACGAATAGGGATAGTCTGACTTATTTGTGCATTTATTGATAAGGAGGAGATAAGTAGACAGTATTTATTTTAAAGAAATAGTAAATTATTGACTTCATTTCAAATTTAACGAAAGGTATGTGTAATCAAGATGAATAAGACGCTTAAGTTAACTGCAGTTTCCATGTTTTCTGTGGTATTTCTAGTAGCCTGTGGAGTGGGAAAATCGACTCCGCAAGCAACACCGCAAACCGATTTTCATTCCTATATCAATGCTGAATGGTTGAAGGAAACAAAACTGGGAGAAGGTCAGGCTCAAATCGATAACTTTGCTCAAATGACAGACAGAACCCAAGAAAAAATCCGAGAAATGATTGACCAGTTGGATGAAAATTATCAGCAGTTGAAAATCGGAAGTGAGGAGAGAAAGCTGATTGACTTTTATCGTTTAGCGGCTGATTTTGAGACGCGAAATAAACTAGGAATTGAACCGCTCAAACCGTTTCTAGACGAGATACAGAAAGCCTCTACAATGGATGAAGTGAGCAAGATTTTTGTTTCTATGTATGGT
Source organism: Streptococcus sp. 2018110 (assembly GCF_019754115.1). NCBI lineage: Bacteria > Bacillati > Bacillota > Bacilli > Lactobacillales > Streptococcaceae > Streptococcus > Streptococcus sp. 2018110. The sequence continues at coordinate 54,145 of NZ_JAIJZO010000005.1, read as the reverse complement.
AAAAATATCCGAACACTCATCAATTTGAGTGTTACCCAGGATATAAAGGATAGTAATAAAAATTCTCTCTATATTGACCCTCATAAATTAAGTTTTGCGAAAGAGAACTATGAAGGGACTGATGATTTTTCACAGAAAAGTCAGAAAGCCTTTAAAGAGTATTTACAAAAAATCTTTCATTTAATAGGGGATGATTCCAAGGAAGCCGCTGCAAAGGCAGAGCTTGTATTTAACTTGGAAAAAGAGATGGCTATAGTGCAGCGTCCAAAGAAAGAGGCAGATAATTTTGATGCGATGTATAATCAAAAGACCTGGGATGAGGTAAAAGCATTAGCACCGAATCTACCAATTTCAGCACTTGCTTCGGAACTGGAGCTTGAGCATGCTGCAACAATGGTGGTATCAGAACCAGATGCTCTTAAGAAATTAAATGAATTGTATCAAGAAAAGAACCTTGCAGCTCTTAAAGCTCTGCTCCAATATCGTTTGATTGCCCACTACAGCAATTATTTATCAGAAGATGTTATTGAAGCTAAGGCAACTTATGAGGGGGCAATGGAAGGGACTGTAAATATTCCAAGTCATGATGAAGTTGTCGAATCTGCTGTTGATGAAAACTTTGCGGACTTGATTGGCAAACTTTATGTGAAGAATCATTTTTCAGAAGAATCTAAAGCAGATGTTCTCAAAATGGTGGAAGAAATCAAGTCAACCTATCGCGAACGTATCCAAGCAGTACAGTGGATGTCTGAGGAGACAAAAGCGCATGCCCTTAAGAAAATAGACAGTATGGGCGTTAAAATTGGTTACCCAGATCAGTGGAAAGACTATACTAATTTTAGCATCCAAGCCAAGGAGGATGGAGGTAGTTTGCTATCCAATATTGATACGATTCGGATGAGCAAATTGAAAGAAGAGTTTGCTGAGCTTAATAAGCCTTTTGATAAGACTCACTTTGGGATGCCTGCGCACACTGTCAATGCTTTTTACAGCCCATCAAACAATGAAATTGTTTTTCCAGCAGGTATTTTACAAGCACCTTTCTATGACCCATCTGCCAGTCCAGAGGCAAATCTGGGTGGAATTGGTGCTGTCATTGGACATGAGATTTCCCATGCTTTTGATAGAGCAGGCTCACAATTTGATGAAAAAGGGAACTTAGTGAACTGGTGGCAACCAGAAGACTTGGAAAAATTCAAGGCTAAGGTTCAACAAGCAGCAGATATTTATTCAAAATTGGAAGTTGCCCCAGGATACTATGTCAACGGGGAGATTTCAACGGGAGAAATTATTGCTGATTTGGGAGGAATGACAGTTGCCATTGATATTGCTAAGAAAAAAGGCTATGATACCAAGAAAGTATTCGAAGCCTACGGAAAAGTTTGGCGTGCAGTGACAACGAAAGAATTTGCAATTGCCAATATTACTGATGAACATCCACCTGCTAAATACCGTGTGAATAATATTGTGAATCAGCTGGAACAATTCTATACAGACTTCAATGTTAAAGAGGGCGATCCTATGTATGTTAAGCCTGAGGAGCGTTTGAAGGTCTGGTAGGAGTATAAAAAATACAAAATCATTTTACACTGAAAAGATCCCTTTGATAAGGAGAGCCTTGATTTAGAACAACTAATAAAGGCTCTTTTTTGAGGGGGTATATTAAAGAGTTTATATTTTAGAAGGAGACTATTATGTTATTTTCAAAACATCACACCATTCGATTTGTATCTGTTGTAGCACTTTTAACTGCTGGACTGGGCTCAATGCCTACTATTTTAGCGGAGGAAACAGATGCAGCAACCAACAAGACTGAATTGGATTTCAGAGCAAACATAGTTGACAGCAACAATACGGCATCAGGTGAAGGAAACATGCCTGATTTAGCTAATAAGCCTGAATCGGAGACAAATGTTGCGACTAATAAGGAGGACTTGAGTGGGAAGGCGATTGAGATTACCGTTCAGGATGAAGATGCAACTCCCTTATCTTCTCAATTAGTAGAATTAAAAACCTCTTCTAATGAATCCCTTGGAAGTCGCTTATCTGATCAAAACGGAAAGGTCAGCTTTACTGACAAAATCGTTGAAGGTACTTTCTATGAATACTATGTCAATGGAGAGAAAATTGGAGAGGTATTCCCAGGACAGTCTCGTTTTGCCTATCTTTCTTCAGATAAAATTGTAAAGGAAGAGGCTTCATCTTATAGCAGTAAGAAAGAAGAAACTGAAGAAAAAGGATTTACTTTTACAGCAACCATTATCAATAAAAACGGAAAAGTATTAGCAGATAAGGAAGTCCAGATAGTGGATACCTCAACAAGAGAACACAAGGTAGTCGCTACCAATAGAACAAACGCCAAAGGACAGGCTATTTTTAATCATCTTCCCTTAAATATTAATTTGAGTGTAGTTGTAGATGGGGTTGCGCAGGGCTATACCCTCCGTGCTAATGGAAGTGAGAGTCAGTTGGGCTCTAGCTTTATTGCTGAGGGGGAGGGGACTATTGATCCAGAATTCAGCATGACACCGTTGACAGTGGTTATTCGCAATGCAGGAGCTAATCCTGTAAGCGGGCAAGAAGTGACCTTGGTGGACAAAACAGGTCGCTCAATTGGAACGCAGCGGACGAATGCAGATGGAAAGGCTATTTTTAAAGAGGGGTTGCTTGATGGTACCTTCTATACAGTACTGGTTAATGGTAAGGCGATGTCTGAAGTCATGACAGGTATGGAACGCAGTATTTACTTGTCTAACAAGGAAATTATCAAGCCATCACCTGCGGAAAAACCTCAGATAAAGACAGAGGCCCTCATCAAAGAAAAATTTCTGTCAGACAGGGAAAAAACTCAACCAAATTCTAGCAGAAAAAAGGAAAACATGCCAGAAAAAATGGATTCCAACAAAGGTAAAGAAACAAGTAGTAATAAGATGGATACGAAAAAATCTTCTGCTACTATTGAAAAAACAGAGAAGAAAGAAAATCGGGATCACAGAAAAATGCTGCCTAATACTGGGGAGAAAAATGGAATCGCGACCCTACTAGGATTTCTGCTACTTTTGGTCTTCCCATTCCTACGGAAAAAGAGTGGAAAAAATGCATAAGGTCCAGTTTGTAGCAATTTTTAGGGAAAGCTTGAACAATTCTATCGATAATAGAGTAAGCATAAACAAACAATAGATGAAACATAAATGAATTCAAGGATTCCATGATAAAATAGATTATGCAAACATATCGCCATCCATAGTATGTTTTGCACCTAAGTTGGTACATAGTAGTTGGTGTAGTCACATGATAAAGAAGATACGTGGACTACCTAACAGGAATTATGATACAATGTCTAATTTTCATCCTCATCCTTAGGAATCCAATTACTATATTTGGATAACAACCACCTCAATGCGCACGATGAGGTGGTTGTTGTTTATTTAAAGAGCATCTGTACTGCCATGCAGAATAGATACAAACGGACTGTGAAAGCTTAGAAACTGGATAAAATCATCAGCTGAATCGGGAGGATTTTAGCTCATTTAAAATAGTTCTATGTTTTGTCTAAGTATTCTGTGTTTCTTTTGAGTGACTTTTCTATATATCTTTTTATTGTGATATACTATTGTTGTTATCTACAGAGAAGGTAATGTGAAGTTGTTTTATGAGGGCAACTTTTTATAAGCTAAACATAATTGATTCAAAGAAAAGTCTGCTATAAGGACTGTGTTGAGCCACTATTTATATGCTGTTGACTGGACATGATATGCCATAGAGTTCTATCTTAGTGGTGGGAAATGGAGGGCTTCTGATTCCCCGCCTTTCAAACGAGTCTGAAAGCATAAATAAAACCCACATCACCTTTAGATGGTTATGTGAGTCATAAATGTGTACGTATTATATGTATATATGCCCCAGGACTGTTAGCCCGATAATATCTGCTATGGCATGAGCCAAGAAGAACGGAAGCATGTTTTGAGGTTTTATTTTTTGGTAGAGTAGATGGAAAATAATTCCAACGATTAAACCTAGTCCGATGCCAGCAACTAGACCCTGATAGGTATGGAAGCTACAACGGATAATCAGTGAGTAGAGAAATGCCCACTTAGCATGTTTTGGATTGCCCATCAGACAGATACCAAGGAAGAAAATCTCTTCGTAGAATCCATTCAGCAAGGCATAGAATATTAATGAATAGCTGGCTTTATGTACCAAGTGGAACATCGATGGTGTCGCAGGTGCGATAACTTGATGGGACACAAGCTGAAAAACATCCATACAGAGGGCTGCGACAATGAAGATGACGATGGTTTGTAGTGGAACCCACGGTGTAAAGAGAATTCGTTTTTTCCACTGTGAAAAGTCAAAATTACGCAGTAGTAAATAGAAGAGGGCAAGAGCTAACCATACAATTTGAATGGCCACTGCCTTGCAGTTATCAAATGCTGAAAAAGTCAGATTTTCCTGTAGGGTTCTCGTTTGATCTTGTAGTGCCAGGTATTGGAGTGTGGAGTTGAAAATTCCCTCACCAAATAAAATCAGACTCAGGATGACAATATCAAACCACTTTAGAACAGTCAGTTTTTCAGAATTCAAGTTGAACATTAGTAGTCCTTTCTTTATTAATTTAATTTAGTTTAGTCTACCAAACAATTCTATACATGTTCTCTTCGAGATGTATTTTTTATCTGTTTTTTCAAGATAGTAGATATATACAACAAGAGACACAAGAATACCAATTTATTTATATGTTTTAAAGGAGAGTATAATGGCGAAAATTATGGTTGTAGAAGATGATATTGTTATCAGTCAAGTAGTTTGTGAATTTCTAAAGGATCACGGCTACGAAGTGACCCATATTTCCGACGGAAAAATTGCACTTGAAACATTTCGAGAAGAATCATTTGATTTGATTGTATTGGACATTATGATTCCGTCCATGACAGGATTGGAAGTCCTACAGGAGATTCGTAAGACATCAAAAATTCCAATTCTTATGTTAACGGCAATGGATGACGAATACACACAATTGGTTAGCTTCAATCAACTGATTAGTGACTACGTTGTAAAACCTTTTTCGCCGATTATTCTTGTGAAACGCATTGAAAATATTTTGCGTGGTGAAGGTGATATTATAGAAGCAGCCGACATCCAAATCCATCCGTCCAGTGGAGCGGTTTATATGGCAGAAGAAGAAGTGCAATTAACGAAAAAAGAATACGAGATTTTACTGTACTTGGCAAAACGACGTGGAAAAATTGTCAATCGTGATCATCTAATGCTGGGAATTTGGGGCTATACAGAACTGGATAGCCGAGTTTTGGACAATCATATCAAGAATCTACGTAAGAAGTTACCATCTCTTCCTTTACGAACGGTAATTGGTCGAGGTTATCAGGTTGAGGAATTCTAACAATGGGAATCGCTAGAAAAAACTTCATCGTTGTTACGGTGATGATTACCTTTATTTCTTTGACCTTATTGGGACTATTATATTATGCCATGCCGATCTATTATAATCAAGTTCGGAAACAAGAACTCAAAGATGATTATATGAGAGTTGCGATGCAGCTGGACGGGAAGCCAGAAGTTGAAATTCTAGAGGAAATTGATGATTATGATCAAAAAACTCCGAATATCATCATCACTCTCTTCTCCGAGTCAAATAAAATTATTTATCCAGATCCCAATGACGAAGAGGCCAAAAAGAACGAGGAGGAGTATTTAAAGAAAGGAAATTTTGATGAGTTTGGTTCATGGTCAGTAGCCATTGAATCCGCTGAAGGGACGACCTATTATTTGCTGTTTAATTACGGTTTTCATTCTCTCTCGGATGTCAGTCAGATCCTGGTTACCTTCTATCCATTCATTCTGGTATTGATCATTTTGCTTGCAGTTTCCTCGGCCTTTGTCTACAGTCGACTGGCCACTCGTAGAATCGCAGCCATTTCTGCAACAACCCGCAAAATGCAATCTTTGGAGCCAGGGATTAATTGTTCTGTATCTGGTGTGGATGAAGTAGCAACCCTAGCACAAGATGTCAATAGTCTTTATAGTAAACTTTTGACCAGTATCAAGGAATTGAAAACGGAGAACGAGAGGACTTTAGCCCGTGAAAAGGAAAAATCTGACTTTCTCCGTATTACATCTCACGAATTAAAAACTCCGATTGCTAGTGCGCTAGGCTTGATTGAGGGGATGATTCATAATGTCGGTCCCTTTCAGGATCATGATACTTATTTGAAGAAATGTAGAGAATTGCTGAAGGAACAATCTAATTTGGTTTATTCCATTTTAGAAGCAACCAATCTCGATATGGCATTGAAAGATAGCAAGGGAAGTATCCAATTAGATGAGTTAATTAAGGATTCATTGACGAGCTATTTTAGCTTAGCGGAAGTTCGTCCCTATCAGTTTACAGTTGATTTAGCTCCAGTTATTATTGAAGGAAATTCAGTTTATCTACTGAAGGCTATAAAAAATGTTTTGGACAATGCATTTCGTTATACAAAAATTGGAGGTGCTATTCGTCTACAATTAACTGAGCATCAATTAATTATTGAAAATGAAGTCGAGGCTGTACTGGATGAGGAGGAATTGTTGCAAATCTTCAAGCCTTTCTATCGTCCAGATTTTAGTCGGCAGAGAAAAGATGGTGGAACAGGGATTGGTTTGTTCATTGTGCAACAAATTCTTGAAAAACACCAATTTGGATATACATTTTATGCTGCCGATGAAAAAACAATGCGCTTTGTTATTCAATTTGATTCCTAGTTTATCCCATGATATAAAAAAATTTTGACAGTAAGAAATAGATAGCAATTGCTTGTGACGAGATAGTAGTCATGAGCAATTTTTTTATTGGATATTGGAATATTCTATTTGAATCTTGATGAGGATGAGACGGGATGAGAAGCGGAGAGTTCGATGGATAAAGACGACATGTCAAAATATAAAAAATACAAAAAAGATAGAACGAAGGCAGGGTGAAAATAGTTGGGACTGATATAATTTTTTTGCCACAGGGTAAGGACTCTGTGAATTTGCAAAGAGAAGGGAAGGACATTATGATTGTCTTTTGGGTTATTAGTGTTTTTGTACTGAGATTGTATTTTTTGAAAATTTCGCTAAAAAATGAACAGCAGATTTTAGCAAATGGTGGTTCTGAATACGGTGTGCAAAATACAAAATTACTAACAGTCGTCCACATTGTCTTTTACTTATCATGTTTGAGTGAGGCAGTGTTAAAACAAGCTAGTTTTGACGGTTTGAGTGTACTTGGTCTAGCAGTATTATTCTTTTCGATGATGATGCTATGCTGGGTTACAAGGATTTTAGGAGATATTTGGACTGTTAAATTGATGTTGGTAAAGAACCATCGATTTATTGATCATTGGCTTTTTAGAACAGTAAAACATCCAAATTATTTCTTAAACATTATCCCCGAATTGCTAGGCTTATCTCTGTTATGCCACGCCAAGTACAGCTTTATCATCCTATTCCCAATCTATATGGTTGTACTGTACAGACGAATCCATGAAGAAAATATCTTATTGAAGGAAGTCATTATTCCTAATGGTAAGGTAGAGTCTGCTGGTGAAATGTTGGAGTGAAGTGTGCAGGGAGAGAGACAAAGATAGAACTTTACGTGAAATCATTCTAGTGGTTACATTAATTTAGTTTAAATATCGTTTTTTAGGAATTACTACTGACCCAAGGAAGGCTGTGCATCGGCAATTGATTTAAGAACGGTAGGATAATTTCCAGTTTGAAAACAGGTATTTTGTAAAGATTATGCGTTTTTTTAAAAGGAGCAAATTATGAGCAAGCAAAAAGTAATATCAGGCTTATTATTAAGTACAACGGTATTGGGTGGTTTATTACTTTATCCAACATCATTGGTCAAAGCAGAAGGGACAGAGCTTACAGAAGTAGCTGTGACCGAAGCGCCAAAGTCAAATAGTGAAGAGATTTCCGTGACATCTGAAAATAGTCCATCTCCAGTATTGGAAGAAGCGGTTATGGTTACAGATAATAATCCTTCAACTAATGCTGAGTCTTCTTTGAAAGAAGAAGATAAAAAAGAAAATGTAGATTTGGAACTAGTTTCAAATGAAGAGCTAGTTTCATTATCAGAATCGAAAAACGTAGTAGAGGGGGAGGAGGCTCCCCTAAATGATGAGGAAGGATTAATTCAGGGGACAAATTTTAGCGGTAATGATCAAGGTGATTATTATAAAAAATCAGTATCAATTGAGCCTGTAAAGGTGGATAATAATGAAGCTACATGGAAGGTGACATTCGATACTAAGAATTGGTCTTTTGACCGAGGACGCGGGGGATATTATTTTATTCTTCCTAAGAGTTTGCAAGTGACAAAGATTGTAGAGGGGGAAAAAACAGATATATTAGATAGATTCCCTAAAATGGTTAATTCATCCAACAACTCTTCTTCTGATAGCTATCGCTTTTTTAGTAAAGAAGAAAAAGGGAGCGGTGATAGTGATTTCCATGCCCAATGGGAATGGTCAGTAGGGAATGTGAGAGGGAAGTTATCTGATTGGAGAAATGAAAGTTCCAAGATCTATTTCCTTAAAGCTCCGTCAAGCCATACAGATAAAGTGACCTACGAATTGACAGCTAAAATTGAGAATACAAATGTAAAGACTCTCCCTGTCATAGCTGTTATGAAATACTTTGGTTTCTTATCAGAGGTTGTATCTGCTGCTGGAATAAGAATGGTAGTACCAGACAATGCTCCTGAGGTAGATAAGAAATCAGAAGTCCCAACGTTGGAACCGAAAACAATAGATAAGGTTTCTATCACTTTTAAGGATGTAGATTCTTTGGCAGATGCAACTTATTACTTTTATAAAGGCTCGTATTCTGTAACTGTTCCTGTAGGTTCACTATTAAAAGTTGCATTGCCAAAAATAGTCAAAAAACCGACTAATGATACCCCAAAAGGAACATTAGTTATTCCTAAAGGATATAAATTGGAGGGGTGGAAAGTAGATGGCAGCAATAAAACGATTCTTGAAACAGATGCCATAACTTCTTCGCTGACAGTAGTCCCTATTGTCAAGAAGATTGAAGAATTTAAACCCGAAACACCTAAATCACCATCTACTCCAGAAAAACCGATGGTTGATCCGAAGGCATCGGAAACAGAGAAACCTGGTACACCAGAACAACCGAAGATGCCTTCTGTACCAGAACAGCCGGAAGTACCAGCGCCAAGTCCATCTCCTGAAAGTCCTAAGAAAGAAGACATGGCGCCAAATAAAACCAAAGATGAGATCTATGAGCCAATTGTCCAAACAGACAAATGGGTGGTTTATCCTGTAGGAACTTCGAAGGAAGAAGCGGAGAAGAAAATTCTTGATGCAGTAACGGTTCCTGAAAAAGCTGGATTTGTTACCAAAGAAATCGTTGGGGACGTTCCATTGGCAGCAGGGCAATACGGAGTAAATGTAAAGGTCATTTACGATGATAAGTCGTACGATGTCACTTTAGTTGATGTTCATGTGACATCTAACCAGACTGACAAACCGAATGAAGATATGCCTCGAAGTCCAGAGCAACCTCGTATGTCTGAGATGCCAAAGGTTGAACCAAAAGTAGAAGAAATGCAGCCGAAGCTCATGCCACAAAGTCCAGAAATGCCATCTCCTGCTCCAGAACCAGAACAACCTAAAACTCCAGAAGTACCAGAGATGCCTCGTGTACCAGAAACACCAGAGGTAGTGCCACCGACTCCAGCACCTGAAAGTCCAAAGAAAGAAGAAATGGTGCCCAATAAGACTAAGGATGAACTTTATGAACCGATTGTTTCAATGGTTGACTGGGTAGCGTATCCAGTAGGAACCTCAAAAGAAGTTGCGGAGAAAAAAATCTTAGATGCTGTCACAGTTCCTCAAGAAGCTGGTCCAATTACAAAAGAAATTGTTGGAGAAGTTCCGCTAGTAGAAGGGCAATATGGGGTAAATGTGAAGGTCATCTATGATGATCATTCGTATGATATTGCTCTGGTAGATGTTAAAGTTACTAACGAGAAGTCACACATGGACATGCCGCAGCCAGAAGTTCCGAAGAAGGAGACACCTAAAAAGGAACAACCAGAGATGGTCATTCCTGAGGAGAAAATGCCTAAGGCAGATAATCCTAAACAAGATACACCAAAGTTAGAACAACCAAAAGTAGAGACTCCGAAAGAAGAAGCTCCGAAAAAAGAGATTCCACAAACTGAAACTCCTAAGATTGAGGTTCCTAAAGAATCTGAAAAAGGAAAATCTGATATTCAGAAAATGGCTAAGCCAAAACAAGAAGATCAGATGGCAAAAGAATCTCAAAAAACGGATAATCCTTCTGAGAAGATGAAACCCGAGTCACAAGGGTCAAAAACAACATCACCAGCGGTCAAACAGCCAATGGCTGAAATGTCAGATGGTAAGAAATCTCAGAAGGGCAAAGAGACTTTGCCAAATACTGGAGAAGCGAGCGGTAGCTTAACTTGGTTAGGAGCAGCCCTGGCCACTCTTTCAACTTTTGTGTATGTATTTAAAAACAAAAAGAAAGAAGAGTAATTTCTTTTAAATTAGCAATCGTAGCTACCAAGTATGAAAATCATAAAAAATTCCTGAGTTCGAATGTACTGACTCAGGAATTTTTTTGATTTTTCACCAGCTAGGGTCACTCCACTAATCAACCAACAAAAATAAATAAAAAATAGAACATGGGCAGGGTGAAAATGGATTGACTTGATATACTAAGTCTGTAATTCAATAGTAGAAGGAGGGATTATCGTGATTATTTTTTCAGTCGGTTTGGTTGTTTTGCTGAGGCTATATTGTTTGCGAATAGCTCTTGAAAATGAAGAGAAAACAGTGCTTACTGGTGGAATAGAAGACAACATCCACAATGTCAAATGGCGGTTAGTTGCACATATGGTATTTTACTTTTCATGCTTATGTGAAACACTAATAAAACAGCCCCTATTTGACTGGTTTAGTGGATTGGGGTTCGTGATGTTATTTTCTGCGATGGCAACCTTATATTATCTGAGAAGAATTTTAGGAGACAAGTGGACAGTTGGGCAACTATTCGGGGAAACCTACCATTCTATCCATCATTGGCTATTTCAAACCGTAAGACATCCGAATATTTTTCTAATCATTATTCCAGAATTAGTAGGGCTTGCCTTACTATGCCATGCGAAGTATAGTTTAATTTTTCTCTTTCCAATCTATATGGGGATCCTGCATGGACGAATACGAGAAGAAAATCTGCTGGAAAAAGAAACGGTCGTATCAAATAGCAGGATAGATTTTGGAAGGAAAATTGTCGAAAATAATTAATGAAGAGAGGTTAAAGTATTTTATGAAAAAAACAAAAATGATAGCTGGATTACTAGTAAGCAGTGCCCTATTAGGTGTTACTATGACTGCAAATGTATCACATATCAAGGCGGATACGGAGGCATCAACCGATGCAAGCCTTGTGACGATAGATTCTAACCAAATGCTAGATGAACAGCCGTTGATGGTTGAAGAGCAAGCTACAAAAGAAGTTGAGAATGGAGAAATTCTAGATGATGAAGTTCCAAACCAGTCTTCTAACCTAGAGGAAGTTGAGAATGTCATTTCTGAGCCAAAGGCTGAAGCAACCCCAGAAACAAAGGCTGAGGATTCAACCCTTTCTGAATTTACACCGCGTGCTGTAAGGTCAGCTGAACATAATTTGGATATGGAATCCCTCCCTGTTACTCCAGAATTGCCGAATGAGAAACAACCAGCCTATATTCAAGATACGAACTATCCAGGTAAACCATTTCAAATACAGCAATCCGTTTCGATAGAAGCAACTTCTGTAACCGATAAAAAAATTGAGTGGGAAGTGACTTTCAAATCTAGAGACTGGGCATTCTATGAATCGATTGGCGGATACTATTTTATCCTTCCAGACGGCTTAAAACTAACTAAGTTAGTGGATCAAAGTAATACGGATATTTTAAATCACTATAAGTCAGAAGGTGCTGGTGGAGATGAGTATAGGGCATTTGAAAATGGAAAGGGAGAATTTGATGCGCAATGGGGCTGGTCTGCAGGGCTTATGGGTAATGCTATATTTAATAAATGGAAGGACGAAAATCGTTTCTCCAAAATTTTCTTTCGAGACTACCGCAGAGATGTGCAGACTGTCACTTACAAAATAGAGACAGAAATAGAAAAGCAATCAGAAAAGCCCTTCTCTCTCATCGCAGTGATAAAGAATTTCAATAAGTATACTCACTATATTTATGGTGATCAAATTGCTTCTGCTGCGGGATTAGAAGTAGTAGCGCCACGAACAGAGAAGGTTCCTAAAGAGAAGAAAGAGAAAGAACGAAAAAAAGATCGTTCGAAAAAGAACCGTCACTCACACAAAGAGCATAAAAAACAACATCGTACCAGAGAATTAACTGGACGTAAAAAATAAATCGGCAGTCAATCTCGGCTGTATGAGTAGACTGTATTGATAAAAGCTCCTGCAATTTTACAGGAGCTTTTATTGATAGCGTAGAGGTTAAGGGTTCTCTACGGAGAATGTATCGGCGTGAGCAAGGTCACCATAGGTATAACCGAGATTAAACCATTTTTTCCTTTGCTCAGAAGTGCCGTGGGTAAAACTGTCTGGAACAGTACGGCCATAGGCTTCCTGTTGAAGAGTATCGTCACCAACTGCATGGGCAGCATTCATAGCTTCGTCAATATCACTAGCATCCAAGATGCCTTGTCCATCAACATATTTGGCCCAGGCTCCTGCATAATAGTCAGCTTGCAATTCTAGGCGAACATTTAGCGCATTGCCTTCCTTATCGGATAGTTGAGCCCGTTTTTGATGGTAAGCCCCAAGAACTTCTAATTCATTTTGAACATGGTGACCAACTTCATGAGCGATGACATAAGCCATGGCAAAGTCACCAGCAGCCTTATATTTGCTAGATAATTCTTGATAGAAAGAAGTATCAATATAAATCTTGCGGTCAGCAGAGCAATAGAATGGACCGGCTTGGGCGGAACCAACTCCACACCCGGTTTGGGTCTGGTTAGTATAGAAAACCATAGTCGGTGCATTGTAGGTTAAACCATTGGCTTTAAATTCTTGGGTCCAAAAATCTTCTGTCGATCCTAAAACCTTACTCATAAATTCAGCATCTGCATCAGACACATCTGTACCAGTCGTTGTGACTTGACTCGATTGGTAAGGATTAGTCCCTGTTGATGGGGAAAGCAACCCACCAAGGTTTGACATGCCTCCGAAGGCTAATAAAAGGACAAGAACAAGTAGTTTTCCTTTCCAACCAAGTCGTGAAAAGAGTAGTCCCAATAGGACATTTCCGCCAGATGAACCAGACGAGAAAGATGAGTTAGAACTGGATTGTCCCCTGCGGTCCTCAATATTAGAACTTTTTCGTAAATCATCAATTTTCATATAAATCTCCTTAGAATCTGCATAATGATTCTTAGAACCCGTATTCACAAGTAAAGTGTTTTTACGCATTAGACTGTGAATCCAGGTTCTTATATTCTTACAAACTATTATATAGCAAATTGTTGAAAAAAACACAGGAAAGCTATCGGAAATAATAGGCCTAGTTCTGTATAAAAGTGCAAAATTTGGTATAATAGTAGGGATACAATATAGAAGGAGTGGACATGGTTGAATATTTATCGGTTAGTCATCTAACTAAGTATTTAAAATTAAAGTTTGACCGCGATCCGTATTTGGAGAAGGTGTATTTGACAGGTCAAGTGTCCAACTTCCGTAAACGCCCTAGCCATCAATATTTTTCGCTCAAGGATGACAAGGCTGTCATCCAAGCCACCATGTGGGCAGGCGTCTATAAGAATCTGGGCTTTGAGCTTGAAGAGGGAATGAAAATCAATGTCATCGGGCGCATTCAGCTCTATGAACCAAATGGTTCTTATTCCATTGTCATTGAAAAAGCTGAGCCAGATGGTATTGGAGCCTTGGCTATCAAGTTTGAACAGCTCAAACAAGCTCTGACACAGGAAGGTTTATTTAAAGAAGAATTTAAACAGACCCTCCCTCGGTTTACCAAGAAAATTGGTGTTATTACCAGTCCGAGTGGAGCTGTTATTCAGGATATTATCACAACCGTTAGCCGACGTTTTCCAGGCGTAGAGATTGTTCTCTATCCGACCAAGGTGCAAGGAGATGGTGCTGCTCAGGAGGTTGTTACTAATATTCAAAGAGCCAATGAACGGGATGACTTAGATGTTCTCATCGTTGGTCGTGGTGGTGGTTCTATCGAAGACCTTTGGGCATTCAATGAGGAAATTGTGGTTCGGGCAATTTTTGAATCCAGAATTCCTATTATCTCAAGTGTTGGGCATGAAACCGATACAACCTTGGCTGATTTTGTAGCAGATAAACGAGCTGCTACTCCAACAGCTGCCGCAGAATTAGCAACGCCTGTGACCAAGGCAGACTTACTGGGCTACCTCAATCAGCAGGAAAATAGAGCCTATCAGGCCATGACAAATCGTTTGAAATTCCTGAGAGGTCAGCTTGAAAAAATTAGCCAGTCAGTCATGTTCCGCCAGCCTGAACGCCTGTATGATGGTTATTTACAAAAATTAGACCGCTTGACCAATCAATTGCAGACACGGATGAAAGAACTATATAGCCAGCAGAAACAGGCTAGTCTCCTACTACAGCAACGATTACAAGGTGTGCATCCAGGTCGTAAAGTAGAGAGTTTCCAAGAGAGAATTATCCAGCAGGAACGACTCTTGAAGAGCAACATGGCCAATATCTATGATAATAAGATGGCCAAGGCGGATAAGCTGATTGAAGCCTTGACCATGCTGGATACCAGTCGCATCGTGGCCCGTGGCTACGCCATGATTCGTCAAGATGGTCGGGTGATTGATAGTGTAGAAAATGTACAAATGGGTGAAAACCTAACCATCCAGATGAAGGATGGTCAACTTGATGTGGAGGTAAAACATGTCCAAACAGACGAAAACATTTGAAGAAAACTTAGCTGAATTAGAAGGAATCGTAACCAAATTGGAGCGAGGCGATGTGGCCCTGGAAGAAGCACTTGCTGAGTTTCAAAAAGGAATGGTCCTATCGAAAGACCTACAAAAGACACTAGCAGAAGCTGAAAAGACCTTGGTCAAGGTCATGCAGGCGGATGGCAGTGAAGCGGAGATGGACTAATGGTTGCCAGTAAATTGCAGCGACTTGAGGAAGCCATGGCAGACTTTTACCAACCTCAGGTAGCAGAACGCCTCAACCAATCGGTTCTTTATTCGCTACAGGCTGGCGGGAAACGAATCCGCCCCTTGCTTTTATTGACCATCTTAGAGTCCTTTGGAATGGAATTAAAACAAGCTCATTACCAAGTGGCAGCATGTGTCGAGTTGATCCATACGGGAAGTTTGATTCACGATGACCTGCCTGCTATGGATAATGATGATTACCGTCGTGGTCGCTTGACCAACCACAAGGTTTACGATGAAGCAACAGCTATTTTAGCAGGGGATAGTCTCTTTCTAGATCCATTTGGTTTCCTAGCTCAAGTTGATTTACCAGCTGAGACCACCCTTGCTCTCGTGAGAGAGCTTTCCCAGGCATCTGGGACCTTTGGAATGGTTGCTGGTCAAGTATTGGATATGGCAGGCGAAGGGAAGGATTTGACCTTAGAGCAATTACAAGCCATTCATGCCAATAAGACAGGGAAATTATTGACCTTTCCCTTTGTAGCAGCAGGTTTGATTGCAGGACAATCGAATGTGGTAATCAACCATTTGCGACAAGCAGGTCAATTAGTTGGTCTAGCCTTTCAAGTTCGGGATGATATTTTGGATGTGACCGCCACTTTTGAGGAAATCGGAAAAACTCCCCAAAAAGATGTAGTGGCTGAGAAGTCTACCTACCCTGCCCTAATGGGCTTGGAAGCCTCAAAAGTATTTCTAGAAGATAGCTTGAATCAAGCAATCGGCGAGCTAGATCAAGTGGCTAAACAAGTCCCATTTTCAACAGAAAAAATCAAAGAAATCATAGAAAGTTTACGAATCAATGGCTAAGGAAAGAGTAGATGTACTAGCTTATAAACAGGGGCTTTTCGAGACGCGGGAGCAGGCCAAGCGCGGTGTTATGGCGGGACTGGTTGTGTCGGTGATCAATGGCGAACGCTATGATAAACCCGGCGAGAAGATTGATGAGGGAATTGAACTCAAACTCAAGGGAGAAAAACTCAAGTATGTCAGCCGTGGTGGTCTCAAATTGGAGAAAGCCTTGCAGGTTTTCCAATTATCAGTTGAGGGGCAAACAACGATTGATATTGGGGCTTCGACAGGCGGATTTACGGATGTTATGTTGCAGGCTGGTGCCAAGCAGGTCTATGCAGTGGATGTAGGGACCAATCAACTCGCTTGGAAATTACGTCAGGATGAGCGTGTGATCAGCATGGAACAGTACAATTTCCGCTATGCTGAGTTAGCTGATTTTGAAGCAGGGCAACCAAGTTTTGCGTCCATTGACGTCAGCTTTATCTCATTGAGTCTGATTTTACCAGCACTCCATCGTATTTTAGCGGAGGGCGGCCAGGTTGTTGCCCTGGTCAAACCCCAATTCGAGGCTGGACGTGAGCAGATTGGGAAAAATGGCATTGTCAAAGATAAATCCGTTCACTTGAAAGTATTGGAAGAAGTGACAAAAATGGCCGTGGAAACAGGCTTCTCAGTCAAAGCCCTTAGCTTTTCCCCTGTTCAAGGTGGTCATGGCAATATCGAATTTTTAGCGCACTTAGAAAAATCAACACAACCAAACCAGATTGATAAAGAGGTCATAACAACTACAGTCTATCAAGCACATGAGGAATTTAAAAAGGATGAATAAACGAGAACGATTAGAAGTCATTAAAGATTTGGTAGTCCGATTTCCTATTGATACACAGGAAGAAATTGTTGAACGTCTAGAAGCAATGGGTGTCAATGCGACACAAGCAACGGTTTCACGTGATATCAAGGAACTTGGCATTATTAAGGTTCCATCAGCAGATAAGGGATATATTTACGGTTTACCAAAGGCAGGTCTTGTTAAGGTAAAATCGCAGAATGTTTTTGAAGTCTCAGTGATGGATAAAATGATTAATCTCCGTCTGGTACCCGGAAGTTCTGCTGTGGTCAAACGCCAGATTTTGGAACAATTTCAAGAACATGTTTTTTCAGTGATTGCTGATGATGACAGTATTCTGCTCATTGTTACAAACGAAGGTATTATTTCGCAAATTGAACAGACGGTTAGAGGGTGGTAGCCATGTTACTAGAAGTGTCCATTAAAAACTTCGCCATTATTGAGCAGGTATCACTGAATTTTGAAAACGGGATGACCATCCTATCTGGTGAAACAGGTGCAGGTAAATCCATTATCATTGATGCCATGAATCTGATGCTAGGGGCGCGTGCGACGACAGATGTTATCAGACACGGGGCCGCCAAGGCTGAGATTGAAGGGCTTTTTTCCTTTGAAAATAGCAGAGCTCTCGAGCAGATTTTGCTTGAACAGGGGATTGAAGTAGCTGACGAACTCATTATCCGTCGTGAAATCCTACAAAATGGCCGTTCGGTTAGCCGTGTCAATGGACAAATGGTCAATTTATCTGTCTTGAAACAGATTGGGCAATATTTAGTAGATATTCATGGTCAACATGACCAGGAAGAATTGATGAAGTCCCAACACCATATCCGTCTTTTGGACAGTTTCGGAGAAGCTGAGTTTTGGAGTCTTAAAGACCGTTATCAGACAACCTTTGATGCCTATCGTAGTCTTCGTAAACGAGTTCTTGAAAAGCAAAAAAATGAGCAAGAACACAAGGCGCGGATTGAGATGTTGGAATACCAAATTGCTGAAATCGAAGCAGCAGATTTGAAGTCTGGCGAAGATATTCAACTCAATCAGGAACGCGATAAACTGCTCAACCACAAACAAATTGCAGATACACTGACCAATGCCTATGCACTGTTAGACAATGAAGATTTTTCAAGCTTGAACAACTTGCGCTCGGCTATGAGTGACCTGCAAAGTCTGGAAGAATTTGATCCAGACTACAAACAGCTCTCTTCTAGCCTGACAGAAGCTTATTATGTCGTTGAAGATGTGACCAAGCGTCTCAGTGATGTGGTGGACAATCTAGACTTTGATGGCAATCGTCTCTTGCAATTGGAAAGTCGCCTGGATTTGCTCAATACCATTACGAAGAAATATGGTGGAACTGTCGATGATGTTTTGGACTATTTTAGTAAAATCAGCGAAGAATACAATCTATTGACAGGCAATGATTTATCTGGTGATGATTTGGAAGTTCAGCTTAAGAACTTAGAGAAAGAATTGGTTGAACGAGCAGGTCAGCTCAGCCAATCACGCCATGAATTGGCTGTTGTTTTAGAAGATATTATCCGCCAAGAATTGCAAGACTTGTATATGGAGAAAGCTCGTTTCCAAGTTCGATTTACCAAAGGAAAATTTAATCGAGAAGGAAATGAAACGGTAGAATTTTACATCTCCACCAACCCAGGTGAAGACTTCAAACCTCTGGTTAAGGTGGCTTCTGGAGGAGAATTGTCTCGCTTGATGTTGGCCATTAAGTCAGCCTTTGCCCGTAAAGAAGGTAAAACATCTATTGTCTTTGATGAGGTGGATACAGGGGTATCTGGACGTGTGGCCCAGGCAATTGCCCAGAAAATTTACAAAATCGGACAATATGGGCAAGTATTGGCGATTTCTCATCTACCACAAGTCATTGCTATTGCAGATTATCAGTTCTTTATTGAGAAAATATCCGACGAACATTCAACCGTTTCTCGTGTCCGTCTCTTGACTAAAGAAGAGCGTATTGAGGAAATTGCCAAGATGTTAGCCGGTGACAAAATCACAGATGCAGCCCGTAATCAAGCAAAAGAATTAGTAGAAAAAGGTTAGGTGACTAGCCTTTTTGCTTATGTCCAAAGTTTATTTTTTAGTCAAAATTTGTTATAATAGATGGCAAAATTGAAGAGAATTGTAGGATGAAATATGTCAAAGATTAAGATTGTTACGGATTCAAGTACGACTATCGAACCCAGTTTGGTCGAAGAATTGAATATAACAGTTGTTCCATTATCTGTAATGGTTGACGGAGTCGTATACTCTGACAACGATTTAAAAGAAGGAGAATTCTTGGAGCTCATGCGTGGGTCAAAAAACTTGCCAAAAACAAGTCAGCCCCCAGTAGGACTCTTTGCGGAAACTTTTGCTGAATTGGCTAAAGACGGCAGTCAGATTATTGCCATTCTCTTGTCGCATGCCTTGTCAGGGACAGTAGAAGCTGCTAGACAAGGAGCAACCCTTTCTGGTGCTGATGTGACAATACTTGATTCAAGCTTTACAGATCAGGCTGAAAAATTCCAAGTTGTAGAAGCAGCACGCATGGCACAAGCTGGTGCCAGCAAAGAAGAAATTCTTGCAGCTATTGAAGCAGTCAAAGAAAAAACGGAATTATACATCGGTGTATCAACCCTAGAAAATCTAGTCAAGGGTGGTCGTATTGGACGTGTTCAAGGGATGTTGAGTAGCCTACTCAATATCCGTGTCATCATGGAAATGAAAGACCATCAGCTAACTCCGATTGTCAAGGGACGAGGCAATAAGACCTTTAAAAAATGGCTGGAAGAGTTCACGGCAACTCTAGCAGATAAAAAAGTAGCCGAGATTGGTATTTCCTATTCAGGAACGGCAGATTTTGCAAATGAAATGAAGAGTCAATTACAAGAGTACGTCTCAAAAGAAATTTCTGTCTTAGAGACAGGCTCCATTATTCAAACTCATACCGGTGAGGATGCCTGGGCTATTTTGATTCGTTATGAATAACAGGAAGTTGATTCAAGGCTTTGTTTTCTTTTTTCTGGCAATTCTAGGGTCGATTTTTCTATTTCATCAACTCATTCCTGTTGCCTCATCTCGTATCTCCAGACAAGAGCTTACCGTATCAGAAAAAATCAGTTTTCGATATGTGGCACTTGGTGATTCTTTGACAGAGGGTGTTGGAGATACAACTGGACAGGGGGGCTTTGTTCCCTTGTTGGCTCAATCTCTAACTAACGATTATGGTTATGAAGTAGATTATAAAAATTTCGGAGTTTCTGGGAATACCAGTAATCAGATTCTTAAGCGAATGAAGGAAGATGGAGAGCTGATAAGCTACTTAAAAACAGCAGATCTGTTAACTCTGACAGTTGGTGGCAACGATTTGCGCAAGGCTATTATTAAAAACATTGCCAATCTCAAAGTTTCAACTTTTGATAAGCCCGCAAAAGATTACGGAAAACGATTGGATACAATTATTAAGACAGCGTGTAAGAATAATCCAAATCTTCCCATCTATGTTGTCGGGATTTACAATCCACTCTACCTCAATTTTCCTGAATTGACAGAAATGCAGACAATTGTTGATAATTGGAATACTATGACAGAACAGATAACTGAAAAATATCAACATGTCTACTTTGTTCCAATCAATGATTTGCTCTATAAAGGATTGGAAGGGGAAGCTGGTATTAGTCAAAATGGTAGCCAAGTTACCAATAATTTACTGTATGAGGAAGACAGTTTTCATCCCAATAATACTGGATATGAGATTATGAAAAAAGCGATATTGGAGAGAATGAATGAGACCACGGAAAGCTGGGAACCTTAATATTTGGAAATGGCTATTTTTAGCCCAGTTGGCTTTGTTGATTGGTTGCGGAATAGTCCTCTA
Source organism: Streptococcus sp. 2018110 (assembly GCF_019754115.1). NCBI lineage: Bacteria > Bacillati > Bacillota > Bacilli > Lactobacillales > Streptococcaceae > Streptococcus > Streptococcus sp. 2018110. Next base: position 33,345 of record NZ_JAIJZO010000005.1, on the reverse strand, counting down.
TACACGGATTCAAACAGATAGAGAGGATTTAACAAAGCTTGTTCAGACTAGTACAGAAGATACCAAGGTTGGGACCTTCTCCACTAATAGGGAACAGCTCAACCAAACCCTCACTAACTATCTAAAAGATTATCAGACGGAAGAGTTTTCCTACCAATTATTCGTAACGAGTCAGCAAGTTGTTTTTGAAGGCAGCTATCAGATTTTTGGTGTGACTATCCCACTCTATATTTATTTTCAACCTAGCAAAATGGAAGATGGCAGTATTTTGTTACGGATAATAGAAATATCAGCTGGAAGTTTATCCTTGCCGAAAGCAGAGGTATTAGCCTATTTACAAAAAAATTATAAACTACCTGCCTTTGTAAAAATAGACTCAGAACAAGCGCAAGTACAGGTTCAACTGACAGAACTGAAGAACAAATTTGGTCTGTATGGAAAGGCGAATACGATTGATTTGTACAACGACCAATTCATTGTTGATATCTACAGAAAAAGACAGTAAAATAGCATTAAAAACTTGACCAAACGCCTAAAATTCGGTACTATATAGAAGTGAGTAATAACTCAGAAAATTATTGGAGGACTTAGCAAATGGCTAATAAACAAGATTTGATTGCAAAAGTTGCAGAAGCAACTTCATTGACTAAAAAAGACTCAGCAGCAGCTGTTGATGCAGTATTCGGAGCAGTAGCAGACTACCTTGCAGCTGGTGAAAAAGTACAATTGATCGGTTTCGGTAACTTTGAAGTTCGTGAGCGTTCAGCACGTAAAGGTCGCAACCCACAAACTGGTAAAGAAATCGAAATCGCAGCTTCAAAAGTTCCAGCATTCAAAGCTGGTAAAGCTCTTAAGGATGCGGTAAAATAAAACAGTCTGGGGATAGACTGTTTTATCCCTCGCCTAGAAATAAAAGAGCGAGGAATAACGTGAAAAAGCCTATTGTATCAACGTTTCTACGTTGTGCAGTAGGCTTTTTTCTTGTTTAAGGGGCAAATAAGGGGCAAAAGCATTTTGCGTCAAAGAGGGCAAAACTTTAGTATTTTTCCATGATTTCGGCTACATTTGCCTTGAGTTTCTTAGTGACGTGGGTATAAATTTGGGTTGTTGTCTTGGCGTCTGCATGTCCTACACGGTCCATGATAGCTTTCAAGGGAACTCTGTTTTCTGCTAGACGGCTGACAAGGGTATGACGGAAGATGTGGCTTGTTAGGTTTTTCTGAATTGGCTTCTCAAGTCTCTCATTAGCTTTCTTCAAGGCTAGATTGAAAGAGTTGGTCTGCATTGGAACACCATTCTTAGTCGTGAAGATATAGCCCATGTCCTTGTACCGTGGATTGGTATTTTTTTCTAGCTCATTCATGAATTCCAATTCCTCTATAATTTCCATTTCCCGTTTGGTCATAAATGTTTCACGGTATGAAGAGACGTTTTTTGATAATATCCAGGTCCACTGTATAATCAAAGGAAAGGTTTAACATGGATTTGTTACGCTCTTTCTTGTTCCTGGAGCAATCCAGGTTGTCTAGGTAATTTTGGACGTATTTTGGGTCAATATTGACTACTTTGACGCCAATGCCGAAACTCTCTCTGATTTCTTTTATATTCCCCTTCAGAGAAGCGATCGAAGTGCGTTTGATTTCTTGCTGGTAGAAAGTCTTCCATTGGTCGAATAAATCAGTAAATAGCATTTCAGATGTTTTGAGCTTGTTTTTTTAGTTAAGCAAATCAAGCCAATTATCAGGAAAACCTAGGTCAATTGGTTGAATCTTATCGCTATATCTATTCATAATATCAACTATTTTAGCTCTATTTGTTTCCCAAGTCGGAGATTCTTCCAATAGGTTTCTTAGCATCAAAATATGAACAAACAGTTTATTTGTATTGTGACGTTTTGTGTGGTGCTTTTCCCAGCGAGGGGTATTGATGAATGAAACTCCATAGAGTCTCATGTTATGAGCAATTTTATTCCTTAGTATTCGTAGGTTATCAATCCAGCTATCCAAAGTACCGGGTGAGAGATTAAGTTCTTTGCTGATATTTTTCCTATCTCTGCTAGGGATATTTCTGTAGAGATACTTTAGATTTCCAAGTGTCAGTAAATTCACAGCTACCCAGATTGGAAACTGTCCTCGATACTTATTGATGTGGTGTTTAACAAACAATACTTCGCTATTATTGGCAATGCTTTTTTGGAAGTCAGTCATAAAGCGTTGATGATCTTTCGATGATTTCCAATAGTTGACATCTGTATAGATAAGCGGATCGTCTTTGTGATGAACTGCTATATTGTATGCTATGCGTGTTTTTAGCATTTCCTCTGCTTCAGATATGAGGGACATCAAAATCGTTCTAATCTCACTATCGAAGTAATAGCGTGTGATAGCCAATTCTACGGATGTGCCAGGTTGGTAGTGTCCTGTAATTTTATCTTTGAAGGGAAATAGATAGCCTGTAATTGTATAATAATTGACATTTTGAAGGGTTCTATAAGCTTTCGGATAGTTCGGTATATCTAACCCATGTTCTTTTAATTGACTTAGTTGTTCATCAATTGTCTTACCTTGCTTCATGGTTGCTCCTTATATAACAAAAAACGACTTAGCACTGGTACGCTGCAAGGTGCAAGCGTTGCTAAGTCTTAATCATAATTATATGATAAAGCATTAGCGAATATTTGTCAAACAAAATTGTTTCAAAAATGATACTTTTCTATTTTAGATGGATTCTATTTTTTTCTATTCGTCTTTAAACGTCTAAAACTAGAGAAAACTGATACTATAGTATGATTCTAACCCCTATAAATATCTACCACCTCGCCAATAGTTCTGATATCGTCGTCTTCGTTCAAGTAGATTTCTTCATAGCTATTGTTTAGGCTCTGTAGGTACCAGCGTCCGTCATAGTCACGTTTAAGCTTCTTAACAAGGTTCTTGCCGTTGATTTGAAAAATGCCGCTGTCATTGATTTCCACCTGGCTTGTCACATTGATAAAGAGTAAATCGTTATCTTTTATCATTGGCTCCATGGAGTCGCCGACCACTTTTGCGATTGTGTCGTATTTTTCTGGGACATCGTTTGCGCGAAGTCTGACTGTCATGTTGAGATTATCCTCTTGGAATGTGCCGTGACCTGCTGCAACCAATCCTTTGACATAGTCGGTGATGTAATCTTCAGAATCTTCATGAACTTCAAAGATTGATGTAACCTTGTTCTGTTCCTCCAACTGTACCTCGGCATAGTCGAGGACTTTTTCTTGTCTAGTTGGTTCGAGCTGGTTGTAGATAACATGGATTGGGCTCGATAAAGATGAAAAATCTCCTCCTTCAGCTAATACTTTTGGGTCAACCTCTAATATAGAGCATATCTTAAATACATTATCAGCATTCGAGTTCATGACACCTCTGCTTAAAATAGATCTGACTGTCGAATAAGGAAGGTCATTTTGATTAGCAAACGCTTTGACAGACCCAAATCTCAATTCCATTAGATGTTTTAATTGTTCTTCAATCATTTGATTAACTCCTTTTCTTTATTATGCAATACGATTTTTCGCACATCAAGAAAAAAGAAAACAAAAAAACATGAATTTTCGTTTCAAAAAAGAACAATATGCTTAATAGTGATAAAGCACGAAAAAAGGAGTGACTTTGGTTGATATGGCAGACTTGCTAGAAGTAAGGTATCGGACGGTTAGTGACAAGATACACGGTAAATATCCATTTACTTTTTAAGAAACAATTAAACTTCATAGAGCATTTCCCGAAATATGACCTAGTTTACTTGTTTAGCGAAGCAGTCCCGGCTACTTAAAATGTTCTTTGGAAATGCGAAAAATCGTACATGTATTTACTATAGAAAGAAAGAGAAATTTCTTGCCATATATGAAATGGAGATGCGAAACCTAGTTATAACTCTTTAAAAATCAATCCTTACTCAGACATAGCATTTATCTGAGCAGCTAACAAAAAAACTTCATCATCTAGAAGACTATAATAGCACAATTGATGATGAAGTGACTATAGAATTTTATAAGTTGCTAATCAAGTCTCCTGGTATTTGTGCAATTGTCAAGGAGATTGTGAGCAATTGATTATGATTTTTAGAGATTGTTAGACAACAAAAAAACCAGCCTTGACCAGCTGATTTTTTAGGAGATTTATGAAAAATTTTAGGATACACCTATAGTATACTCGAATTTTCAGATTCTTCATCGGTCTGTAGACCTATTTTGTTAAAAAATAAACATGTGTTATAATAGAAAAAATAAAAAAGGGAAGATTTTTTATGACAATCCGTAAAGCTAGACAATCTGATATTCCAGTTTTAAATGAATTGCTTCAAGATATTTTACAGGTGCATCACCAGGCACGATCAGATATTTTTAAAAGTGCAGGTCAAAAATTTTCTGAGGCTGAATTAGTAGCACTTTTGGAAAATCCAGATAAGCCTATTTTTGTATTTGAGCTAGAGGGACAAGTGGTTGGGCATCTTTTTTGTGAATTATCTACCGCAACAGGCGATGTTTTAGAACCAGTTAAAACCTTGTTTATTGATGATTTGTGTGTAGCCAATTCGGCGCGTAGTCAAAAAATTGGCGAGCAACTTTATGAATTTGCTCTTTCCTATGCTAAGGAGCAGGGTTGCCACAATCTTACCTTGGATGTATGGGCTGACAATGCAGGAGCTGTCCGTTTTTATGAACGCCAAGGAATGAAACCGCAAAAGTTTCGTATGGAGCAAATAATAGAGTGAGGCTGGGCAAAAAGCCCAGGACCACTACTCAGAGTTCGTGTCAACATCTCAGCGCAGTGGTTGATTGGCAGATTTGTTCGTGTTTTGCACTCCAAATCTGGCCTAATCAACTGTGCGGGGGTGGGAAGACGAACTCTTTTTATCTTGGTCGAGTTCTTTCCCACTCCCAATGTTCTCTCATTTTTGCTAATAATTTTTGAGCAGTTTCTAGGTTGCTGTGCTTTTCTTTCCGCAGGAGTTGGGCTAGTTGGTCTACTTCATGCTCCTCGGCACCAGCAAGTAGTGCTAGGGATTTTGCCTGGAGCTTCATATGACCAGCCTGAATCCCTGAAGTAACAAGAGCACGCAGGGCAGCAAAGTTCTGACAGAGACCGACAGAAGCGATGATAGAAGCTAATTGGCGTGCCTTTGGTTGTTGGAGAAGGTCAAAAGCGACGGCTACCTTTGGATTGAGCCCGATAGAGCCACCGACGGAGGCGATCGGAAGAGGTAGGGTGATGGAGCCGACCAAGTGCTCGCCATCAATGGACCAAGTAGAAAGCCCCTTGTATTGCCCATCACGGCTGGCATAAGCATGAGCCCCGGCTTCGACTGCCCGCCAGTCATTTCCTGTAGCGATAACGACAGCATCTATACCATTAAAAATCCCTTTGTTATGTGTCGCAGCACGATAAGGGTCCGCTTGCGCCAGTTTGCTTGCCAGGGCTATTTTTTGAGCAGTTTCTTGAGCAATGGCAGAGCTGGTAGCCAGACTAGAGATGGCAATATGACATTGGGCGGTGACCAGTGACTCCGTTGCATAGTTGGAGAGGATTCCCATCAAAGCCTGTCCCTTGCTGAGCTCTTCTAAATCATCCTTAATCGCTTCTAACATGTTATTGAGGATATTGGCTCCCATGGCTTCTTGTACATCAACCTGAAGATAGACAATCAAAAACTCATCCTTACTCTCAACAGTCAATTCTCTTGCACCGCCCCCTCGTTTAACAATAGAAGGGTGTGCTTGATTGGCAGTTTCTAAAATACTCTCCTTATGTTCAAGAATCGCCTGTGTCGCTCTGCTATGGTCCGAAATATCGTAGAGAGCAACTTGTCCAATCATGATACGGTTGTGAATAGTCGTTGTAAAACCGCCAGATTTAGCGATGATTTTGGCTCCGAAAGACGCAGCTGCAACCACAGAAGGTTCTTCAGTAACCATCGGTACAGAATAAGTTTGTCCATCCACTAGAAGTTCTGGAAGTACAGAAAAAGGTAAGGAAAACGTTCCTAGATGATTTTCTGCCATCTTTCCCGCAATTGCTTCTGGCAGGTTTTCGTCTTTGTATAGAACGTCTAAGCTATCTTCGGATAGGGAACGATTCTGACGGAGAATATCAATGCGCTCTTGGCGTGATTTTTTATAAAATCCGGAAAAAGTTGACATAGGTTCCTCTTTCTATAGGAAAGCGCCCCTTGGTGAGAGCCAAAGGGCGCCGTTTTGGCTTCTATTTACGATAGATACGTTTGTGATTGTCCACTTTGATAAGGGCAAAGGGAGTTTGGTCTTCTGGTAGGTCAAGGGATGAACCAGTTTCATCAAGGGTAATTTCTTCAAAGAAGACTTGTTCGTATTCCTTAACGCTGAGTTTTGTACGCTGATTGAGTTGTTCTAAACGATTTTCTTGTAAGTGGTCGCGATAACCTTCAACGAGTTGACCGCTGAAAATTTCACAGACAGCGCCGCTACCATAGCTATAAAAGAGGATTTGATCCCCTGTCTCTAAAGCTCTGCTATTTTCCAAAAGGGAAAGGAGTGAGAGGAAGATAGAGCCAGTGTAGATGTTGCCGACAACCTTATTATAGACGATTGCTTCTTGGAAACGCTCTGTCAAACGTTCCAATGTTTCTGCGTCCTGAGTGATAGCTTGTAATCCTTTAAGACCTTGCTTGGAGAAAGGAATGTGTAAGCACATGGCAGCAAAATCGTTGAGGGTTTTGCCTGTTTTTTGTTGATAGTAGTCGAAAGTTGTTGTCAAGCAATCGGTGTACTGTTCAGTTGAAAATTTACCATCAACACGTGGATATTTGTCGTAGTTAGGACGCCAGAAGTCGTAGATGTCACGTGTCTGGCAGACATTATCATTGTTGAGGACCAAAATTCGTGGGTTTGCGGTTACCAACATGGCAACTGCACCAGCACCTTGCGTAGGTTCACCGCCAGAAGCGACTCCATACTTTGCAATATCACTAGCAATGACTAGGACTTTTGATTCTGGGAATTGAGCGATATGGCTTTTGGCAAGACTTAGTCCAGCCGTTGCACCGTAACAAGCCTCCTTCATCTCGATGGAGCGAGCGAAGGGCTGAATACCAAGTAATCCATGAATGGTGACGGCAGCAGCCTTACTTTGATCTACGCTAGATTCTGTACCGACAATAACCATGTCAATGGTTTGTTTATCTTCTTCTGTCAGAATGGTTTCGGCAGCCTTTGCCCCAAGACTGATAATATCTTGAGTGATAGGAGCTACAGCCATTTCAGACTGAAGAAGACCAATCTTAAATTTATTTGGGTCCACATTGCGGGCTTGGGCTAAATCAGCCAAATCTAAAACATAATCGGGCGCCGCAAATCCGATTTTATCAATACCGATGTTCATAATATATCCTTTGTGTACAAATGATAGGTTAACTTGTTTGCGCATTGGAAACGATTAGGGAGATACCTTGACCGCCTCCGATACAAAGTGAGCAAAGACCAAGCTCTTTTTCTTGCTTGATTAATTCGTGAATCAGAGTGACTAGGATTCGACTACCACTAGCTCCGATTGGATGTCCAAGGGCGATAGCACCACCATTGACATTGACTTTTGCAGGATTAATGCCGAGTTGTTTGACAACTGGAATTGATTGGGCTGCGAAGGCTTCGTTGAGTTCAAATAAGTCAATATCTTCGACGGATTTGCCGATTTTTTCAAGGGCTTTTTGACTAGCTGTTATAGGACCTAACCCCATATAGGCAGGATCTAAACCGCTTGTTGCATAGGCCTCAATATAGGCGAGTGGCTGGATATTTAGCTCACTGGCTTTTTCATCAGACATAAGTACCAAGACAGCACAGCCGTCGTTGATGCCAGAAGCATTGGCTGCGGTGACGGTTCCATCTTTTTTGAAAGCTGGACGGAGTGTTGCCAATTTTTCAATTGGCGTCAGACGAGGATACTCATCTGTGGCAAAAATAGTTTCGCCTTTCCGATTTTTTAGTCTAATAGGAACAATTTCGTCAACAAATCTTCCCTCAGCAATAGCTTTTGCAGCTTTCTCTTGGCTACTGTATGCAAAAGCATCTTGCTCTGTGCGACTGACTTGATAGCGTTCAGCAACATTTTCTGCAGTAATGCCCATGTGATAGTCGTTAAAGGCATCTGTCAAACCATCTGTTAACATGGAATCTTCCAGACTAATATGCCCTAATTTACTACCAAACCGGCTAGTTTTGGATAGATAAGGTGCCTGGCTCATGATTTCAATGCCTCCAGCCACAACTACATCATTGTCACCGAGAAGGATTGATTGTGTGGCAAGAAGGACTGATTTGAGACCAGAACCACAGACTTTATTGACTGCATAGGCAGAGGCTGTCTGAGGAATGCCTGCACGAATAGCAATTTGACGTGCAATATTTTGTCCTTGTCCTGCTGATAGAACATTTCCGAAGATAACTTCATCAACGCTGTCTGCAGGGATGTTTTTATTAGCTAAGGCTGTTTCGAGGACTTGTGCCCCTAAATCAGCGATTTCAATATCTTTCAGACTACCTCCGAAACTGCCGATGGCAGAACGATAGGCAGACACGATAGCTACTTTTTTCATGATAACTCCTATAGTGGTATCGTTTTGAACTGTCGTGTTCAGCCTTACTATTATACCATTATTTTGTCTTTTTTCTAAGAAGAAAGATAGGTCTAGAGACTGAATTTACATGAAAGAGTAATGAAAGCGTACACAGATTGTGGAAAGGCTGGCATTTTTTTACCTTTTCGTGTAAAATAGAGAAGTATAAGAGGGGAACCTCAAAATTTAAAGGAGAATCCATAAATGGTAAAATTGGTTTTTGCTCGCCATGGTGAGTCTGAATGGAACAAAGCTAACCTTTTCACTGGTTGGGCTGATGTTGATTTGTCTGAAAAAGGTACACAACAAGCAATCGATGCAGGTAAATTGATCAAAGAAGCAGGTATCGAATTTGACCTTGCTTTCACATCTGTATTGAAACGTGCTATCAAGACTACAAACTTGGCTCTTGAAGCTGCAGATCAATTGTGGGTACCAGTTGAAAAATCATGGCGTTTGAACGAACGTCACTACGGTGGTTTGACTGGCTTGAACAAAGCTGAAGCAGCTGCTGAATTTGGTGATGAGCAAGTTCACATCTGGCGTCGTTCTTATGATACTTTGCCACCAGAAATGGCTAAAGATCATGAGCATTCAGCACACACTGACCGTCGCTATGCACACCTTGATGATTCAGTTATTCCAGATGCAGAAAACTTGAAAGTAACGCTTGAGCGTGCCCTTCCATTCTGGGAAGATAAAATTGCTCCAGCATTGAAAGACGGTAAAAACGTATTCGTAGGTGCACACGGTAACTCAATCCGTGCCCTTGTAAAACACATCAAACAATTGTCTGATGACGAAATCATGGATGTGGAAATTCCAAACTTCCCACCACTTGTATTTGAATTGGATGAAAACTTGAACATTGTGAAAGAGTACTACTTGGAAGCATAATTCATTTAAGGCCTGAGTTCGCTCAGGCTTTTTTAGTTTTGAATATCGGATTTTTCATAGAGAGTATGGTATACTGGTGGTATTAAAAGGTAGGAGGAGTTTATTATGGCAAGTAAAAAAATGCTACATGCATGTTTGCGTGTTGAGAACTTAGAAGCATCTCAAAAATTTTATGAAGAAGCATTTGGATTTAAGGAAACCCGTCGCAAGGACTATCCAGAGCACAAGTTTACTTTGGTTTACTTAGCACTTGAAGGGGATGACTTTGAGATTGAATTGACCTACAATTATGATCATGGTCCCTATATCGTAGGGGATGGCTTCTCGCATCTAGCTCTTTCTTCGGATGACTTAGAAGGGGACAATGCGAAACACAAAGCATTGGGCTATCCAACGACAGATATAAAAGGCTTGCCAGGAAGTCCAGGTCGTTATTATTTTGTGACAGATCCAGATGGCTACCGTGTGGAAGTCATTCGTGCAGATTAATTTAGAAAAGATTGCCTAGGCAGTCTTTTTCTTTTCAGAAAAAAATCAGAAAATGGCAGAAGGGAGGGCATTAGGAAGTAAATCAATTATTTATACTCAATGAAAATCAAAAGTAGCCTAGGAAACGAAGCCGAAGATAGAACTCTGTTACTTTCTTATTTCAAGGTAACAGGCTGAAAACCTCCACTGGAGCTTTTCACTCATCAAGGCAAGTTGACAACGGATAATTTTGATTTTCGAAGAGTATTGCCTAATCTTTTTATGAGTTTTTATAGAACTGTCTTGACAAGAGCTTTTAAATGATTTAGCATAGTTTATATATGTTTTGAATGGGAGGTTGGAGATGAAAAAAGTTAGTTTTTGGTTGGGAATCAACATCGCCTTGCTCGGAATGATGGTAAGTTTGGCTTTATGGTTATTTGCAGGACTTCAAGAAAGACAAGTTAGTCAGTTTATCGAGGAAAAACAACAAACCATCCTCGCTAAAGGCAAGGGCAAAATTCAAGAGGGGAATATTGATACGACCCATGTTGTGGCTGCCTTACCTACAGATGATGCAGGTCAAGTCTTAGGACCTGTAGAAAGTCGAATGATTTCTTATGTTCAAAGACGCTTTGGTCATAAAAAACCAGCAGGAAAAATTCAAAAATTGGTCTTTGTTTCGTCAATAGAGGGAAAAACTAATTTTAAAAATGTAACAGCTCGTGAAATTCAAGCGGAGCATTATAAAGTAGACAACTTGCAAATTAAAAAGCAGGATAAACTCCCGTCTGAGCGTGTGTTGTTGACGCAGGACAATGAATTGTTTACCCTGGAAGATTTATTACCTAATTTATCCTCTGCAGCAAGTATTATTGTTGATCATCTAAGAGACGCCTTACTTGCTCAAGGTATGGAAAAGACTGATGTAGAAGCGATTGTCAAAAAGTTTGAAACACTAGACTTAAATGCTATCTCCTTTAGTTATGGAGACAGCCAATTAACCTTACAATTACCAGATGGTTACGGCATCAACCAGTTGGTTCTACCAATTTCAGATTTGTACCCAGTAGTGAAGAGTGATTACCTAGTAGATGCTGATAAGGTTGGCTATGATGAGTATATGGCTGCACAAGTTGTGGATAAGAAACATTTGAGACAGGTAGCTCTAACCTTTGATGATGGACCAAATCCGAATACGACACCGGTAGTTTTAGATTTACTGAAAAAATATAATGCCAAAGCAACTTTCTTTGTTATTGGTAAGGCTGTAGCTGGGAATGAAGCTATTCTCCGTAGAATGGTAGCGGAAGGGCACGTCATCGCCAACCATACGTGGAATCATCCTAATCTAGTCACTATTTCTGGGGAGCAAGTACAGAGAGAAATTCAAGATACACAGGCAGCTATTGCTGAAGCTACAGGTATTGTACCAACAATGGTTCGTCCTCCGTATGGTTCAGTTAACCAGGCTGTTGTCAATCAGATGGGACTTCCATCGATTTATTGGTCGGTCGATTCTAAAGATTGGAAGAGTCGCAATCCCCAAGCCATTTTGAAAGAAATAAAAGAACAGACTTGTCCAGGAAGTATTATCCTAATGCATGATATTCATCAGTCAACAGTTGATAGCCTCGAGTCTGTATTGCAATACTTAACAGGTGAGGGCTACAATATGGTTACTGTAACAGACTTACTCGCCAGTCCTCTCAATCCTCAATTAATCTATTATTCACAAGAATTATCTGGTCCAGCCCGGTAAGAATGATAAAAGGCTTAGAATCATGTTAGTAGAAACACTGGTTCTAAGCCTTTTGTATATTGTTCATTATATTTTGTAGAGCTCTTGATTTTTGAGAATGACTTCTTGGACGGAGGCATACTTTTTCAATTGTTTTAATTCGCTAGGACTAGATACTAGGGTAATGACAAGTCCCTCCTTGCCCATGCGTCCAGTACGTCCAGAACGATGAGTGTAGGCTTCTTGGTCAAAAGGAACTTCAAAGTTGAGGACACATTCTAAGTTATCAATATCGATACCACGTGCGACCATATCTGTAGCAAGTAGAAGATTGAGTTCGTGATTTTTGAAACGTTCGATGATGACCTTGCGGAATTTTACGTTGACATCCGAAGCCAATGAAACTGCATTCACACCATTATAGAGTAGTTTATCTTCGCTTGCACCAAGGTCTGATAGGCTGTTAAAAAATGCAAGAGCACGAAAATCAGGGATATTGGCAAACTTACGTAGAGTTTCCAAACGTTCACGCTTATCTACCATCATATAGCAATGCTGGATATTATCCAATTTCTGCTCAGATAAATCAATGCTTTCAATGTCTTCAGCAATTTTTTGACGGTCAAATTTAGCTGTTGCACTCATGTAGATCAACTGGTGGTCACGAGGTACATAGTTAATAATCTTTTCGACAAACTGATATTGAGAATCGGAGAATAGCTGATCAAATTCATCTAGGATGATGGTGTTAATATTCATCATCTTGATTTTTTTCAATTTAATCAACTCGAAAATACGACCAGGTGTTCCAATCAGGATTTCTGGTCCTTTTTTTAGTCGCTCAATCTGGCGTTTTTGACTGGAACCAGATAAGAATAGTTGAGCAGTCAACCCAATTGTCTCCGACCAAGTCTTACAAACATCAAATATTTGGCCAGCCAGCTCAGTATTTGGTGCGAGAATGAGCAATTGTTGGGCTTTTTTAGGAGTTAGGGCTAATAGGCTAGGCCAGAGGTAGGCAAGGGTTTTTCCTGTGCCTGTTGGGCTGATAGCTAGAAGGGACTGGCCGTTTGCAATAGGCTCAAAGGCCTGAACTTGGATAGGAGTAAAGTCCTCAAAGCCAAGTAGGGTAAGCTGGTCCGTCCAGCTGGAGGGAAATTTAGATTTCATTGTTATCCGCCTTAAAGATTATTCCTGCGTCTTGACGCATGGTGTAAAGTGTTTGATGGACGCTTTCTGCCACAGCCAACCACTGGTCCACAAGCTCGCGGTTTTGTTGCTTGATTGCCTGTGCAATTTCTAGCGCTTCTTCGAGCATAGGGTGCTGGGCCGCTTGGATTGGTAAAACAATTTGCTCTCCGTCATGTTTTGTGAAAATAGCAGAGCTGATATGCTGGCATGCGTTGAGTGTTAGTGTTCCATCATTTGTATAGATTTCGCTCGCTAGATTGCTCGTAATATTTTTTCCTGCTTGAATGTGGACGATATAGTTGTCATAAATGAGTTGTCCCGAACCATTTAAGTCAATACTAGAAGGTAGCTGTTGTGCTACATAGCGGGCCGTTCTGGGAGTTCCCAAAATGCCGATAGCGGCGTAGAGCGTATAGACACCTAGATCCATGAGAGCACCACCGGAAAAATCAGTTGAAAAGATATTTGGCATTTGCCCACCTAACAATTCAGGCATCTTAGAAGAATACTTGGCATACCCAAATGAACCACCTAAAATCGTTTTATCCATCAAAAATTCACGGATAATGGTTTGAGCCTGTTCGTGATAGTTTCGAGCAGCCTCAAATAGGAAAACATTATTTTCTTGGGCAACGTGACGCAATTGTCCTAATTCCTGAGGTGTAGAAACCATGGGTTTCTCAACAATAGCATGTTTACCAGCAGCTAGAACAGCTTTTGCCTGTTCAAAGTGCAGGGCATTTGGACTGGCAATATAGACAACGTCAATGGGAGCAGAAAGAAATTTTACCCATTCTGTGTATAAATCGACTCCTTCATACTGCTCTGAAAAGACAGCAGCAGTTTCTAGTTTACGGGAGAAAACAGCCTGTAGCTGATAATGTCCACTTAAATGGGCCGCCTCTATAAAACGATGAGAGATGTCTGAGGTGCCAACAATACCAAAATTAAGCATAAATTCTCATTTCTTTTGTGTTATCCTTTTCATTATACCATGTTTCATGGTAAAATAGTATTGAAAATAGAAGGAGATGATGATGACTCAGAAACCCATTATTATTGGCGTAACCGGCGGATCTGGGGGTGGCAAGACAAGTGTGTCACGTGCCATTCTGGATAATTTCCCAAATGCTCGTATATCTATGATTGAACACGATTCTTATTATAAGAATCAGTCCCACCTGACCTTTGAAGAACGGATACTGACCAATTATGATCATCCACTGGCTTTTGATACGGATTTGATGATTTACCATATCAGTGAGCTATTAGCAGGACGTTCAGTGGATATTCCGATTTATGATTACACTCAGCACACACGTTCAGAGAAGACCTATCGTCAGGAACCACAAGATGTATTTATTGTGGAAGGTATTTTAGTATTGGAAGACAAACGGTTGCGGGATTTAATGGATATTAAGATATTCGTCGATACTGATGACGATATTCGTATCATTCGCCGCATTAAGAGAGATATGGAAGAGCGTGGCCGTAGCTTAGATAGTATCATTGAGCAGTACACCTCGGTGGTGAAACCAATGTATCACCAGTTTATCGAGCCAACCAAGCGCTATGCAGATATCGTCATTCCTGAAGGCGTCAGCAACGTTGTAGCCATCGACTTGATTAACACCAAGGTGGAGAGTATATTAAGAGAGCGTGGTTAAGATGCCCAAGCAAAGAATATTACCTCATATCATATTAGGGATTATGGGTGCTAGCGGTCAGATGGTAACTGGCAAACAGATTACCGACTATGTTCAACGTGATTTAGGCGAATTTTGGCAGGTTGCCCATAGCCAAGTCTATCCAGAATTAAAACGTATGACCAAGGAAGAATTGATTACTTGTCATGCAGTACCTGGAAATGAAAAGGAAAAGCAGTATGCGATGACGGCTACTGGTCGTCAGATTTTAGACGAATGGCTATCCATTCCAAATGAAGAAACGCCTCAGCAAAAAGACTTGTTTTCAATCAAGATGTTTTTTATCCGTGAAAAGGATGACCCACGGATTCCTGGTTTGTTGCAGAGTCAAATTGAACTAGTCACCAAGCACTTAAAACACCTAGACAGTCGTAAAGTTGAGCTGTTCTCAACCAAGGAAAGTATCCAAGACAATTATGGACACTATTTGATTTTGACACGGGCTATTGAACGCAACCGTGCCCAGCTCAAATGGTTAGAGGATACACTGGCAGAAATGTAACGATTCGGATTTCCGAATCGTTTTTCCTTGTGTCCTGTTTTGGATTATGTTAGAGTAAGAAGAAATGTGACTTAATTGGAGGAATGTATGTCAATCAAACAGATGGTTAGTATGGCGCTAGTAGTTTGGAATTTAGTTGTCTTCATTACCTATGGTATGGATAAAGGAAAGGCAAGAAAGAACGCCTATCGGATTTCAGAAAAGACCTTATTACTCATGTCCTATTTTGGTGGCGGGTTGGGTGCCTGGGCAGGTGGAACCCATTTTCGGCATAAGACACAGAAAAAGTATTTTCAACTAGCCTGGGCTATAGGGGTATTGATTGATGCAGTGATTATGTACTGGATGTGGAAATAGGCGCAAGCCTTTTTCTTTATCGCTCGGACTATAAAAGTCGGCTTAACTATGCTATAATGTTCCTATGACAAAACAAGAAAAAATTTCAAATTATCAACTATTATTGGCTCAATTGGAAGCTCTTCTTGATGGTGAAACCAATGCTTTAGCCAATCTATCAAATGCTTCTGCTTTGCTCAATCAAGCTCTACCAAACTCTGTCTTTACAGGATTTTACTTGTATGATGGTAGTGAATTGATTTTGGGGCCTTTTCAGGGTAGCGTTTCCTGTGTTCATATTGCACTTGGAAAGGGTGTCTGCGGTGAGGCTGCAGCTAAGCGCCAGACTATTCTCGTAGACGATGTTCGTCTACATGATAACTATATTTCCTGCGATGCGACAGCTCTTTCGGAAATTGTGGTGCCAATGGTGAAAAACGACCAGTTGCTGGGCGTTTTGGACTTGGATTCGAGATTGGTTGCTGATTATGATACGATTGACCAGAAATACCTTGAGCAGTTCGTCGCACTCTTAGTGGAGAAGACGGACTGGAATTTTGCTATGTTTGGAGAAAAACGCTAATGTACCAAGCTTTATATAGGAAGTACCGAAGCCAGACCTTTGGGGAGATGGTGGGGCAGGAGGTGGTTGCGACCACACTCAAACAGGCCATTGAACAGGGGAAAATCAGTCATGCCTATCTCTTTTCAGGTCCTCGTGGTACGGGTAAGACATCGGCAGCTAAGATTTTTGCCAAGGCCATGAACTGTCCTAATCAGGTTGGAGGCGAGCCTTGTAACGATTGTTATATCTGTCAGGCTATTACGGAAGGTAGCCTGGAAGATGTGATTGAGATTGATGCTGCTTCCAACAATGGTGTGGATGAGATTCGTGATATTCGTGATAAATCGACCTATGCACCTAGTCTTGCGATCTATAAGGTCTATATCATCGACGAGGTCCACATGCTGTCTACTGGTGCCTTCAACGCCCTCTTGAAGACCTTGGAAGAGCCGACTGAAAATGTGGTCTTTATTCTAGCAACGACGGAATTGCACAAAATTCCTGCCACCATTCTGTCAAGGGTGCAACGATTTGAATTTAAGTCCATCAAGGTGACGGACATTCAGGAGCACTTGGCTGCAATTTTGACCAAGGAAGGGCTAATCTTTGACGAGCAGGCTCTGACGATTATTGCGCGTCGGGCAGAAGGGGGGATGCGGGATGCCCTATCTATTTTGGATCAGACTCTCAGCCTTAGTCAGGACCAGCAAGTGACCTTGGAAATTGCTGAGGAAATTACGGGTTCTATCAGCTTGCGTGCCTTGGATGACTATGTGGCAAGTCTGCGTCAAGGGGATAGTGTCACAGCTCTCCAGCATCTACAAACCTTGTTTGACCAAGGAAAGAGTATGAGCCGTTTTGCGACAGATCTTTTGCACTATTTGAGAGATGTCCTTATCGTACAGACAGGCGGTGAGAATACCCATCTGACTGCTGGTTTTACGGAAAATCTAGCACTGGCTCAGGATCGGATTTTTACCATGATTGAGATGGTGACCAGGGGGTTGGCGGACATCAAGTCCAGTCCTCAACCGAAGATTTACGCTGAAATGATGACCATTCGTTTGGTTGAAGATAGTTCTCCTTCGGGGGCAATGGCAGAGCTGCCAGCTGATTTACTGGGTCAACTAGCCAGTCTGCAACAACAAGTTGCGGATTTACAGAAACAACTAGGTCAATTATCTAGTCAACCAAGTGCTGTTAAGCCAGTTTCACGCAAGCCGCAGGCTCCGAAGAAGTACCGATTGGATACCAGCAAGGTTCATGCTATTTTGCAGGAAGCTATGGAAAATCCAACCTTGGCGCGTGAAAATTTGACTCGCTTGCAGAATGCTTGGGGAGAAATTATTGAGAGTTTATCAGGAGCAGATCGTGCCTTGCTTGTTGGTTCTCAACCAGTCGCTGCAAATGAAAATCACGCGATTCTAGCCTTTGATTCTCCGCTTAATGCTGAACAGACTATGAAGCGTGACAATCTCAATACCATGTTTGGAAATATTCTCAGCAAGGCCGCAGGTTTTTCGCCACAGATTTTAGCTATTGCTCAGGAAGATTGGGTAAGTATTCGTGCTGAATTTTCAGCCAAGGCCAAGGGGCAAAAGACACAAGAAATCGAAAAAGAAGCCAGTCCAGTTCCAGAAGAATTTGGCTTTCTAGCGGACTCAGTAGAGATTTTGAATGATTAAAAAATATCAGCCCTAAGACTGATGAATAGTTTTGATAGATATTTTATACTATATTCAATCCTAAATATTTTTCATATCTCCTTAAGAAACACTGACTGATTTAGTTGGTGTTTTCTTGTTTAGAAAAGAATCGAAACCTATCAAGAAAGCATATAAAAATTCAGCCAGTTGACTGAATTTTTGGTATAATCTATTTTATGAAACTTCCACAATTTCTTTTTTTAGCCATTACAACTATTTTAGCTGTTTATTTTATGAATGCATCGATTTTGACAGGAGATTTCTTGATTGCAGGTATCTACGCCTTTATCGCCTATCGGAATCTTCATTTTGCTTACAAGGTGACTAAATTTATTCGTTTGGTGGAGAAGCAGACCAAGAAGTAAGGCTGATTTCTCCGCTGGAGATAATTTTTGCTTTGCCGTTATCTAACTGGATAACCAGGTTTCCTGTATCAGTAACAGCGATGGCAGTACCCTTAAATTCAACTTGATTTTCTACAAAGCTCACTTGTTGGCCAACGACAAGTGATTTTTCTTTGTAAAGGGCAATTAGTTCCTTCTCATCGGTTTCTAAGAAGGCTTTCCAGATGGCAGTAATGAGTTGGTTGCGGGTAAATGGAGGTTGTTCCTCGAAAAGATTTCCGGCAGATTGTTGTAATTCCTTAGGGAAATCGTCTATGCGGACATTGATGCCGATACCGATAATGACATCGGTTACCCGTTGGTTTTCCATAGAAGAGATAGCCTCAGTGAGGATGCCAGCAACCTTTTTGTGTCCGAGATAGATGTCATTGACCCACTTGATTTGGACGTCCAAGTCGCAAAGAGATTGAATGGCCTTCACAACAGCTGCTGCAGCTAAAATGGTGTAGGGCTTAAATTCTAGAAATGGAACATTGGGAGAGAGACGAAGCGACATATAAATGCCACCTGACTTGGAGGCATAAAATGGTCTCCCAAATCGTCCCTTGGCTTTATTCTGATAGGGAGCTAGATATAGGGCAGGACTAGTATGACCTGCTTCAATACCTTGCTTGGCATCTAGCTGGGTGGAGTCGCTATCCATATTCAGATGGACAGGTAGTTGAAGCTCCTGAGAGATTAATTCGGGTAGGAGTAAATCGCCTTCGGCTAATCTATAGCCACGATTACGGGCAGCCTCAATAGTTAAACCATGCGTTTCTAACTGGCGAATGGCCTTCCAAATGGATGTCCGTGAAATGCCCAATTCCTGTGCCAAATCTTCTCCGCTGACATAATCCTCTCTCTCTTTTAAAAGGAGATATATTTTCTGATAGGTTTTCATACCTTCATTATAGCAAAAAATTTACCTAAAACGTGATATAATAGTTTCAAATAAGGAGGTTTTCATGAAGACACTTGATTACATTGTTAAATTGACCAACACTCCGTCGCCAACTGGTTTTACGACGGATATTATGAATTACATCAAGGCAGAGGTTGAAAGTTTCGGCTATGCTGCTAGTAAGACTGCTAAAGGTGGTGTTTTGGTGACAGTTCCGGGGGAAAATGACCAGGAACACCGCATGGTGACTGCTCACCTGGACACACTGGGGGCCATGGTGCGTGCAGTGAAGCCAGATGGCCGACTCAAAATGGATTTGGTGGGAGGATTTGGATACCCTTCTATTGAGGGAGAAAACTGCTTGATTCATTGTGCCAAGAATGGTAAGACCTTCACAGGTACCATTCTTATGCACCAGACCTCTGTCCATGTCTACCGAGATGCCAGTACCGCTGAGCGCAATCAGACCAATATGGAAATTCGTTTGGACGAAAAAGTGACCAATGCGGACGAGACGCGGGCCTTGGGTGTTGAAGTCGGAGATTTTATATCATTTGATCCTCGGACTGTTGTGACTGAAACTGGCTTTATCAAGAGTCGTCACTTGGATGATAAGGTATCCGCAGCTATCTTGCTTCATCTTTTGAAAGTCTATAAGGAAGAGGGAGCGATCTTGCCTTATACGACCCATTTTTACTTTTCAAACAATGAAGAGATCGGCTACGGTGCTAACTCCAGCATTCCTGCTCAGGTGGTTGAATATTTGGCAGTCGATATGGGTGCGATGGGAGATGACCAGCAGACGGATGAGTACACGGTTTCTATCTGTGTCAAGGACGGCTCAGGTCCCTACCATTATGAACTCCGTCAGCACTTGATAGCCTTGGCTGAAAGAGATGGAATTCCTTACAAGCTGGATATTTATCCTTACTATGGTTCCGATGCTTCGGCAGCTATGCGAGCAGGTGCAGATGTTAAGCATGCCCTACTGGGGGCTGGCATTGAATCTAGCCATTCCTATGAACGGACCCATTTGGATTCTGTAGTTGCGACTGAGCGGATGGTAGATGCCTATTTGAAATCAGTAATGGTAGATTAAGATGAATGAAACCCGTTTTTTAGAGTTATTCAATGACTTGGATAAGGTCTTGCGCAAGGTGTGCGGTGTTGCGGATGGGGAATATGCAGATGTAGGCTCTATGTTGACCAAGGCAAAGGAATTGACGCGACATAATCCCGTTGAGGCGAACTGGGATAAACTCTATGTGGCCAGACAGCTCCGCAATCTCATGGTTCATGAGAAACGAACAGGTTTGAAGGAAGTAGCCCAACCTTCGCAGGAATTGATCACTGTTTTGGAAAAAGTGATAGCCCAGTACCAAGAACCGGTTACCATTGCTGACTATTTGCAAAAGACCCAGAAAATTAAGCCGGTTATTTTTGAGGCCAAGGACAAATTGATAAAGGCTTTAGAAATTGTGGAGCAAGAGCATTTTTCTAAGTTTCCTATTTTTTCTGACAAGGTTTATCAAGGTCTGGTTTCTGACAAGGGATTGACAAATTGGTTGGCCAAGGCAAGCAAGGAACCGGGCTCTATACGTGAAAAATTGGTAGAGGCTAGTCTTGAAGACGTACTAGCTTGTGAGGAAGATAGTATTCAGGTAATTATTCTGCCAATAACAGCCCATCTTTATCAGGTAATTAATCATTTTGAGGGGCGTAAGCGCACAACCGTCCTAGTCAGTCGTCAGGCGAGCGGGAAGATTCATTCGCCAGAGGATCTTGTTGGTATTGTCACAGCCCAGGACTTGGCAGAGATTTATGGGATGGTGGATTGAGTGGAGAAAGGAGAAATCATGTCAACAAATCGTTTAGCTTGGGATGAGTATTTTGCGGCTCAGGCGCTTTTGATTGCCAATCGGGCAACCTGTAAGAGAGCCAAGGTCGGTGCGGTTTTGGTTAAGGACAATAAGGTTATCGCAACAGGCTACAATGGTTCTGTTTCAGGAACCGAACATTGTTTGGATCAGGAATGCCTTATGATTGATGGTCATTGCGCTAGAACCCTGCATGCGGAAGTCAATGCTATTTTACAAGGAGCGGAACGGGGAATTCCAAAAGGTTTTACTGCCTATGTGACCCATTTCCCATGTCTCAACTGCTCCAAGCAATTGTTACAGGTTGGTTGTAAGCGGGTTGTCTATATCAATCAATACCGCATGGATGACTATGCTCAGTACTTGTATAAAGAAAAGGGCTGTGAGTTGGTTCATTTGCCTCTAGAGGTGGTTAAACAGGCAATTGCAGATGCCGAATTTATCTAATGATTCTGTAGAAGAGTGGGAGTGGGAAAGAACTCAAACATTCATAGAAGTGTTCCCCTCCCTTCCAAACATTTAGGTTCGGGCTAAAATAGTCCACTGGACTATTTTACTCCCACCTCCGCACAGCTCCAAAGGTTCGAGGAACCTTTGGAGGTTGGAGATAGAGCGAACAAAGTTCGCATCAGTCGTAGAGGTTAGATTTGGAGTGTAAAACACGAATTGCTGAGATTTGCTTCGCAAATCTTATCTCCTACCTTTAACAGTCCACTGGACTGTTAAACCCAATCAACCACTGCGCTGAGATGTTGACACTAACTTTGAGAAGAGGTGCTGGGCTTTTTACCCAGCCTCCTCTTTATTTTTAAGAAAATGCTAGGATAGTCGGTCAATCTATGCTATACTAGAAACGTTATTAAGTCCCGAAAAGGTAGTTTATAGACTAGTTAATATTTGCAGAAACACTTGAAACACAATTAAAGAAGCTGGTAACATCGAATAGTAAGCGTAAAAACTTTACTACACTTCAGTCACCATTTTCTTCAAATAAGGCTGATTTCATACAGTCTGGTATTGTCTTTCTCGTTGAGTATCTGGAAATTTTCCTTTGTTC
Organism: Streptococcus sp. 2018110; assembly: GCF_019754115.1. Taxonomy (NCBI): domain Bacteria; kingdom Bacillati; phylum Bacillota; class Bacilli; order Lactobacillales; family Streptococcaceae; genus Streptococcus; species Streptococcus sp. 2018110. The sequence continues at coordinate 11,381 of NZ_JAIJZO010000005.1, read as the reverse complement.
AAGACAGAAGTCTTTCGCAAAGAACTAGTCTTTGACTAGTTCTTTGTAACCTTAGTAACCCGCTAGGTTTCTAGCATATATTCTATTTTAAGGGGGACATTTTTATGTCAGAACGTAAGTTGTTTACGTCTGAATCTGTTTCGGAGGGTCATCCGGATAAGATTGCAGACCAGATTTCAGATGCTATTTTGGACGCTATTTTAGCAGAGGATCCAGATGCGCACGTAGCGGCAGAGACGGCTGTTTATACAGGTAGTGTTCATGTCTTTGGAGAGATTTCAACCACTGCCTATGTGGATATTAACCGTGTGGTACGTGATACGATTGCGGAGATTGGCTATACAAAAGGTGAGTATGGTTTTTCAGCTGAGTCGGTTGGGGTTCATCCGTCACTTGTAGAGCAATCGCCAGATATTGCCCAAGGCGTCAATGAAGCTTTGGAAACTCGTCAAGATGCTAGTCAAGATCCATTGGATTTGATTGGTGCAGGTGACCAGGGGCTCATGTTTGGTTTTGCAGTAGATGAAACGCCTGAACTCATGCCGTTGCCAATTTCACTTAGTCACAAATTGGTGCGTCGTTTGGCCGAGTTGAGAAAATCTGGTGAAATTGCTTATCTCCGTCCAGATGCTAAGTCACAGGTAACGGTTGAATACGATGAAGACAATCAACCTGTTCGTGTGGATACAGTCGTTATTTCGATCCAGCATGATCCAGAAGTTAGCCAGGAACAAATTCGTCAGGATGTCATCGAACGTGTGATCAAGGAAATCATTCCAGCTCAATATTTGGATGATCAAACCAACTACTTTATCAACCCAACTGGTCGCTTTGTTATTGGTGGACCTCAAGGGGACTCTGGTTTGACAGGTCGTAAGATCATCGTTGATACCTATGGTGGTTATTCTCGTCATGGTGGCGGTGCCTTCTCTGGTAAGGATGCGACCAAAGTGGACCGTTCTGCATCTTATGCGGCACGCTACATCGCAAAAAATATCGTCGCAGCTGGTTTGGCTAAAAAGGCGGAGGTTCAATTGGCCTACGCTATCGGTGTTGCTCACCCAGTTTCAGTTCGCATCGATACCTTCGGTACGAGTACAGTAGCAGAAAGTAAATTGGAAGCAGCTGTTCGTCAGATTTTCGACTTGCGCCCAGCAGGTATTATTCAAATGTTGGACCTCAAACGTCCGATTTACAAGCAAACTGCAGCCTATGGACACATGGGACGTACCGATATTGATCTCCCATGGGAGAAATTGGACAAGGTGGAAGCCTTGAAAACTGCTGTTTTGTAATGAAATAGTTGTCCATTTAGTGAGAAGTTTATGAAAGCGTTAATTGTCTTTGCACACCCTAGAAAAGAAAGCTTTACACATGCTTTGGTTGATAGAGTGGCGGAAGCTCTGCTGGAAAATGGAGCAGAAGTCGTCATACGAGATTTATACGAAATAGGATTCGATCCCGTGTTACGTGGAGAAGATACCATTCATATTGAGGATGGTAAATTTGTACGTCAGGCAACTGTTTTTCCAGCAGATGTTCAAGTTGAAATGGATTTGATTGCCGAAAGCGACTTACTAGTCTATATATTTCCGAGTTGGTGGAATGGAATGCCTGCTATTATGAAAGGTTACGTAGACCGTGTATTTCAACATGTCTTTGCTTACAGTTTTGAATCTGATGAACCACGTAAATTATTTTCCACTAAGAAAGCTATTTTCTTTACGCCAACAGGGCAGCCACAAAATGCAGATGGGAGTCTGACACCGATTGATCAAGCGATGAAAACCCTGACCTCAGAATGGCTTTTCAACAGCAACGGTGCTCAAGTCATTGACCATATCTTCTATGGGCGAGTACCTTATTTAACGAGAGAAGAGCTGGAGTTGTATCTCGTGGATGCAAGAGAGCAAATTCAGAGAATTTTTCATAAATGATGAAGAGAGATTCACTAATAGTATATAAATATAAAGGACTGAGTTCATTGGCTCGGTCCTTTTGCCTGCTATATAACTAGCTTTTTCCAAGACTTTATGATAGAATGAAACGTATGCCTTTTTAGGCAAATTAAGAAAGTGAATGTTAGTATGAGAAAAATTGTAATTAATGGTGGAAAAACACTGAAAGGGTCGGTTACCGTTAGTGGTGCAAAAAACTCAGTTGTTGCTCTTATTCCGGCCATTATTCTTGCAGATGGGATTGTTACTCTGGACGGAGTACCTGCAATCTCGGATGTAGATAGCTTAGTTGATATTATGGAAACAATGGGCGCGACGGTCAAGCGTGATGGTGAAACCTTGGAGATTGATCCTCGTGGTGTAAAAGACATGCCTATGCCGTTTGGCAAAATTAATAGCTTGCGTGCATCCTACTATTTTTACGGTTCCCTCCTTGGTCGCTTTGGTCAAGCTGTTGTTGGCTTGCCAGGTGGTTGTGATTTGGGACCGCGTCCGATTGATTTGCACTTGAAAGCATTCGCGGCAATGGGAGCTGAGACAACCTATGAAGGTGACTATATGCGCTTGGCAACTAATGGTCAGCGTATTCAAGGGGCACATATCTTCATGGATGTTGTCAGCGTCGGTGCGACAATTAATACTATCTTAGCAGCTGTTAAAGCAGAAGGCCGTACAGTTATTGAAAATGCGGCGCGTGAACCTGAAATTATTGATGTGGCAACTTTGCTTAATAATATGGGGGCACGTATCCGTGGTGCTGGTACAGATATTATCACCATTGATGGTGTAGACAGTCTAAAGGGAACACGTCATCAAGTGATTCCAGACCGTATTGAAGCAGGGACTTATATTGCCCTTGCTGCTGCTGTTGGTGAAGGTATTCGCATTGATAATGTCCTTTATGAACACTTAGAGAGTTACATCGCTAAGTTGGAAGAAATGGGTGTTCGCATGACCATTTCTGAAGATAGTATTTTTGTTGAAAAACAAGAAACATTAAAGGCAGTGAATATCAAAACATCACCTTATCCAGGTTTTGCGACAGACTTGCAGCAGCCCATTACACCTTTACTGCTTAAGGCAGAAGGTACTGGTACGATTGTTGATACGATTTATGAAAAACGTGTTGGTCATGTGCAGGAGCTTGCAAATCTTGGAGCAAAAATCTCTACTCGTAACAACCATATTGCCTTTGAAGGTCCAAATCAACTGACTGGTACATCTGTTAAAGCTACTGATTTGCGTGCGGGAGCCGCAATGGTTATCGCTGGTTTAATGGCTCAAGGGCGTACAGAAATTACAAACATTGAGTTTATTCTACGTGGTTACTCAAATATTATTGATAAGCTGACAGAATTAGGTGCAGATATTCAATTGATTGAGGATTAGAGAGTCTAATTGAGAACTATTTTCTCAAAACGTAAACGATTAAAAAACGAAACAATCTGGGGCTGGGAGTAATTCTCAGCCCCTTGGGTACACTATGACACTTTGGACAAGACTAGCGAAGTTTGCTTACTTTGAAACGGACCGTTTGTATTTACGACCATTTTCTTTTGAAGATGGAGAAAGTTTCTATGAAATTGTATCAAATCCCGAAAATCTTCCTTTTATCTTTCCAGCTTTGGAGGACAGAAATATTGCTTTTTCGACAATGGTTGAAAAATTTATGCGTTCACCATTGGGAAACTGGGCTTTAGTTGATAAGCATTCGGAGAGGATGATTGGTGCGCTTTGCTTTGAAAAGATAGATGAACGTCAACTTTCTGCGGAGCTCAGCTATTTCCTAAAAAAAGACTACTGGAGAAGAGGTTTGATGACGGAAGCAGTGCGGACTTTAGTCTATCTAGCTTTTTATGAATTTGGTCTGAGGGAGCTGGTTATTGTTACTCATGAGGAAAATGTAGCCAGTCAGATGGTGGCGAAAAAAGCTGGTTTGGTACAGGTTGCGCAGTATCGTGGAAGTGACCGCTATAGCCATAAAACAAGAAATTATCTAAAATTTAGCTTGAAGAGGGCTGAATTTAGTTTAGAAATGTATGAGGAGAATGAATGATTACCATTAAATCACAACGAGAAATTGATGCAATGAACCGTGCTGGAGATGTTCTGGCTGGTATTCATATTGGTTTGCGAGAGATTATCAAGCCAGGCGTGGACATGTGGGAAGTAGAGGAATATGTCCGTAAAACGTGTAAGGAAAAGAATGTTTTGCCACTCCAAATTGGTGTTGATGGAGAATTGATGGATTATCCTTATGCAACTTGTTGTGGATTGAATGACGAGGTCGCTCATGCCTTTCCGCGTCATTACAAACTTAAAGAAGGTGATTTGCTGAAGGTCGATATGGTTTTGAGTGAGCCCTTAGACAAAGCGGTAATTGATGTTTCTAAGCTCAACTTTAATGATGTCAAGGCTATGAAGAAAATCACCCAGACCTATCGTGGTGGTTGTGCGGATTCCTGCTGGGCTTATGCGGTCGGTCAGGTCTCTGAGGAAGTTCAAAACTTGATGGACGTGACCAAGGAGTGTTTGTATCGTGGTATCGAGCAAGCCGTTGTTGGTAATCGTATCGGGGATATTGGTGCAGCCATTCAAGAATATGCAGAAGGTTTGGGCTACGGTGTTGTTCGTGACTTGGTGGGTCACGGCGTTGGACCAACTTTCCATGAAGAGCCGATGGTTCCTCACTATGGAACTAGAGGGCGTGGACTCCGTTTGCGTGAGGGCATGGTTTTGACTATCGAGCCTATGATTAATACAGGGACTTGGGAAATTGATACGGATATGAAGACTGGTTGGGCTCACAAAACACTTGATGGTGGCTTATCTTGCCAATATGAGCATCAGTTTGTCATTACTAAGGATGGTCCAGTCATTTTGACGAGTCAAGGTGAAGAAGGGACCTATTAATTCTCGGAGAGGTCGTGAATAATAGGTGAATGAGGAAGGAGGAGAGAATGAAGAAAACCAAAATAGTTGAAGGTTTGAAAACATTCTGCTCAACCTTCTTTTCTTTTTATCGTTCTGCTGATAGCGATGTAACAAGTGTTGCGGTAGCTTACTATTTGTTAATTTCTATTTTCCCTATTCTTCTAACTCTTGCGAATTTACTGCCCTATTATCCATTTGATGTGGATATGATTTTATCGGTTGTAGCTGAATTTGTGCCAGACAAGCTCTATCCTTCGGTTTCATCTTTTATCACTTCTGTATTAACAAAGCCGTCGTCATCATGGTTAGGGATTTCAATTCTGACCACTCTTTGGACCCTGTCACGTAGTATGACCATTTTGCAGAAGGCCTTTAATAAGGCTTATGGCATCAATGAACACCGTGATTTTATTATTGGGCACTTGATTGGCATATTTTTAGGAATTGGTCTGCAGGTAATTATCCTCTTAAGTATTACGCTTTTGACTTTCGGGCAGGCAGTTTTTTCTTATATTAATAAGCTGGTTCCTATTGAAGACGCCTGGCTGAAGGGACTTCTTAGTCAAACACAGTTAGTAGGTTTAATGGCTCTGTTTGCCGCCTTGGTTATGCTTTATTTCTTTTTGCCAAATGTTCGGATAAAAAAAGTTCGATATGTTTTTCCAGGAACCTTGTTTGTTCTATTGACGATGACTTCTATTGGAAAGTTATTTTCGATTTATGTTGATAATTATGCCAATAAGTTGCTGGATTTTAGAATAGTAACAGCTGTCGTCTTTCTTGTTTTTATGCTTTGGTTCATTTTTATGGCTCAGGTACTCATCGTTGGTGCAATGATTAATGCTACGGTTCAAAGTATGCAGGTAGAAGAGTTTCATGCCAGAGATGGGGATATTGTTTCTATCTTGAATAGGCTAAAGGCAAGATTTACAGCGATAGATAAAGACTGAGGTGGGAGAATTCCCACCTCATTTCTTATCTTTAAATACAAATAATTTACTTAAAACGTAGTTTAGGACAATAACTAAGACTTGCGAGAAAAGTGTCGCAATGGCATTGACCAGGTTGATGTTGTTATGTACAAATTGTCCAATCAATTGTGGATAGGCAGCTACGAGTATATAGGCTAAAGCCATATCCAAAACAAGAGTGACAATTCGAGCGGTAGTGAATTTGATGAGGCGTTGGAACCAGCCTTCCCTTACTTGCTTAAATACAAAGCGATCATTTGTCCAAAAGGCAAAGAGGATAGCTACTGCATTGGCTAAAAGAGTTACTAGCAGAATGGATGGGATGAACAGAAAGAGTCCCATACGGGTAATCATATAAACAAGAGTTGCTGCAACACCTGCAATCAAATAGAGAATCACTTCGTTATTGATGAGTTGATAAAATAGTTTTTTCATAGGACTAGTCTATCATTTTTAGGAAAAATATGCTATACTAATCAACGTTGTTGACAAATTCAATGACCCTTGGGGCTTGCTCACTTTACCCAAGCATATTTTAAGCTTTTTCGCTAAAGGAGAATTTTATGAATACATCTAAATGGACTGCCAGAGATATGGCAGAAATTGCTCTTGTTGCGGCGATTTATGTCGCTCTTACCTTGACGCCGCCATTGAATGCTATTTCCTTCGGGGCTGTTCAGTTCCGTTTGTCTGAAATGCTCAATTTCTTGGCTTTTTATAATCGTAAGTATATTATCGCTGTGACCATTGGCTGCATGATTTCCAACTTGATTGGTTTTGGCGTGATTGACCTCTTTGTGGGTGGATTCTCGACATTAATCTTCGTTACCTTGGGAGTTATTCTGTTTGAAAAATACAAGAAGGATTATCTATTCGGTGGATTATTTAACAAGGCTTTCTTTTATTTCTCATTCTTTTTTGCGGCAACTATGTTTACCATTGCTTTAGAATTAAAAGTCTTATACGATTTACCATTCTTTCTAACTTGGTTGACAACAGCAGCAGGAGAATTGCTTTCTCTATTAGTTGGAGCTGTTGTTATCGATAAACTATCCAAGAAAATAAATTTTGAAAAGTAAGTATACAATAAATGTGAGCAGACACTTTCGGGTGTCTTTTATTTTTAGGTCGCATTATTTTGTATTGATTGACAATTTAGTTTATACTGGGGATAGAAGAAATAGGAGGTCTTTTATGACAAGATATACATTTTCAAATGGTGTAACTGTTCCTAAAATTGGTTTTGGAACTTGGCAGATACCTGATGGTGAAGTAGCGTACGGTGCGGTTTCTTATGCATTGGAAACTGGTTATCGCCATATTGATACTGCTCAAATTTATGGCAATGAAGCTAGTGTTGGTCGGGCTATAGCTGATAGTGGTCTAGCTCGTGAGGACATTTTTTTAACAACTAAGGTTTGGAATGATAAGATTGGCTATGAAGATACCCTTGCTTCAGTAGAAGAATCCATGCAAAAACTTCAGGTGGATTATCTGGATTTGTTACTGATTCATTGGCCAAATCCAAAGGCTAGTCGTGAGACGATTGGATGGAAAAAACGGAATGCCCAGGTTTGGAAGGCATTAGAAGAGCTCTATCGTGCTGGAAAAGTGAAAGTAATTGGAGTTTCTAACTTTATGGAACACCATCTAGAAGCTTTGCTGGAAACGGCTGAGATTATCCCGATGGCTAATCAGATTATGTTAGCTCCAGGAACTCCTCAGTCAGAATTAGTTGCTTACTGCAAAGCCAAAGGCATTCTCTTGGAGGCCTATAGCCCATTTGGTACAGGAAGCCTTTTCCAAAGCCAAGAAGCAGCCGATTTGGCTAAAGAAGCTGGTTGCAGTGTGGCCCAGTTAGCATTGGCTTGGTCTTTAGATAAAGGCTTTCTCCCTCTCCCGAAATCAACTAGTCCAGAAAATATTAAGGCGAATTTGGAAATTGATGGCTTGGTTATTAGTCCGACAGCAGTTGCAAAGTTGGATAAACTAGAAGGAGTGAAAGGTCGACTTGATCCGGATCAGGCTGAATTTTAATTAGCTATTGAGAGCATGTAGTTTATCTACGTGCTTTTTCTATTGAGTCACTTGTACCGCTTTCATGCTATAATAGTAGCTATGGAAGAAAAATATTTGAAAATTGCTCAGGAATTGGGCGTTAGTTTAAAACAGATTGATACTGTCCTGTCTTTGACGGCTGAAGGCAACACTATTCCCTTTATCGCTCGTTATCGGAAGGATGTGACGGGGAACTTGGACGAGGTGGTCATCAAGTCTATCATCGATCGGGATAAGGCCTTGACTGCTCTTGCTGAACGTAAGGCTACCGTTCTTGCCAAGATTGAAGAACAAGGTAAATTGACAGACCAGCTCCGTCAGGCTATCGAGGAAGCGGAAAAGTTAGCAGATGTGGAAGAACTCTACCTGCCTTATAAGGAAAAACGTCGGACCAAGGCAACGGTGGCGCGTGAGGCTGGGCTGTTCCCGCTGGCTCGTCTAATTTTGCAGAATGTAGCTGACTTGGAAGAACAGGCTGCTGCTTTTATCTGCGAGGGTTTTGATACTGCCCAGGCTTGTTTGGCTGGGGCTGTGGATATTTTGGTCGAAGCTATCTCAGAAGACAATAAACTTCGGGCCTGGGTCTACCATGAAGTACAGACTAATTCAAGCCTTACTTCAGAGCTAAAAGATCAAGAAGCAGATGAAAAAGAAGTCTTCCAGATTTATTATGATTTCTCTGAGAAAGTGGCAAAAATGCAGGGTTATAAGACCCTAGCCATCAATCGTGGGGAGAAATTAGGAGTTCTCAAAATTTCTTTTGAACACAATGTGGATAAAATGATCCGTTTCTTCGAACTGCGTTTTCCACAGTCTAATAGCTACATTAAGGATGTCATTCAGCAGGCCATCAAGAAGAAAATTTTGCCTGCTATGGAGCGTCGTATTCGAACAGAATTGACGGAAGAAGCAGAAGAAGGTGCAATCCAGCTCTTCTCTAAAAACCTACGTAATTTGCTTCTCGTATCTCCCCTCAAAGGCAAGGTTGTTCTTGGTTTTGACCCTGCCTTTCGGACAGGTGCTAAGCTGGCAGTTGTAGACCAGACGGGAAAACTCTTGACAACCCAGGTCATCTATCCTGTGGAGCCGGCTGGTCAGCGACAAATTGCTCAGGCCAAGAAAGACTTGGCAGACTTGATTGGGCAATACCAAGTGGAAATCATTGCTATCGGAAATGGGACGGCCAGCCGTGAGTCTGAAGCTTTCGTTGCTGATTTGCTCAAGGACTTCCCAGAAGTTTCTTACGTCATCGTCAATGAAAGCGGAGCTTCTGTTTACTCAGCTTCTGAACTGGCACGACATGAGTTCCCAGACCTCCCTGTGGAAAAACGCTCTGCCATTTCCATCGCCCGCCGTCTGCAAGACCCTCTAGCAGAGCTGGTCAAAATCGATCCCAAGTCGATCGGTGTCGGTCAGTACCAGCACGATGTCAACCAGAAATCTCTGTCTGAAAGTCTGGACTTTGTAGTCGATACGGTGGTCAACCAGGTCGGGGTCAATGTCAATACGGCCAGTCCTGCCCTTTTGGCTCACGTGGCTGGTCTCAACAAGACCATTTCGGAGAACATCGTCAAGTACCGCGAGGAAAATGGTGCCCTGACTTCTCGTCAGCAGCTCAAGAAGGTGCCTCGTCTGGGTGATAAGGCCTTTGAGCAGGCAGCTGGTTTCTTGCGCATCCCAGATGCGACTAACTTTTTGGACAATACTGGCGTGCACCCCGAGTCTTACAAGGCTGTGGAAAACCTGTTAGAACTTCTAGTTATTGACCACTTAGATGAGGCTGCGCAGGAAAAATTAAAGCAGGTGGCTATCGCAGATACGGCTGAAAAAATTGGTGTCGGTCAGGAAACCTTGAAGGACATCATCGCAGACTTGCTCAAGCCAGGTCGTGATTTACGGGATGACTTTGAAGCGCCAGTCCTCCGTCAAGATGTCTTGGATGTTAAGGACTTGGTGGTCGGACAGGAATTGCAAGGTACAGTCCGCAATATTGTGGACTTTGGAGCCTTTGTGGACATCGGTGTCCATGAAGATGGCTTGGTTCATATTTCACGCATGGTCAAACGCAAACGGGATAAGAATGGACGCCAACAAGCCTTACCTCATCCTAGCGAAGTCCTCGCTGTTGGGGAAATTGTTACTGTCTGGGTGGTGGAAGTGGACATCAAACGCAACCGTATCGGTCTTAGCCTTTTGAAACCAAATGGATCTGAATAAGTATGTGCAAGAAATCTCCTTGCAAGACTTCGGTAAGGAATTTCGACATGTAGCAATCTGGAACAGGCGATTACGCTCAACGGGTGGTCGCTTTTTTCCAAGAGATGGGCATTTGGATTTCAATCCCAAACACTTGGAGGAACAAGGCTTAGAAGTCTTTCGGAAGATTGTCCGCCACGAGCTCTGCCATTACCATCTCTACTTTGAGAAAAAAGGCTATCGGCACGGAGATAGGGACTTCAAAGAACTACTGGCTGCGGTGGACGGCCTGCGCTATGCTCCCAAACTGGAACAAACTGCCAAGCCTAGCCTGCTGTATACCTGTCAGTCCTGTGGACAAGTCTACCAGCGCAAGCGCCGCATTGACCTAAAAAAATACCGATGTGGGAAGTGTAGGGGACTTCTAGAGAAAATACTTTAAACTGAAAAAGCAGAGCTAAAACCTTGAATTGGACTTAGATCTACGGATTAGTGATTTGTAGAACACTCTTAATAAGTTGATTACATCAAAAAATATATATAAATTTTTTGAAAAATGATAAAATATATTTATGAAAATAGTCGGTCAATTATCAAAGAAAATCATTGAGGAATTTGGATTATCTCTAGCAGAGGGAACTGAAATCTGGTTATCTCCTAAACGAAAAAAACACATGGAAAAACATAGATATGAATTTGTTGATTTTGATAGTACTTTTGAGCGTATCAATGAAATTATTCAACATCCAGATTATGTTGGGCAGCATCCAAATGGTCAATCCTTAGAGTATATTAAGCAGTTAGATGGAAATGTTTTAGTTGCTGTAAGATTAAGCGATAAATTGATGGTTAGAACAATGTATGTTATTAAAGATACTAAGTTAGAAAATTACATTAAAGCTGGCAGAACGAAAAAAATGTGATATAATATAACTAGAGAAAACACCGAGGGCGGAACAGGCAGCCGCCACACCCATTGGGTCTGAAAGAGATGTAGGAATGCCACCCTACCGATGTTTTTTATCAAAAATTTGGAGACACTCAGTCTCCTTTTTATTATGTGACTTTTAGTCCGTCACGCTCCGTAAGGTGCGTGACAAATAAACCACCCGCTATGCGGGTGTGCGACGAAGGTTATACCAAAAAAACTCCAAACGCGATACAATAAAGGTGTTCAAGCCTATTGTAAAGCGAGAGGAGAAAAGTATGGCACAAAAGGCACATAGTTTATCACATACAAAGTGGCTGTGTAAATACCACATTG
>NZ_JAIJZO010000047.1:0-606 GCF_019754115.1 Streptococcus sp. 2018110 | reverse complement strand
CATCACTCGCTTAATGGAGACGTTAGGGGAGCTTTATTTTTAATAGTATCGGGAAGTAGCTCAGCTTGGTAGAGTACTTGGTTTGGGACCAAGGTGTCGCAGGTTCGAATCCTGTCTTCCCGATTATTCGGCTCTTTGTCAACTGTAGTGGGTAGATGAAAAGCTAACACCTAGAGAGGACGAACTTCGTTCTCTCTTTTTTAGCTCTTTCCTATTTTCAGGAGATAAGCTGAAAAGGGCTATTCCCAGCCCTTTTCACTGTTCAAAGCAATCAAAATCAGTTTTTCTAGTTTTCATCTTCCTGAAACCAAAGGCATTTCTTTTAATGACTTTGATGAGATTATTGGTAGCTTCCAGTTTGGCGTTTGAAAATGTGAGTTTTGTTGTTTTTCAGTGTGGGTCATAGGGGACTTTTTTCTACCATTCGTCAAGCCTTTCAAGGTATTTGATGAACAATATTTTGAATTCAGTAGTCAAATGAAAGTTCTATAATGAAGTTAGCCACCTTACCTTAGTCAAGAATTAGATGTTTCACTATGTTTGAGTAAGTTGATGATTTCATTTGATAACAGGTTTGAAGCTGTTAGGCTAGGTGGCCAAGGCTAA
>NZ_JAIJZO010000046.1:0-638 GCF_019754115.1 Streptococcus sp. 2018110 | reverse complement strand
AACTTTGGTTCTGTCAAAGATTGGTCAATTAGATAAAGACCTGTCTTAGCACCTAGTCCTCCACCCTCACCAACAAGAGTTGTGGCAATTCCACTAGGGTCGTAGACACGGTAGCTTTGCATACCACCTACAAGTTGCTTAAGATGGCTACCGCTTTCTCCGCTGATAGGTAGTACCTTTCGTCGACCTCTGCTTCTAAGATGTCCGAGAGTGTAGATGCGTTCTCGATTTTGGGGAACTCCGTAGTCTTTTGAATTGAACACTTGCCACTCAAGGTCGTACCCTGCTTCATCCAAGATAGAGAGATAGTCGAGATAATCTCGTCCCCTGCCACTTGATAAAAGTCCCTTAACATTTTCAAGGAGTATCCACTCGGGTTTATCTTCTTCCTCTTGGCTTTGGAGGAGGTCAACAAATGTAAAAAAGAGTCCACTTCGTTCACCGTATAGTCCTGCTCGCTTCCCTGCGATAGACACATTTTGACAAGGGCTTCCCGCAGTCCATAAATCTGCTTTTGGAAGTTGTGTTGGGTCAATGCTTGTGATGTCGTCATGAAACCATTCTCCTTTCGTGTCATACATTGCTTCATAAGATTTTCGTGCAAACTTATCCTTTTCACAGTAACCGATACATTTGAA
>NZ_JAIJZO010000045.1:0-716 GCF_019754115.1 Streptococcus sp. 2018110 | reverse complement strand
TCAACTTTTTCTTTGTAGACGTAAGTGATTTTTGTTACACCTTCAGCAACTGTACCTGTTACTGGCGCTACACCAAATGATGTTGACGTTTCAGTAAGGTTATTGTCTTCACCGACCGTACCAACTGTATAAGTACCTGCCGGAACAAGTTCATACGTTTTACCATCTTTTTCGATAACTGCTGGTTTTTCAGTTGTACCTGTGATTTGTTCTGCGTTATATGCCGTACCTACAGCAGTACCTTCTGGTGAATCAACGTATTGTTTCTGAAGAACATTACCTTCTGTGTCAACGTAATCAACTACAACTGATCCAGTTTTCACTTCTTCATAGACATAAGTAACTTTCTTCGTACCTTCTGCAACTTCACCTGAAACTGCATCTGTTCCCAAATCTTTAGTTGTTGCTGTCAAGTTTCCATCTGTTCCAACAGTACCTACATTATAGTCACCAGCAGGGACTAATTTGTAAGTCTTACCATCTTTGGTAATCACAGATGGACGCTCTGAAGTGTCTGTTGAAGCTTTTGTACCTGTATCGTTTGCTGTATTGTAAGCAGTACCAGGTGCTACATTGGCAGTATCAACAAACTGTGTACCGATCTTGTTTCCGTCTGTATCAACGTAATCAACGATAACTGAACCTTTCACTTCTTCATATACGTAAGTGATTGATTTAGTACCTTCAGCAACTGTACCTGTTGGTGTATCTGTACC
>NZ_JAIJZO010000044.1:0-1168 GCF_019754115.1 Streptococcus sp. 2018110 | reverse complement strand
ATTTTTTAGGGTAGTTGTTAATCCAATTTTCGATAAAAGCGACTTCTTTCGGAGTCGTTTTCTTGGTTCCTTTAGGTAACCATCTCCGAATTAATCGATTATGATTTTCATTTGAACCTCTCTCCCATGAAGAGTAAGCATGTGCGTAGTAGATATGTTCCTCAGGAAATACCTCAGACAATCGTTTGAACTCCGAACCATTATCTGCAGTAATGGACAGAATACGATGCTCCCCTAATAGTAACGTAAGCGCCTGATTGACAGATTCAGCAGTTTTATTTGGAATTAACCTTATAATTTGGTGTCTGCTCCGCCGGTCGGTTAAGACTAACAGGCAATAATTTTTTATCTTAGTCAGTAGGACGGTATCAATTTCATAATGACCATTTTCCAAGCGAAGATTAATAACGTCAGGACGTTCTTCGATAGATTTACCTGCCGGCTTAAAGCTCGGACTAGCTTGCTTCTTGACACCTTTCCTTTTTCTGGGATAAAGCATGTCGGCCTTCGTCAATCCTAAATGACCATTATGAAACCAGTAGTAGATGGTTGAAATACCAACTTTCACTTGCTTCTTCTTAACCATCATTTCAGGCGAAAATTTTTGCTTATGATAGTGTAAGATCTTCTCTCTGATTTCCTTTGTTAGAATTAACTTTTTCACCGACCGTTTTCGATTGGATTGGTAAACAGTTTGTGCGTAATCGGCAGAATAGACCTTTTTGTATAGCCCTTTTCTCACTTGTTGTAAAGTTGTACCTCTTTTGACTTCATTATGAATCGTTTGAGGCGCCTTTCCTAACAAGCCTGCAATTTCACGATTGGACTTATTTTCATTCTTCCACCGCTCAATCAAGCGACGGTTATCTATTGTCAAATGTTTCCCTTTTGGGGTATAATGTTCTTGCATCTCTGTGCCTTTCCTTGTGTTTGTGGTGAACAACAAGTATAGCACAGAGGTGTTTTCTTATACCTTAAATCACATTTCATTTGACAACAGGAACCCTTGAACCTGTTTTTTCAGCTAAACCAAGGCTATGATTAGCCTTGGCCACCTAGCCTAACAGCTTCAAACCTGTTATCAAATGAAATCATCAACTTACTCAAACATAGTGAAACATCTAATTCTTGACTAAGGTAAGGTGGCTAACTTCATTATAGAACTTTC
>NZ_JAIJZO010000043.1:0-1586 GCF_019754115.1 Streptococcus sp. 2018110 | reverse complement strand
GTTCGGATAAGTTGAGATAAGGTATCTTGTGTGTCGTAGAGTAGCTCAGTAGCTTCTAAGTCACCTGTTCTGAAAAGTTCTCTAGCTTCCTCTAGGTCAGGAAGATGGTTCTGTGGTAAATTCTGAAGCTGTACCAAACGGCCAGCCCATCGACCTGTACGGTTAGCTCCGTAAAATTGAAACATCCCCCTTGCTCGACCGTCCTTACAAACACAGTTCATCATGGCTTGATATTTGGATACACTTGATTTGGCGGCTTGCTGACGAAGTTTAAGAACTTGAGCAGTCGTATGATCAACCATTTTGAGAAGTTCTTTCACCGCTTTTTTGTCGAGTGAATCTGTAGTTACTCCATGTTCACGTAGCCAGCCAATCATCTGTAGAACAGAGTTGGGATTTTCTAGACTTGTTAAAGCTTTCAGTTCCTCTTGGATTTGAGCTTTGCTCTCTGTATCAATTTTGATTGCTGCTTTAACAAAATCAACATCTATGCCAATACCTCGGTCGTTGATAATCTGATCCTGGAGGTACTCATCCCAAACAAAATCAGGTACTGGGAAGTTTTTCAGTCGTTCCTTGATGGCCAATTCGACCTCAACATCACGTCTGTTGTAATCGATAAAGGTAGCCCACTTGTCAGGCGCGTGATGTGGAAAGTTGCGAATTCGTCCCTCATTGACTTTGGTAGGCTTACAAGGTACGCAGAAGTAGCGAATGAGGTCAGCCCCCTCTCTCATCTTTTTGTCTTTGAGTTTGAGAACTGTTCCAACCCCTTCTAAGGAAAGTGGGAGTCCTAAATATGCGGACCAAATCATGCTACACCGCCATGAATTAGGCGAGAGAAATCCATCTGATAAGAATTCAGGATGATATTTCTTGAGCCAGTTGGATATGCAAATTCGCTCAAATGAAGCGTTGAATGCCCATTTTATGACACTATCATTCACCAAGGCCTCAAGGATATCTTGTGGAAATTTCTCTTTAGTTAAGTCATATACAGTAACTGGTCCATTATCGACAGATACCGCAAACAAAAGGATTTCAAAACTGTCATCTTCCGCATAGCGATAGACACCAGATTTTCGTAAGTCAATTTCACAATAAGTTTCGATGTCTATACTGATCTCTTTAATTGGCATAGTTTGTCCTTTCTGAAAAAGGTGACAGAAGTACTGCCACCTTGAGTTCTATTTGTTTTTTCGACTGAGTGGTGTTTGACTAAGTTTTTCTTTATTTTGCTTTGCCTTTCGTTCCATTTCATTTCGAATGTCATCTCTAATGGTCATATATCCGAAGTATAGTCCGATAAGCACCCAGAGGCTCATAATAGTACAAGTTAAAATAGTATACATCATTAATCTAATTCTCTCTTTCTAGTTCAAAAAGTCATCATCGTCTTCTGTCGCAAAATCATCTTCAGCACGAGTGCGACCACCGAGGGGCTCGCCATCACGCAATTTTTGCAAGTTATTCAAACCGCAAGCAATCCCTTTATTGCCATTGGAATTAAATGCGTAGAAGGTAATAGAAGCACGTCCGTAGATGCCTGAATACAATTCTGATGTATCAATGATTTCTTGACGATT
>NZ_JAIJZO010000042.1:0-1599 GCF_019754115.1 Streptococcus sp. 2018110 | reverse complement strand
TTGTTTTTTTTATTATAGCTAACGTGCAAAAAAGTTCGGAAAATCATCAAGTATTTTGAAACTCCAGATGAAAAATAGTTCGGAAAAACATTCCTATGTGCCTTTTCCTGGAGAAGAATTTGTTCGAAAATGATAGAAAGGAGATTTTTGATGAAAAAAGAAAATAATGAAAAAAGAGTATTTGTAGTAGATATAGACCACACTTTATTGAACTTGATTTCGTTAATGTCATTTAAAGTAGGGGTATCGTCTGATAGGTTTATCTCTCCAATAATGCAGGTCAACGGTATAGACTATCAGAAGATTTTAAATGCTTGGAATGGGGTTGATAGTGTTTACCTCGATATTATTAAAGCGATACAATCGTACACTTTCTATGAGTTTAGAAATTATCGTATGCCACTATATTTCAACAAAGAGGTTTTCAATCTACTTGAAAATAATTTAGTTGTCTTTGTATCGTCATCTTTTACACGTCAAGGTACATTCTTAAAATCAGATATTGTTAACCTTTATCGTAAGAGGTTCAACAGCTATACAGAGGACTATGTTCCCACAGACTTACTTACTTTTGCAGATGAAAGCTACGAAGAACATTCGTACAAAAACTTACTTCAACGCTTACGCTTGTCTGGGTATCAAGTAGTTTGTGTAGATGATAATCCGACACGCCTAGAATGGGCTAACGAATTAGATTGTCAAACCTTACTGGTACCTCAAGTTTGGAATAGAAAGGAAACACGTTTTCAACGGTTGGGTATCAATATTGAAAACTAGAATTATCTTAACAGTTGGTTGTGTTGGTAAGTCAACGGCTGATAAAAATTATAGTATACAGGAACAGTTTTAGAAAGAAAAGAGGGGATTAGAGAATGACAATGATTGCACGTAAAAGACCGATTGCGGTCTGGGCTACTAGATATGACCATAGTGTCATACTCGATGAGTTTTTAAAATTCTTACGTTCAAATGAAGAAGAACCTGTGCGTTATGATGAAACAGATGGTACAATTTACATTCAAAAAGAACGTGGTGAGATTGCCTTGCCTAAAGGTAATTGGGTAATTAGTGAAGTTAATACTGATAAGCGTTTTTGGTCAATAGACCCTAAAATCTTTCAAAAGACTTACGAACGTGTTGAAGGTGCTATACATTCTTTTAGGAAAAAGGTTTACGAAGTTGAATGTATTGAATTGAAGTCCTTAGACGCTAAAGATGTCCGACCAGTTTTAGAGTTTCTTGGGTATCGAACGAATGGAGATGTTTTAAATATTTTACACATGGATGAAATTATTGAAGATTGCCAACTTAAAGGTTGTGTTCCTGTTGATACGCTTGAGGGTATCGAAGCCCTTTACCCTACTGAAATTCTCATTAAGGGTGTTGAAGGCGAGTTTTATCCTGTCAAACGTGATAATTTTGATAAAGTTTATGATATTATCGGTGAGATTTAGAATCTAGCCAATTTCATTTTAACTTAGAAGCAGGTCACTAAGTGGCTTGCTTTTTTATTTGGTCTCACGTGTAAAAATGTTCGGAAAAACATTCCGACGTGCCGATTCCAGGAGAAGAAATAGTTCGGAAAAACGCTCCGACGTG
>NZ_JAIJZO010000041.1:0-1801 GCF_019754115.1 Streptococcus sp. 2018110 | reverse complement strand
AAGAGGCTGGGCAAAAACTAGCCGCTCACATATAAAAAAACGAGCAATTCCAATTAGGAGTTGCTCGTTTTCCATTTCATGCTTTATAATTATAATAACGACAAAACAACTAGAAAGGCATGAAAATGTATAAACAGTATAACACAAATCAGTTAAGTTTGGAATTAAATATTGCTTGGGACTTACCTGCAACGCATGAGGCTCGTCTGATTAGTCAGTTTGTGGATACCATTCCTCAACCTGTTCTACTAGATGAAATTTCTCACACAGGTCGTCCTGCCTTTCATCCAGCCATGTTGCTCAAAATGACCCTGTTCGCCTATGCTCGCCAGGTATTCTCTGGTCGAAAAATCGTTCAAATGAATGAAGAAGTCATTCCTATGAAATGGCTGAGTCAGGATACCTACGTCTGTTATCGAACCATCAACAGTTTTCGGGCTAGCACACACGCCAATCAGCTCATCAAAACTGCCTTCATCTACTTCACTCTCCTCCTCAGAGAGAATGGCTTGATTGAAGATGAGGCTCTCTTCATTGACGGGACTAAGGTAGAAGCTGATGCCAATAAGTATTCCTTCACGTGGAGAAAGGCCGTTGAACGCTATGAAGATGCCTTGAATGGAAACATTTCAGCCCTCTATGACAAGCTAGTTCAAGAAGGGGTGAATACTGCCTTGTCCAAGGAAGAATGCCTCACTAGCGAGGGACTAAACCAACTCCTACAAGAGACCGAACAAGTACTAGATGAGGTGGAAAAGGCTATCTCACAAGAGCCTAAAGTCATTAAAGGTGGATCAGCCAACAGACAGAAACGAAGAAGAATTAAGAAACTCAAGAGAAAGTTGAAAGAGGATTTTCTTGTTCGGAAACAGAAGTACGAACGAGATAAACAGATTCTACAAGAGCGAAACTCCTACTCTAAAACGGATCATGATGCAACATTTATGCGGATGAAAGAGGATCATATGAAGAATGGTCAGCTCAAACCTGGTTACAACCTCCAACTTGGTACAAACAACCAGTTTGCCTTAGCTTACGGATTGTATCCGAATCCAACTGACACTCGTACACTCAAGCCATTTCTTCAATCCATCCAAACCTTAGAACTCTTTCAACACATTGTCGCGGATGCAGGTTATGGTAGTGAAGAAAATTACAGCTTTATCCTTGATGACCTGGAGAAAACACCTCTGATTCCCTACGGAACATATCAGAAAGAGCAGAAGAAAAGCTATAAGAAGAGTGATGCCAATCCTAAAAACTGGACTTACTTAGAAGATTCTGACCAGTGGATAAAGCCAGATGGGGTTGTGTATTCATTCAAGAATTATTCACGAAGAACGGAGCAGAATGGGTTTGAGAAAGATATTAAGATTTACGAAGCTGATCCTGTACAAGCTAGTGAAGAGTTAGACCAATTAGCACGGACAGAAAAAGGAAACCTCAAACAAATTCAGTATAATCCTATGTGGAACTATTTCAAGAACTTAGTCAAAGAGGAATTGACAAGTAAAGAGGGAGCCCGCATTTATGCCAAACGCAAGGTGGATGTCGAACCTGTATTTGGTAGGATGAAGGGTGTTTTTGGCGTGCGCAGAGTCCATGTCAGAGGTCAAAAGGTGGTTGAAACTGAGATAGGATTCCTCCTAATGAGCATGAATCTCACGAAATTGGCTAAGAAATTAGTCCAAGATAGTAGAAGCAGAAAGAAAAACACAGACAGTTCGGCTGAATTTCATCAGAATCAGCTTGAATCTATCTGTGTTTTTTATTTACTGGCTAGTTTTTGCCCAGTCTCTTT
>NZ_JAIJZO010000040.1:0-1822 GCF_019754115.1 Streptococcus sp. 2018110 | reverse complement strand
AATCGAGACTTGAGTGTGCAAGAGCAACCCTAGTGTTCGGTGAATATCCAAGGTACGCTTGTAGAATCCTTCTTCAACAATCAGATAGATGTCAGACGCATGGCTTTCAAAAACCACTTTTTTAATAATTTGTGTGCTTAAATGGTAAGGAATATTCCCAACAATTTTATACCTCTGTTTGTTAGGGAATTGAAACTGTAGAATATCTTGGTGAATTAAAGTGACACGAGTATTCAGTTTTAATTTTTCTGACGATAAGTTGAATAGATGACTGTCTAATTCAATAGACGTTACCTGTTTACTTATTTTAGCCAGTTTCGTCGTTAAATGCCCTTTACCTGTTCCAATTTCGTAAACGGTATCGGTTTCTTTTAAATTCAATTGTTTTTTTATTTGGTTGAGTACTTTTTCACTCGTTAAAAAGTTTTGAGAATATTTTATATTTTTGTTCATGTAATCTCTCCTGAAGTGATTACATCTATAAACAAATACAGAAGTTAAACGATTTGTTTGTAATTTTAGTTATCTGTTTAAAAAGTCATAAGATTAGTCACTGGTAGGAATTAATCTAACGTATTTATTTATCTGCGTAATCACTGTTTTTAGTCTGTTTCAAAACAGTAGATGTTTTATCTACATTACGCATTTGGAATACCAACATGACGAATCCCTCCTTCTTAATTACAAATTTTTAGCATCTAATTTAACTTCAATTCCTATTATACAAAATTTTAAGATAATGCACTATCAACACACTCTTAAGTTTGCTTCTAAGTCTTATTTCCATAACTTCTTTTACGTTTCCGCCATTCTTTGCTGTTTCGATTTTTATGATATGGTGCAAGTCAGCACGAACACGAACCGTCTTATCTCCCATTATATCTTTTTTTGCACTGATTGGTGTATCATTTCGTTTTTCTTTTTGTGCGCCTAAATTTCCCACAATCACTCACTTCTTTCTATTTCTTCTTATTCTTATTTTATCATCAACAATCACAAATCACTTGTGATTTGTGATAAGTGATTTGTGATTAATATATAAAAGCCCTCTTTAAAGGGCTTTTATGTTTATTTTGAGAAAGATATAAAATCAATATATCCCTTTTCTCCGATTTTTACAACGGCATTGTAGGACTTTCTATCTTTCGTTTTGATTCCTTTTACCAGGGTTTCTTTTCCCTCTAGTAATTCTTTTACATTTGTTTTGGTGAGTTTTTTCTTTCTAAAATGTTCAGCTAAAGTGAAGGTACATTCAGGATAATTTGAACAACCATAAAACGATTTTTTTAATACAATATTGTTGCCACACTTAGGACATTTTCCTACAAGGGGTCCCGAGCGCTTAGTGGGAATTTGTACCCCTTATCGATACAAATTCCCCGTAGGCGCTAGGGACCTCTTTAGCTCCTTGGAAGCTGTCAGTAGTATACCTAATAATTTATCTACATTCCCTTTAGTAACGTGTAACTTTCCAAATTTACAAAAGCGACTCATAGAATTATTTCCTCCCGTTAAATAATAGATAACTATTAAAAATAGACAATACTTGCTCATAAGTAACGGTACTTAAATTGTTTACTTTGGCGTGTTTCATTGCTTGATGAAACTGATTTTTAGTAAACAGTTGACGATATTCTCGATTGACCCATTTTGAAACAAAGTACGTATATAGCTTCCAATATTTATCTGGAACATCTGTGGTATGGCGGGTAAGTTTTATTAAGACACTGTTTACTTTTGGTTTAGGATGAAAGCATTCCGCTGGCAGCTTAAGCAATTGCTGAATCGAGACTTGAGTGTGCAAGAGCAACCCTAGTGTTCG
>NZ_JAIJZO010000004.1:0-134689 GCF_019754115.1 Streptococcus sp. 2018110 | reverse complement strand
AGAGGCTAGTGACGAGTCAAAAGCAGTGAGGCTTGAACAAAGTGAAAGCCAGCGTCTTTAGGCGCTGGCTGGTGATGTGGGCTTACAGCCCTTGTTCAAACCACCCGTTTGACGGGTGGTCATGATTTTGAAGAAAATAGATTGTATTTTTTGTATTTTATTGTAATCAAAAGATAATAAGTCTAAGAAGTTTTGCTTGTAGCTTTCAGTCGATGGATTAGTCGACTGATTTTCAGTTTGTTAGCTGATTGAAAGATTTTTTTGAAGCATGAAAAAATTGAACTTCAATAATCAGTATATTATTCATAATAAATAAGGCTTTTTTATCTGTCTCGTGGTATAATTTTATAGAACCTATTACGCTATTTCTGGGCGTAAGTTATAAAGAATAAGGAGAAATCATGATTACTTCTGAAGAGATTAAATTACGTCTATGGAATGGTGCCAATGAACTCCGTGGCTCTATGGATGCTAGTCGGTACAAAGATTATATGCTTGGGCTCATGTTCTACAAGTTTTTAAGTGACCAGACCTTAAAAACCTTTGCCAACACATCAGGTTTGACCAAGGAAGAAAATTGGTATGAGGAGTATGTGCTGGCTCATCAAGAGTATGGGACAGAGCTAGAAAAGATGATCCAAGATGTTTTGGGCTATTTTGTCCGTCCAGAACACCTCTACCAAACTTGGATTAAGGATATGAACGAGGGTCGGTTTGAAGTTCAGAGGGTGACGGATAGCCTGAGCCAGTTTGAGCGAAGTATTGCCGTAGCCAATGGTTCAGATGATTTTCAAGGTCTTTTTGCCAGCTCTACCCTTGATCTGACGGATACAGCACTGGGAAGCAACCTTAATGAACGGAGTAAAAACATCCAGGCTCTTATCCGCTTGTTTGAGGATTTAGACATGGTTGCCCTGCAAAGTGGAGATGTTTTGGGGGATGCCTATGAGTATCTGATTGGACAATTTGCCATGGAATCTGGTAAGAAGGCTGGCGAGTTCTACACGCCTCACCAAGTCAGTGAAGTCATGGCTCAGATTGTTGCGACCAATTCTTCTATTTCATCCATCTATGACCCAACCGTTGGCTCAGGTTCTCTCCTTTTGACAGTCAAAAAACACCTGTCGGAAGACAGGCAGAGAAGTCTGAACTACTATGGTCAGGAAAAGAACACGGCAACCTATAACCTGACCCGTATGAACCTCCTACTCCACGGTGTCCGTCCTGAGAAGATGAGCATTAAAAACGGTGATACCCTCTCACAAGACTGGCCAGAAGATCCAGAACGTCCAAATGAAGGAGTGCAGTTTGATGCGGTAGTTATGAACCCACCTTACTCTGTTAAAAATTGGAACCGTTCAGGTTTGAAACCCAGCGACCCACGTTTTGAAGTTGCAGGTGTTCTTCCGCCAGACTCAAAAGGTGATTTTGCCTTTCTTTTGCACGGTCTTTATCACCTTGGAACCCATGGTACCATGGCCATCGTTTTGCCACACGGTGTTCTCTTCCGTGGAGCAGCTGAGGGTGAAATCCGTAAGCGGTTGATTGAGAAAAACCAGATTGATGCCGTTATTGGTCTGCCAAGTAACCTGTTCACAAACACAGGTATCCCTGTTTGTATCATTATCCTCAAGAAAAATCGGGAGCTGAATGAACCTGTGCTCTTTATTGATGCCTCACGTAACTTTATCAAGGCTGGCAAGCAAAATGCTTTACAAGAAAAAGACATTGCAAAGATTGTGGATGTATATACGAACAGAAGCGAAGAAGAAGGATACAGCCACCTAGCAAGCCGTCAGGAATTGATTCAAAACGACTATAATATGAACATTCCTCGCTATGTGACGGCTCTTGATGAAGAAATTCCTCACGATGTGGATGCTCATCTATACGGAGGTATTCCAAAGAGAAATATTCAGTCCTTGAAAGTGCTCAATCAAACTGTCAAAGAGGTCTTAGATCAAGCCTTTAGTGAGCATCGTCCAGGCTACCTGACCTTAAACCAGACCATTGAAGAATTTTCAGGAGCTGTCTTGTCTAGTCCAGTCGTTCGGGAAGAATATACTCAAGTCCAGTCGACGATAGCAGCTTTCATTGAGGAATATTGGACAAAATTACACAGTTTACATACGGATACCAATACAAGACAATTAAAAGAAGCCATGTTGGCAGACATCAAGGAACGATTGTCACAATTTGACCAAGTTGACATCTATGAAGGCTATCAAATTATCGCCGAAATTTGGACCAAAACCCTGACACATGATGCCGAGCTGATTGAGCAATTAGGCTTTTATGAGGCGGGTCGTACCCGTGAGCCGAATATGGTCAGCAAGGGGAAAAACAAGGAAAAGGTTCAAGATGGTTGGAATGGTGTGATTATTCCTAATAGTCTGATTGCCAGTGAGTGCTATGGTGAGGAGCTTGCTCATATTGAAAGCTTGAAAAACCGGATTTCGGAAATTGACAGTGAAGTCAGCGAATTGGTTGAAAATGCCAAGGTGGAAGATAGTGAGGAGTACAATGCTCTCTTTGATGTCTTGAAAAAGAATGATGATGGGGAAGCGCAGGATAGTTTTGAAGGGAAATTGGTCAAGGCTGCCTTGAAAGAGGCATCAAAAGGCTCAGCAGAATTTGGTTTCTTGAAGCAAGTGGATGATCTAGCCAAGGAGAAGTCAGCAGTAGCCAAGGAAATCAAGACCAAGGAACAGGAACTCAAGGAATTGGTGTCCAACCGTATCCAAGTCTTGACAGATGAGGAAGTTGATCAGCTACTCTATAAAAAATGGTTTGGTCAGGTGACAGACAAGGCTCAGGAACTGGTTGAATTGCCATTAAAGGCTGAGATTGCTATTATCGAAGAACTCCATAATCGATATGCTGAAACCTTGGATGATATGGATGCAGAAATTGCCCTGCTTGAAACAGAACTTGAAAATTTGATGAAAGAACTGGTGGTGTTATCATGATGAATGAGAAAGAAAATTTCTTATACAAAGCGTCCAAGAACAAAAAGAGAAAATCATCAGCAACCCTTTTCGGTCATTTTCCGAAAACGAAAGAAAAATCGAAAGAAGTTGGGGGAATATAGAAATGCCGAACAAAGACAGAAATATCCCCAAACGCCGCTTCAAAGCGTTCGAAAACGCAGATGCTTGGGAACTACGGAAGTTGAAGCTCTTGTTTATATTTAAATATGGGGATGGAAATAATAATCCAAGTAATGGCGGACCCTATCCAGTGTTTGGAGCGGGTGGAGTTCAAGGTGGATATACAGAATATAACTCTGAAAACTCTATAATAATTGGTCATATGGGAGATGCTGGATGTGTTTCTTGGGGAGAAGGAAAGCATTTTGTGACTTATAATGGTACAATTACAAGACCTAAAGAGGAAGTGTTCACTGCAAAATTTGGATACTATCTATTGTCAAAAATGAATTTACGACAGTATCGAGGTGGAAGTGGCTTACCATTCTTAACTTATGATATGTTGAATGATATGGATACTATTGTTCCGACGACTAAGTCAGAGTGTGATAAGATTTCCGAATTCTTCTCCACCCTGGACCAGCAAATCACCCTTCATCAGCGTAAGTCGATTTGATGTCTAGCTTAAGCCAGATAGGTAACGCATGACTAAATCTGTATCTTGATTTTCAAGTTCCGAGATGACATGCATATAGACTTTTTGGGTGGTTGTCATGGAGGAGTGTCCCAAGCGCCTGGACACACTAGCTATCGAAACACCTGCATACATCAAAAGAGAGGCATGGGTATGTCTAAGCCCGTGGATAGAAATGACTGGTACACCCACATTTTTGCAGTGGCGCTCCAACCACTTATTTGGAGTGGAGTTGCAGACTGAACCATTGACAAAAATAGGCTTATCCTGGGGTAAGTCTTTGATGAGTTGCTGAAATTGCATACTCAACTGCCAATCAATCTGCACTTTTCGCATGGAAGATTTATTTTTGGTAGGTAAAAAACCACCATTTCCCTTGTAATTCCATG
The DNA here is from genome assembly GCF_019754115.1 of Streptococcus sp. 2018110. Taxonomy (NCBI): domain Bacteria; kingdom Bacillati; phylum Bacillota; class Bacilli; order Lactobacillales; family Streptococcaceae; genus Streptococcus; species Streptococcus sp. 2018110. Next base: position 130,676 of record NZ_JAIJZO010000004.1, on the reverse strand, counting down.
TCTTTGTCACGGAAACATTCTGCTGAACAAAGTTAAAATCAGCTGGTGTCAGACCTAAAGCCTCTGAAAATCGCAGCCCTGTCTTCGCAATGAGCAAAATCAGCCAGTCCCAGTTGATCCGACACTCCAAGTCCAAATCAGAAAGAACATTGTGGAGTTCAAACTGATTTAGGTATTTCATTTTTTTAATTCTTGGTGCCTTGCCCTTAAAAATCACTTTACGGGTCGGGTCTCGATCAATATAGCCCTCATCAACAGCATCTAAGACCGCACCCTTGAGCTGATGATGAAAGTCAATGACCGTCTGACGTTCATGGGTTAGCGCATATTCATTTAAAATTTGCTGATAGGTTGTCCTGTCCAACTGATGTAATACCAAGTCAGGCACAATATTTTTTAAATGATAATGATTATTGCGATACTTTTCGAGTGTAATTGGGCGGACAGCCCCCTCTTTAAACAGTCTTGTCCATTCTTTAAAATATTCATGAAGTAAAGTTTCTCGTGTAATTTTATTCATACTATTTATTCCTTCTACGACTTACGCTGATGAAGGGTGATTTGTCGGTCGAGGGTGGAGAAGAAGGTGGCGATGGCTTTTTGTTCGGGGAGGGTGGGTATTGAAAATTGTATCTTTTTCAAATTTTTTATTGGTAACTGTTTGAGTGCTGTACCAGTAACTAACGAATTTATCATTTTTTTACCAGAATCTGATAATAAAATTTGAATTAGATACCAACCTGTAATTTCATCCTTATTTGTTCGAATAATTGCCAATTGTGAATTTATATTCCACCCAATATTATCTTCTTCTACGTATCCAACACTGCCTAGTGAACCACGAACTGCAATTACAATATCATCTTCCTCTAAATGCCCCGAAGTCAATTCATTATGCTTAGAAATTGTAATGTAATTAGCGTTGTCAAGATTAAGTTTCCCATCTTGAATATTGCTCCCTCTTAAAAAAGGAACTCCGTTTGAACTCGTAGTCAAATCTGAATCTTTTGGATATGCCTCCCCATAATTTCCATCAGTAAATATAGTATCTGTATTCCCCAACTTCCGCAGTTCCCAAGCGTGATGATTTTTATACGCTCAGAGTTGAGTAATAGAATTAAATTTTGGGGTTTCAAAGCAGAATTTTCATCCATTTTCAGAAAAAATCTATCAATTGCCTTGTAAAACTTGATTTTCAAGAATCAGTCTTCGGGCTGATTTTTTTGTGGAGAAATGTGATATACTAGAGTAGAATTGAGGTGAGTCTATGACGCAAAAGAGAGAAGAACGCTTAATTGAGTTATATGAAAAAGGTGTCTTGACCAAGGAAGAGGCGCGTGCCTGTTTTAAGGAAATGAATCAAGAACCAGACTTTCTTTTTGTGGAAGAAAAAGTAAAATTGAATTTTACCTTGCCAAGTTTTAAGGTCTTTGCTTCCTCCAAATTGAAACAATCCTATAGTTTTGAAGGGATTGAATCACTCTTTTTAAAATTATCTGAGGGACGTCTAACTTTGGCTAAGTCTAAAAATAATCAGATTAGTGTGGAGATTTGCTACAATCAAGATGCACCAGAAGATAAGCTTCCTCGTCTTTATGTTGAAAAAAAGGGGCTTTATTTTCACAGTAGTTTGGCCTGTCGTTTGACAATCAACTTACCTCAGGAATGGATGTCAGTACTAGATGTAGAACTTGGTCAAGCAGATGCTCGCTTGGATTACTTACCATTTGAAGATATTTCTATCCGCAGTTCAAGGGATAAAAAACAACAGGATATTCGCTTGACGACTTGCGGTGGTTATCCCCAACACTTGTATGTGCAACTAGCTCAGGCTCCCTTGACTTTACAAACTGGCAAAGGCCAGGGAATTCGGGGGCAGATTGAGTCGCAATCAGGTCATGTCTTGGTTAACCGGAAAAAGAAAAATAGTCCCTATCAGTTTGAAAAATCTGGCAATGATTTACTTTTCTTGAAAGTACAAACAGGTCAAGGGGGCTTTTACGTGAAAGGAATAAAAGATGTCGATTGAATTATATAAAGTAAGGCAGGGGAAGATAGTATCTGGGGTTCTTGCCGGCATAGCGCATAAATTGGGCTGGGAATCCTGGGTAACACGCGCGATATTTATTGCAGGTCTCCTCTTAGGCAAATCCTTCCTCCTTCTGATTGCTCTCTATATTGCAGCAGCTTATTTTTTACCCTATAAGGAAGATAGGGACGCGGAACGCTATGGAACAGGTCCACGTAAGATAAAAGAAGCGGAAAAGATAAATAAGTCTTGGTTTGAATAATGCAAAAAAACTTGAGTTTAAAGGCTCAAGTTTTTTGTATGTTTAGTTCGCGTGACTTGCGATGATGTCCATTTGTCCTGTAAAGGTCCAGTCTGTCACATCGGCTGGTAAGATAAAGTGGCTTCCTTTTTGAAGTGGGTAGCTGGTTTCACCGACTTGGATGGCACCTTCCCCTTCGATGACACTGACAAGCAGGTAAGGAACTGTCTGTTCCATTTTGATTTCTTGTTGGATATTCCATTTATATACGGTAAAGAAGGGATTGGCAACCAGAAGTGTCGAGTCAAGATTGCCCGCTTTGAGGTGGGCAGGTGTTGAGTTAGCAACAGGTCCGATGGTCAGTACATCAATCGATTTTTCAATGTGTAGTTCACGGAGGTTGCCTGCATCGTCACGGCGGTCAAAGTCATAGACACGGTAGGTTGTATCGCTAGATTGTTGGGTTTCTAAAATAAGGATTCCCTTACCGATGGCGTGCATGGTGCCGCTTGGTACAAAGAAGAAATCACCTTTTTTGACGGGGACATGGGTCAACAGCTTGTCCCAATCTCCAGCTTCGATTTGCTGACGGAGTTCTTCTTTGGATTGGGCATTATGGCCATAAATGATTTCAGCCCCATCTTCGGCTTCCAAAATGTACCAACATTCTGTCTTGCCCAGTTCCCCTTCGTGAGCCAAGCCATAGCTATCATCGGGATGGACTTGGACGCTAAGCCAATCGTCTGCATCAAGGATTTTTGTTAATAATGGAAAGACATCATCGGTTGGATTGCCAAATAAATGTTTTTCATTCTGATAGAGGTCATCCAGTCCTCTTCCTTTATATTGACCGTTTGAGACAGTTGTTACGCCATTTGGATGGGCAGAGATGGCCCAACATTCACCAGTCTTTTCACTAGGAATATCGTAGTGGTAGTTGGTCCTTAGGCGATTGCCCCCCCAAATTTTTTCGTGCATAACAGGTGTGAGAAACAATGGTTCCATGATTTTCTCCTTAGTAGTAAGTATTAATCTATATAAAGTATAACAGATTTGTTAGAAATATGTAGCACTGGGAGGGAAGTGCATTTAATCTGTGGAAGTTTTGCTAATTTTGTGAGAAAAAGAAAGAAACTCATTCTTTTTACCAAATCAGCCACTTGTTTTTCCCCCAACCCCTAGCTTATGGTATAATATAATAAAACTGAAAGTGAGGGAAGAGATGACCGTTTATGTGAAAGATTTGGTCGATAATCTGCGGATTGAATGTGCTTACAGTACGGAAGAGCTCCTGCAAAAGCAAATTACGACGGCGGATATTACCCGACCAGGATTGGAAATGACTGGCTATTTTGATTACTATGCTCCAGAGCGCATCCAGTTGATAGGGATGAAGGAATGGTCTTATTTGATGGCCATGACTGCCCATAACCGCTATCAGGTTCTTTCTCAGATGTTCCAGCCAGAAACTCCTGTTGTCATAGTGGCACGTGGTTTGGAAATCCCTGAGGAGATGTACAAGGCTGCAAAAGAAAAACAAATTGCTATCTGTCGAAGCAAGACAGCAACCAGTCGTCTATCGGGAGAATTGTCTTCTTACTTGGATAGTCGCCTGGCTCAGCGGACTAGTGTACACGGTGTCTTGATGGACATTTACGGTATGGGTGTGCTTATCCAAGGCGATTCTGGTATCGGTAAGAGTGAGACTGGTCTTGAGTTGGTTAAACGAGGACACCGATTGGTGGCTGATGACCGTGTTGATGTCTATGCAAAAGACGATGTCACTCTCTGGGGTGAACCTGCGGAAATTCTGCGCCACTTATTAGAGATTCGAGGAGTCGGCATTATCGACATCATGAGTCTATACGGTGCTAGTGCCGTGAAAGATTCATCAGAAGTGCAATTAGCTGTCTATCTTGAAAATTTTGAAACAGGTAAGGTATTTGACCGTTTGGGAAATTCTGGCGATACTATCGAAATAGCAGGAATTGCTATTCCACAAATACGTATTCCTGTAAAAACCGGTCGAAATATTTCTGTCGTAATTGAAGCCGCAGCCATGAACTACCGTGCCAAACAGATGGGGTTTGATGCAACGAAGATCTTCGAAGAACGCTTGTCTAATCTAATTGAACACAATAGAGAAGAGGTTTAGTATGGATCCTATTGCGATTAAATTAGGTCCCTTAGAAATTCGTTGGTATGCAATCTGCATTTTGCTTGGTCTGATTCTAGGTGTTTATCTGGCGACAAAAGAGGGACCACGAAAGAAAATCCGTCAGGATGATATTTTAGATTTTATTCTAATCGCATTTCCGCTTTCTATCATAGGGGCACGGATTTACTATGTAGCCTTTTCATGGAGTGAATATAAGGATAACATTTTATCTATCTTCGCTATCTGGAACGGTGGTATTGCCATCTATGGTGGTTTGATTACAGGTGCAATCGTCCTTTATTTCTTTACCCAGTATCGCTTTATTAATACCCTGGATTTTTTGGATATTGTAGCGCCATCAGTCATGATTGCTCAGGCAATTGGTCGTTGGGGAAATTTCTTTAACCAAGAGGCCTATGGTAAAGCAGTAGAAAGTTTGAACTACCTGCCAGCCTTTATCCGAGACCAGATGTATATTGATGGTGCCTACCGTCAACCAACCTTCTTGTTTGAGTCTCTCTGGAATTTGCTAGGCTTTGGCTTGGTTTGTGTGTTACGTAGACGGCCAAAATTCCTTAAACAGGGAGAAATTACAGCTTTCTACCTAGTCTGGTATGGTTGTGGTCGCCTTTTGATAGAAGGCTTGCGGACGGACAGCCTCATGTTCTTGGGAATACGTATTTCACAATGGCTATCTGGGGTGTTAATCCTCGTTGGTATTATCATGGTTGTGTTGCGGAGAAGAAAGTCTTCTATTCCATTCTATCAACCCTAAAGGAGAAGATATGATTATTGAAATTTCTGTCTTGATTATTGCCTTGTCCATCGCGGCGGTGGCAGTATATATTGTTTTGTTGTTGAAAAAATTGGGTACGGTGACAGATGAAGCCCAGCAAACGCTTAAGGTCTTGACCAGCGATGTCAATGTGACTCTCTATCAGACCAACGAGCTTTTGGCTAAAACCAATGTCTTAGTCGAAGATGTAAATGGTAAGGTTTCGACCCTTGATCCTCTTTTTGTAGCGGTAGCTGACTTGTCAACTTCTGTATCAGATTTGAATGCTTCAGCGCGTGATTTGACAGTCAAAGCTAAGTCTGCTGGAGCAAGTACTGTAAAAGCCGGCGGAGCTCTTTCAGCTCTGTCAACTCTCTCATCTCTCTTAGGTAAGAAAGGAGAAAAAAATGGTAAAAAAATCTAGTAGTGTGTGGACTAGCCTTTTGTTAGGGGCAGCAGGAGGAGCTGCTGCAGCTGCCTTTCTAGCAAGTAAAACTGGTAAAACAGTCAAAGAAAAAGTTGTAAACTTTGCTAATGACTATAAAGAAAACCATGAAGAAATCAATGCTGATTTTGTCAGCAAGGCACAGGACTTGGGCAAACAAGCGACTGAACGATTTACCGAAGTAAAAACTCAACTTGAAACTGGTGAATTGACAGTAGAAGATTTGGTCAAGTCTGGTAAGGAAAGATCCTTGGAAACCTTTGAGCAAATCAAGGAAAAAATTGCGGAACAAAACTTGTCAACGGCTGACATTTTGGAAGCTATCAAGGCAAAAACTGCTAAAGCTCCGACAGTGGATTTGGCAGAAGAAGATATTGAGGATGCTGTAGTTGTGTCTGAAGATATTGAGATTACAATTGATGATGTCATCATCGAACCTGTATCAGAAACAGTTTCAGAAGTAGCAAGCCAAACTGCCTCAGAAACAGTTGAAGGATAAAAAGAAACTAGCTTAGAATGTTCTAGGCTAGTTTTGTTGTTCTTGGTACCATTCTCCCCAGTCCGACATGGAATCCAGGATTGGTTTTAAGGAGTGTCCGAGTTCGGTTAGAGAGTATTCCACACGGGGTGGGACTTCTGGATAGACCTTGCGGTCCACAACGCCCTTAGCTTCGAGGTCCCGCAGGTTGCTAGTCAGGACCTTCTGGCTAATGGAGCCAATGGAACGTTGCAACTCTCCAAAGCGTTTGGTGCCGTCCATAAGGTCGCGTAGGATGAGAATATTCCACTTGCTGCCAATCAACAGCAAGGTTGTTTCGACAGGACAGGCTGGTAGAGTTTGGGGTAATTTTTTACTGGTCATGGCTTCCTCCAAAATTTTTTTCAAAAAACGTTAGTCTAATTTTCCTTGAAAGTATACATTTCTTACCTTGAGGTAACTACCCTACTTTAAGGTGCATACTTTCCAAAAGAAACTGTTAGTGTTAGTATAAGGGCAGAACTGGAAAAAAGCAAGGAAAGAAGACAGAAAGAGGATGAAGATGACAGATGATAGAAAAATGACCCAAGCTAAAAAAGTAATCGCAGAAGCAGATGCAATCGTGATTGGTGCAGGTTCAGGCCTGTCCAGTGCGGCAGGTTTGACCTATTCAGGTCAACGTTTTGAGGAACATTTTGCACCTTTTATCAAGGAATATGGGCTGACAGATATGTATTCTGCTGGCTTTTATCCCTTTGCGACCAAGGAGAAAAAGTGGGGCTACTGGAGTCAGCACCTCTATCTCAATCGTTACCAGACAGGCAGTTTGCCACTCTATCAGGATTTGTATGAGCTGGTGGCAGACAAGAATTACTTTGTCATCACGACCAATGTGGATAGTCAGTTTGAAAAAGCTGGTTTTGAAAGAGAGAAAATCTTTGAAGTTCAGGGCAATTACGGTGAGTTTCAATGTTCAGTTCCCTGTCATGACGGTGTTTATACCAATCAAGCGGCCTTGGAAACTCTGCTTACCAACCGTCAGGGCTTGGAGGTCAGAAGTGAGGACATTCCCAAGTGTCCCAAGTGTGGGGTAGATATGATGAGCCGTCTGCGAATGGATCACCGTTTTGTTGAGGATGTCAACTGGCACAAGCAGGAAGAGGCTTATATTGCATTTTTACAGGAAAATGCGGCGAAGAAAATTGTCTTTTTGGAGCTGGGTGTGGGCTACAATACGCCGACCATTATCAAGTTTCCCTTTGAATGCTTGAATCAGACCCTGCCAAGTGCCAGTCTGATTCGGGTCAATCTAGAAGACCCAGAGCGTGAAGGGATTCTGACCTTTCACCAAGATATGCAGGAGGTGATAAGAGCATGGAAAAACTAGAAAAATTGATTCACTATCTGGCACCTGACTTGGAGCTTCCTCAGACACAGGAAGAGCAAGAATGGGTCTTGCGAGCCTTGATGAACATCTGGGAGCCCAGGGTCATGCCAACAGAGTTTTGGACCTTGCAAGATGCCTATTTACAGGAAAAATTGGCTCAGAAAAACCTGACTAGACTGTCCGATTTGCAAGAGGTGGAGCCACAGATTTATCTCTGGCAGGGGGACATTACTAGCTTGCAGGTAGATGCTATTGTCAATGCAGCCAACAGTCAGCTCTTGGGTTGCTTTGTGCCACATCACCGCTGTATTGACAATGCCATTCATTCGCAGGCGGGTCTTCAACTGCGGCTGGCTTGTTATCAACTTATGAAGGTTCAAGGGCACTTGGAAGCAACGGGTCAGGCAAAGATAACGCCAGCCTACAATCTGCCAGCCAACTATGTCATTCATACGGTTGGGCCGATTATTCAGGCGGAGGTTAGTCCTCAAGATGAGGCACTGCTCGCCTCCTCTTCTCAAAAAAGTTTGGAAGTGGCTGTTGCAAATGGGCTGACCAGCATAGCCTTTTGCTGCATCAGTACAGGCGAGTTTCGTTTTCCCAACCAGTTAGCTGCGGAGATTGCGGTCAGAACTGTGCGGAATTTTATCAAAGAACATCCAGAAATCAAGGTAATTTTTAATGTTTTCAAAGATGAGGATAAAGAAAACTATCAAAAATTACTAAAACATTAGTCAAAGTGATTGACTAATTTTCTTTTTTTGATAAAATGGTAAAAAACTTTGACTAATTCGATGAAGGAGGACAGTTTATGAAAGCTGTTGTAGTTTCAAAAGCAGGTGGTCCAGAGGTTTTGGAGGTACGAGAAGTAGCAAAGCCACAGGTCAAAACAGGCTGGTCCTTGGTAAAAATCAAAGGGTTTGGTATCAATCATTCGGAGATTTTTACCAGACAAGGCTTGTCACCAAGTGTTGTCTTTCCGAGAATTTTAGGGATTGAATTGGTCGGAGTGGTCGAGGAAACGACGGAACCGACTAGGTTGCCAGTTGGGCAAAGAGTTGTGTCCATCATGGGCGAGCTGGGGCGTGCTTTTGACGGTGGCTATGCAGAATATGCTCTGGTCCCCAATCAAACTCTCTACCCTATTGAGACTGATCTGGACTGGGCGGAGTTAGCTAGTGTTCCTGAAACCTACTATACTGCCTACGGCTCCATGAAAAATCTCAAGCTAGAACCTTCAGACCGCATCTTGGTGCGTGCAGGGGCTAGTGGGGTTGGACAGGCTTTTGTCAAGTTGGTGCGGAGCCAATTTCCAGACCTTCCTATCTACGCTTCTGTCCGCAAGTTAGAAAAGACCGATCAGCTGCTTGCCTCTGGTTTTAGCCAAGTCATCCTCGAAAAAGACGGACGTTTGCAGACGGACCTGACCTTTAGCAAGATTTTTGAGCTGGTCGGTCCTGCTACCCTGTCGGATTCGCTGGCTCATCTAGAAGAGGGCGGCATCATCTGCTCGACGGGACAGCTGGGTGGCAAGTGGTATCTGGAGGACTTTGATCCCATTGAGCAGTTGCGGCAGAATGTCTATCTGACCACTTTTGCCTCTGGCAATGTCAATCAGGACAAGTTGCAGGAAATGTTTGACTACATAGCTCGTTATCAGGTGCCAGTTGGGCCTGAGAAGGTGTTCAGTCTAGATACTATACAAGAAGCGCATCGCTATTTGGAGGGGGCAGAGGCTTTTGGCAAGGTGATTGTGCTTAATAGGGAGGGTGACGATGACAGAAGTTAGGAAAAGAAGTAAAGATTATGCTCGTATGTTTGACCAGCAAGTTGGGCTCTATGAGGGCTACGCTCGCCGGCATGGGCTCAATGCAAAATGCTTATCCATTCTCATGTGGATTTATTATAATCCCGGAGGTGTGACACAGAATTGGGTCAGCAAGAAGACCTATTCAAGCAAACAAGTTGTCAATGCTACTGTAAAGAAATTTTTGGATGGAGGACTGGTAGTTTTAGAGGAGAATCCAGCAGATAAGCGACATAAGAAAATTAAATTGACAGAGGAGGGGCAGCAATTTGCTAGTCGCATTTTGGACCCCTTAGAGGAGGCGGAAAATAAGGCGCTGTCTCAACTCAGTCAGGAGGAACAGGAGCTTATGCTAGGATTAATTCAGCGCTACAGTCATAGTCTCATGGCTATTTTAAAAGGAGAAGATGATGATTGATTATCAAAATGTATCCCTGACCTGTAAGGTTAGCGGACCAATCTTGAAAAATTTGACCTTTGATATTCAAGAAGGGGAATTCTTTGTCTTAATTGGACCGAGTGGTAGTGGAAAGACAACTACGTTGAAATTGATTAACCGTCTAATTGAGCAGACCGAGGGAGAGGTTTTTTTTCAAGGTAAGCGACTTAAGGATTTCGACCTGCGTGAATTACGTTTGGAGACAGGTTATGTTCTTCAGCAGATAGCCCTTTTTCCAAATATGACAGTGGCTGAAAATATCGCTCTTATTCCTGAAATGAAAGGTTTGGGCAAAGAAGAAACCTTGACGAGGACGAGAGAGCTCTTGACCAAGGTTGGCTTGGAACCAGACAGCTATCTGGAGCGTTTGCCCAAGGACTTGTCTGGGGGAGAAAAACAGCGAATCGGGATTTTGCGGGCCATCATTGCAAATCCAAAGGTCTTGCTCATGGACGAACCTTTCTCAGCTCTAGATCCAATCAGTAAGGCTCAGTTGCAGGACTTGATTAAGGAATTACATGAGGAATTCAAGATGACAACGGTTTTCGTTACTCATGATATGGATGAGGCGGTTAAATTGGCGGATCGCATCTGTCTCATGCAAGACGGACAAGTTGTGCAATTAGGAAGTCCTGATGAATTGAGGAATCATCCTGCCAATGATTTTGTCAAGGAATTTATCAGAGCTCGAGGAGGTATGTAATGAACCTATTTGAAACCTTTATAGAACGAAAGGATGAGTGGGGAATCGCTCTTTTTGAACACCTTCGCATCTCCCTTCTAGCTTTGATTATTGCGATTGCAATTGCAGTACCTTTGGGACTGATTCTATCTAGTAAAAAACGCTTGACTGAGTGGAGTCTGCAAATAACAGGTATCTTCCAAACTATTCCATCCCTTGCTTTGCTTGGTCTTTTCATTCCTTTTATGGGAATTGGAACCTTGCCAGCAGTAGTGGCGCTCGTTATTTATGCTATCTTTCCTATCTTGCAGGGGACATTGACAGGCCTTGGAGAAATCGACCCTTCCCTGGAAGAAGCAGCAACCGCTTTTGGTATGAATAAATGGGAGAAGTTGAAAAAATTTAAGTTAGCACTTGCCATGCCTATTTTGATGTCAGGGATTCGGACAGCTTCCATTATGATTATCGGAACGGCGACTCTGGCGGCCTTGGTGGGGGCTGGGGGCCTAGGCTCCTTTATTCTACTTGGAATTGATCGCAATGATTCAGCCTTGATTTTGATTGGTGCGGTATCGTCGGCTGTCCTTGCAGTGCTTTTCGGTTACGGCATTCGTCTGTTGCAGGACAAGAAACCCAAGACAATTTTGTTGGCTCTATTGGTGACTTTATTTACTGTTGGAGCTAGTTATGTTCCCATGCTTAACTTTTCCACAAAGCAGTTGGTCATTGCAGGGAAGCTCGGTGCAGAACCTGAAATTCTCATCAATATGTATAAGTTGCTGATTGAGGACCAGACAGACATCAAGGTGGATATAAAACCTAATTTCGGAAAGACTAGCTTCCTGTATGAAGCACTCAAATCAGGATCGATTGATATTTATCCTGAATACACAGGGACCATTACAAGTACTCTTTTGAAAAATTCGCCAACGGATTTATCAACGAATCCTGAGGAGGTTTATGCTTACGCTAAAGAAGCGATTCTGGAGCAGGATGGTCTAATGTATCTAGCACCAATGGCCTTCCAAAATACCTTTGCCTTGGCAGTGACAGAAGACTATGCTCAGAAAAATAGCATTGAAAAGATTTCGGATTTGGCAAAAGTGCAGCAGACAGCTGTCGCAGGTTTCTCATTAGAGTTTAACGACCGCGAAGATGGTAATATCGGTCTAAAAAATCTCTACAATCTTCAACTCAATGTCAAGACTATGGAGCCAGCCCTTCGCTACGAAGCCATTAAGAGTGGTAATGTGCAGATTATCGAAGCATATTCTACAGACAGCAAGGTGGTCACCTACAAGCTGAAAATCCTGGAAGACGACAAACAGCTCTTCCCACCCTACCAGGCCGCTCCGCTATTGTCCAAAGAAACCCTAGAGAAATACCCTGAGTTGGAGCAAGTCCTAGGAGTCTTGGCAGGCAAAATCTCGACCGAGGAGATGACGCGGATGAACTATGCGGTTGATGTGGAAGGCAAGTCGGCAGAGCAAGTGGCTAGGGAATATTTGGAACAAGAAGGATTGTTAAAATAGGAGAACATCATGTCACATCAACTAGATAACGCTAAAAATCTTTACCTTAGTGGCATTCGGGACGGGGAAATCAAGGAAGCACAAGACAACTATATGGGGGCTAGCTACACCCAGCACAGTACGGGTGTGCCTGATGAAAAAGAGGGCTTTGCGGCTTTCTTTGAGGACTTTTTCAAACGGAATCCCAAGCGTGAAATCAACATTGTGCGTGCTATTGAAGATGGGAATTTTGTCTTTGTCCATGTCCACCAGAAACTCAATGACGGTGCGGCTGAATGGGTGACGGCGGACATCTTCCGTTCGGATGACAATGGTCGTATCGTCGAGCATTGGGATGTCATCGATGCCTATCCAAAAACCATTGGTGAAACAGATCCGATTTACGCAGACTTTGAGCTGACAGACCTAGACAAGACTGAGGACAACAAGAAAACCGTCCGTCGTTTCTTGGTCGATATCCTTCAAAATGGGGAAATCGACAAGTTTGACGACTATGTGGCAGCTGATCTGATTCAGCATAACCAAGAAATCGCTCAAGGCGGTGCGGCCTACAAGAATTATCTGGTAGAGAATCAAGTCAACTATGACTTTGTCTTTAAGGTTATGGGACAGGGGGACTACGTCGTGGCTTATTCGAAAGTTTGGATTGCAGGTCAAGACTACGCCCACTTTGACATCTACCGCCTCAAAGACGGTAAGATTGTCGAGCATTGGGACAATAAGGAAGTCATGCCAGACAAAAAAGACTTGACGAATCTTGGGAAGTTCTAATGTTGTATGGAAAAAAGGTCTGGACTTATGAGTCCAGACCTTTTTTGTCACTATGAAGCTTTTATGGATGAATGATTTTTTGAAACAAGATATCTTTTTTGATTTCAGTTTCTTCATATTCTTAATCTAATTAATTAGGAGATAAATGAATCATCTCAATGATCACTTTTACTCGGATAAGAGTTTTAAGATTTGTTGTTCGATAAGCTCAAGGTCTCGTTTTTCATCTGTGCTAGTTGTCTCAAAAATAATCATCTGCATGAGGTAGGTGAAAAAAGGAGCTATGGCAGTGCGTATCACTTCGGATTTCTTGAGGTGATTTCCTTGACACAAGCGATTTTCAATCAAGTCAATTGAGGGAGCTAACCGACTGATCTGCTTACTGATAATTTTCCTAGTTTCAGGATTTGTCAGGAGTTCTTGTAGAATAATTTTTGCTAAGGAGCGATTTGCTTTAATAAAAGCGAAGCGATCATGGATGAAAAAGTGAACGATATCCTCTTTATTGTCAAACTGTGTCATAGTGTTTATAAAGGGGGTACTAAGCAGTTCTGCCATAGGTTGTAATACCCCCAATAATAAGTCTTCTTTGGTCTTAAAATATTTGAATACAGTTGCCTGACTAACTTTAGCCACTTCGGCTACTTGCATAGTGGATGTTCCGTGGAAACCTTGCTGTGCAAACAATGTCATTGCTGCTAGTAGAGTTTTACGTTTACCTGCAGGCATCTTGGCTGTTTCTAAGTGTTTTTCGAAAGAAAACACAATGTTCTCTTCAGTCATGTCAAGCTCCTCTTCAGTGATTTTCTTTATTATATCATACTTTACGATAGCGCTTGAGACCGATGATGTTTGCAGTACTTAAAATGAAGAGAAAAACTAGTAAAATCAAGATATCAAAAGAAATACTACTCAGTCCATCACCATACATGATAACCTTGGTCAGAGCATCTCCAGAGTAAGAAAGAGGAAGGATTTTACCGAGGTATTGCACCCAATCTCCCATACTATCTAGCGGAATAATGCCAGAGAAAAAGAGTTGTGGCATAACTACTAGTGGTATAAATTGCATCATTTGGAATTCTGATTTCGCTAAGGTTGACAATAAAATTCCAAAAGCTAATGCTACTAGTGCTAGAAGGAAATTTACGATAATAACATTAATAATGTTTCCCACAACTTCAATGTCAAGGAGCCAAATGGTCGAAACTACTATAACGATGGTTTGAATAACCGCAAGAATACCATAGGAAATCATGTAACCAAAGACGATGTCGCTACGCTTAACAGGAGTTGCCAGTAATCGGTCGAGAGTACCAGTGGTACGTTCTTTTAGAAGAGCCATTCCTGAAATTAAGAAAACAAAGAAGAAAACCATAAAACCCATGAGGATAGGAATCATTTTAGTAAAGAAATCAGTATCTTTATTACCATAGTCGTAGTATTCAGTCAGATTTGTAGATTTGCTGTCGTTCGTAGGAAGGAGAGCGGCTAGACTTGGATTTTTGCTAGTAGCTTGCTTGAGCTGACTTATGAGTTCGTTAACACTTGATAGGCTAAGAACAGACTTAATAGCCTGACGGGTTAGAGCTGTCTTTGAAGAGTCTGTGTTGGAGTAGGTCACATCATATCCATTACCACTTGCTGTGAGAATGGCATCTACTGCTTGGTCATCCAATTCTTTTTGTGCATTTTCTTTGTTGCTGTATTCTTTAATAGAAATGTGATCCACATCGTCCAGATTTTTAACTAGACTACTTGGGACGTCAACGGTAGCAATGGTAACGGAAGTTGTGTTATTGGCAGAGAACATGACATTCATCAGCCACATGATGAGGATAGGTGCAACAAACATCATAGCTAAGGTACGCTTGTCGCGTAGCAATTCTTTTAGTACTTTTTTGGAAATGGCTAAGGTACGCATATCAGAGTTCCTCCTTATTTTCTGCTGCTAAAAAGGCGTCTTCTACCGTATTAACGCCGTATCGCTCTTTGAGATCTCGCGGCGTGTCAAAGGCAATGATCTCTCCGTGTAGCAGAAGCGCAACCTTGTCAGTCAGCTCCGCTTCGTCCATGACATGAGTTGTGATAAAAACAGAACGTCCTTTTTGACGGATAGCATCAAGTTCTGTCCAAATTTTTCGACGAAGGGAAGGGTCAATTCCTACTGTTGGTTCATCCAAAATTAGCAACTCAGGATTTCCTAACAGGGCAATTGCGAGTGATAAACGACGTTTCATCCCACCAGAATAGCCTGATACAAATTTGTCAAGATGCTCCTGTAAGTCGACGACCCTGGCTACATGGTGAATTTGTAGAGTTAGTTCTTTTTTGGCAATGCCTTTCATTTGTCCATAAAACTCCAAATTTTCCAGACCAGTCAAAGCTTCATAGAGGGCATCTGACTGTGCCATATAACCAATTTTACCTAAGATATGACGATTGGGCATCTGAGTATTGAGTACCAGCGCTGTCCCGCTATCTGCTTTTTCCATTCCTAGCATGGTTTTAATCATGGTTGATTTTCCAGCCCCAGAGGGACCAATCAAACCAATAATTTCACCTTTGTTGACTTCAAGAGTGACATTGTTTAACACTGTTTGTGCAGAGAAAGCTTTGTTCAAGTCTTTCAAATCAATGAGTTTTTCCATTGATAAACCTTCTTTCTAGTTTGTGAGTGAGTATTCGCTCACTTATAAGAATAAAAACTATTATAGTGAGTACTCACTCACTTGTCAAGAGGAAAAATTTTGTGCATTGATGATAAAATAATTCTGTTGTTTTTTATTACTCACAATTTTTGTGAATTTAGGTATGATTGCTAGTGCTAAAAATTACGGAGTGGTGGTTATCATTAGCATCGCCGTGGATCACGTGACCAAAATCTGGCCGACATCTGTTATCATTCCAAAAGGTTATCGCTTAGGTGTCAATATCGGAGGACGGGATTTCAAGTTTACCGAGCCGCATTTGAAAACAAAAGTAGACATCAGTCACTACTACAAAAATCCCAAGCTCATTTTGGGGATGCTCAAAACCTTGCCCATGAATCAATTGTTCAAGATTATGACCCATGAAAAAGTATGGTCTGGCAATGCCATGTATACGCATCAAATGGACATGAAACGCAAAGAATTTTCTGGGACAACTACCCTACACTCAGAAGCAGCTGAAAGACCTTATATCCTATTGCCAGTCATTCCGAGCAAGGAGATATGAGGCATCGCGTCCAATAAAGAGCAATATAGTTTGCTCTTTTTCTTTTTGAAAAAGCTATACAATAGAAAAACAAGATACTTTACAAAATAGAAGTATTGGATTATGATAGCTTTATCACAAAGATAAGGAGTTTATGATGAAGCTATATTACATTTGGGATGCCTACTGTGGCTGGTGTTATGGATTTGGTGCCCATCTCAAACCGCTACTCCAAGCCCATCCAGACTTAGAATTGGAAATCGTATCAGGTGGCCTATTTATTGGGGAGCGCAGCCAGCCCATTGCAGCCTATCCCCACATTCCAGGGGCTAACAGCCGCATCACTGACCACTATGGCGTGACCTTTGGTCAGGCCTACCAGTAAACCTTAGCAGAGGGAAAGCTGGTCTTGAATTCCCTTCACCCAGCCTTGGCCTTGACCTACCTCAAGGACCGACTTCCCAACCACCAGCACTACGCCATCGTTACAGCCATCCAGTCGGCTTTTTACCAAGATGGTTTCTCTCTCTCTGACATTAGCACCTATGGAAAAATAGCAGAGCAGTTCAGCTTGGATAGACAGCAAGTCGAAACTGACCTGGCTCATGTTTTCCAGCAAGACAGTTCACCAGAATTTATCCAGGCTCGTCAGTTGGGAGTCCAAACCTATCCAACCCTGCTCTTAGAGAAAAATGGCACGTTTTATGATGTCCGTGGGCAAGCCATGACCTTGGCAGAATTAGAAATGAATTTGGACCAGCTCCTTCAAGACAACTAGACATAGCTTCATTCTGTTTTTTACTGTATATTTATACGATTTTGTGAGAATATGGTACAATAAGTGTATAAAAAATTGAAGTAGGAAGTCTTATGAAATTACCACGTTTTGGCGTTGAGGAATGGCTGAATGTCCATGAAAATAGCGCGATTTATGATATAGCAGGGGTGTCCATTTCTTCATTGACTTTGGAGGAATTGTTTGCCTTGTCGGGCACCAAGCCTGAGGATTTTTATGAGAAATTGCAGGGCACCAAGCTCAACTATGGCTGGATAGAAGGTTCGCCAGCATTTAAAAAATCGGTTAGTCAACTCTATACAGGCGTCAAGCCAGAACAAATTCTCCAGACCAACGGGGCAACAGGGGCCAACTTGTTAGTTCTTTATAGTTTGATTGAGCCAGGAGACCATGTCATTTCCCTTTATCCGACCTACCAACAACTCTACGATATTCCAAAGTCCTTGGGAGCAGAAGTGGATTTGTGGCAGATTGAGGAGGAAAATGGCTGGTTGCCAGACTTGGAAAAACTACGTCAGCTCATTCGTCCTAATACTAAGATGATTTGCATCAACAATGCCAATAATCCAACTGGTGCTGTCATGGATAGGACTTATTTGGAAGAATTGGCGGAAATTGCTGGTGAAGTTGGAGCTTATATACTCTCGGATGAAGTCTATCGTTCCTTTTCTGAGCTGGATGTGCCATCTATTATAGAAGTCTATGATAAAGGTATTGCTGTCAATAGCTTATCCAAGACCTATTCCCTGCCAGGAATTCGTATTGGTTGGGTGGCTGCCAATTTTGAAGTGACAGATATATTGAGAGATTATCGGGATTACACTATGATTTGTGCAGGTGTCTTTGACGATCTGGTGGCTCAATTAGCTTTGGCCCATTATCAAGAAATTCTAGAACGAAATCGGCGTATTTTAGAAGAAAATCTAGCAATTTTGGACCAATGGATTGAGAATGAACCCCTCGTTTCCTATATCCGTCCAGCGGTTGTTTCTACCAGCTTTGTCAAGATTGCAGTGGATATGCCTATGGAAGATTTTTGCTTGCAACTTCTACAGGAATACGGTGTTCTTCTAGTTCCTGGTAATCGATTTGAACGTGACGGCTATGTCCGTCTAGGTTTTGCCTGTGAACAAGATATTCTAATCAAAGGATTAGAAAAACTATCCCAATTTTTAAGAAGATTCGATAAAGAAAACTAGCTCAGTGGTTGAGCTAGTTTTCTTTATTTTCAACTGTAGTTCTTTGGAAAAGTTTCCGCCAATCTGGCAGGGAGATTTCAGGGCTTGGAATGGAGGTGCTAATATTGTCCCTCCAAATTTGGTAGCGGGTATCAAAGAGTAGCCGAATGAGTTTGTCCATCATCTCAGCTTCTTCTGGAGCTACTTCTTTTCTCAGTCGATCAATTTCCTGTAATTTCTGTAGGGGATTTACCGTGATGTCGCTAAAACGTTCAATTCCTGCTTTGATGAAGATGCCGAAAAACAAATCGAAGAAGTCTCGTAATTCATCGTCTGTTAAACTAGCCGTCCAAGTTTTTAAGGCTTGGTCGGTTTGTAGGCTATCGCTGGTCAGGGCAGGGGCTAGTTTGAAGTCGCTTCCGTCAACCTCCCAAGAAAAACTGATGTGTTGTAGAATGCCGAGGGTATTACTCTGAACGATTTGAGCATTTTCTGGTGTTTCTAACATCATACCGACAATTGAATTCTGGGGAATGACAGGGAAAATCCGTTGGTGAATAGCTTGGTAACTAGGTGCTTCCAAGTGTTTTTTGTGTAAGCCAGGTGAATCAAAGGGATAGATAGCTAGGATTCTATCCTGTTGGTCTATAGCTTGCTGGCATGCTGCATAGAGGGCTAAATTTCCGCCTTTCGAATGACCGGCCAGATAAAAATGGCCCATCTGCTGCATCATAAGTTTTTCTAAGTAGCCACTCGCTGCACGTTGGGCAGGAATTTCATCCATATAGGTCATGTGGAAGTCTTCCTTCCAACCGATAATGGTGTCATCTGTTCCTCTGAAGCAAGTCACAATTGTTTTTCGGTCAATGCGATAGCTGATTGCTGAAAACTGCTTTTCCTGTTCCAACTGATAATCGTCAACGAAGCCAAATGCCTTGATAGATTTGAAGCGTTTGGATTTGGCTAGAAGTCCAAGTAAGGCTAGGCGGTTTTTGGTCACCATAGAAAAGGGAGGGAAATTATTTTTGTAGGCCTCTTCAAAGGCCGTTGCCAACCGATCAAGTCGTACACCATTTTCTGTAAAAGAGTAGGGGACCAGATTATCAAAAGGGAGGTAGGAAAGTTCGGTCAGAGCCAGAATATCCAGTTTGTTGATTGGTTGGTCATAGAAAGTGTCGTATTGACTTTCTTCAATGTAGGTTAATAAATTCGGCATAGCAGTCCTTTCCTTTTTTATCTAGTATAACGAAATATGTGGGGAATGACAAATTTGCACCACTGATGACCTGGTTTTATAGTCTACTTCTTGTGTAAATGTATAAAAATACTCAAATTTGTTCCAATGTAAGCTATAATAAATAGTAGGGATATGAAAGGAGATAGTTATGCAGAAAATTCTTCTTATCGAGGACGATAAAACGATTAGCCAACTAGTTGCTAAAAATTTGATAAACTGGGGTTACCAGGTGCAAGAGGTCAAGGATTTTCAGATGGTTTTGGAACAGATGGAAGAGTTTCAGCCCCATTTGATTTTACTGGATATTGGCCTGCCTTTTTTCAATGGCTATTACTGGTGTCAGGAAATTCGCAAGACATCTCGTGTGCCCATTATGTTTCTGTCTTCCCATGACCAGCCAATGGATATTGTTATGGCGATCAATATGGGGGCGGATGACTATGTGACCAAGCCCTTTGAAATGACGGTTCTCCTGGCCAAAATACAGGGGCTTCTCAGAAGAACCTATGACTTTATTGGCGAACAAAGTTTACTCTGGTTTGAGGAGATTTCCTTAGACTTAAAGACCATGCAGGTGTCCTATGGACAGGTTGTGGAAGAGCTGACGCGAAATGAATTTCAGATATTACGGGTGCTTTTTGAGCATGGCAAGGAAGTGGTCAGCCGTGAGGAGCTGATGAGAGAACTCTGGAACAGCGATATTTTTGTGGATGACAATACCCTGTCGGTTAACATCGCTCGCCTGCGTAAAAAGTTGGCAGAACTGGGTCTACCAGATGTGATTGCGACCAAGAAAGGAGTAGGCTACGGCCTGGTGTGGACACATGAATAAGGATGATTTTGGCTCATTAGTACCAGAATTTTTGACATCATGGCTTGGTCATCGCTTGATTTTTCTGATAGCCTACGCCATTTTTGCTGTGGCTATTCTGGCTTATAGTAGCCTCTTTGACATCAAAAGAAACCTGATTTTCTATGCCATCCTCCTCCTCAGTATTTGTTGGATTCTCGCCCTCCTCTGGGATTTTGTCAGGGAAGTTTCTCGTTTTAGAAAAATCTGGCGTGGTCAGAAAGTGGCTACTGGGACAGCCAGTGAGCGTTGTTTGCAGGAGAGAGTGGAGCGACTAGAAGTTCAGAACAAGCAAATACTAGAAAAACAGAGACAGGAACAGACAGAATTAGATGACTACTACACCCTCTGGGCCCACCAGATGAAAACACCTATTGCAGCCAGTCAGCTCTTGGTTAAGGAAGTAGATAGTAGTCTAGTCCGTCACCAACTGGAATCAGAACTCTTCAAGATTGAGCAATACACAGGTCTGGTCTTGAACTATCTCCGTCTACAATCCTTCCATGATGATTTGGTTATCGAATCAGTCAATTTGGATGAACTGGTCAGAAATCTAGTAAGAAAGTATTCCCTCTTTTTCATTCAGGTCAATACAAGCCTGGATCTGGGTCAGCTGGATAGGAGCGTAAAGACAGACAAACGCTGGCTGGGCCTGTTGATAGAGCAAATTTTATCTAATGCCCTCAAGTATTGTCAGGAAGGGACCATTTCGATTGTTTTGGATGGAGATGATTTGGTCATTCGCGATACGGGAATTGGGATTGCAGAGAGTGACTTGGAACGGGTCTTTGAGCGTGGTTTCTCAGGTTTCAATGGCCGCAGAACCCAGCAATCTTCGGGTCTGGGGCTCTATCTCTCACGGAAAATTGCTGCGGAGCTGGGCTATTCCCTAAAGCTAAAATCAAAAGTGGGTCGGGGAACAGAGGTGCGAATCGGTATCAAAGAAGTGGAGTTGATTTTTGATTAATCTTACAAAACTGTCATGTAAATGAAAGCTAAGGCTATGGTAGTTTATCTTGGGACCGTGTAGAATGAAGGTAGAAAAAGAAAAGGAGTCAAGTTATGTCAGTTTTAGATGTTCAACACGTTCAAAAGATATACAGTTCTCTCTTTAAGGCGGGACAGGTTGAGGCTTTGAAGGATATTCATTTTACAGTGGAAAAGGGTGAATATGTCGCCATCATGGGTGAGTCTGGTTCTGGAAAATCCACCTTGCTCAATATTTTGGCAACCCTTGATAAGCCAACGCAGGGCAAGGTCTTGCTTAACGGATTGGATACCCAGTCTATCAAGAGCAAGGAAGCGGCAGCCTTTCGTCGGGAGAAATTAGGCTTTGTCTTCCAAGATTTCAATCTCTTAGACACCCTCTCTGTCAAGGACAATGTGCTCTTGCCTCTGGTCTTGTCTCGCTATCCGATTGATGAGATGAACAAGCGACTCGTTCATACGCTCAATAGTCTGGGAATTGCGACCTTGCAAGACAAGATGCCCTACGAGATTTCAGGCGGTCAGCAGCAACGGGTTGCGGTGGCGCGGGCCATCATTACCCAGCCAGAAATCCTCTTAGCGGATGAGCCGACTGGGGCCCTCGACTCTAAATCAACGGCAACTCTTCTAGATATTTTTGAAAAAATCAACCAAGAGGGGCAAACCATTCTGATGGTAACCCACTCGACAGTAGCAGCTAGTCGTGCCAAACGGGTCCTCTTCATCAAGGATGGCATTCTCTACAATCAAATCTACCGAGGTGAGAGAACCAGTCAGGAAATGTATCAGCTGATTTCAGATACCTTGACACTGATGGCGAATCGAGGTGAGTAGTATGTTTGGACTAACCTTTCGATTGGCTCTGACCAATCTCAAAAAGAACCGCAGACTCTATTTTCCCTATGCCCTGATGACCATTTTGTCTACAGCCATTGCCTATATATTTGCCTCGCTTGCCTTTCATCCTGATTTAGGTCAGGTCAAGGGGGCCAACGGGGTGATTCAAGTGCTGGGCTTTGGTATGATTGTGGTTATGCTGGCCGTTGCCATCATGGTCTTCTATGCCAATAGTTTTGTTATGAAGCAGCGGTCAAAAGAGTTTGGTGTCTATAGCATTCTTGGTCTGGAGAAAAAACATCTCTTCTTGATGACTTTTCTAGAAAATCTGGTCTTTTCAGTCGGTACCATTCTATCTGGCTTGCTCTTGGGATTGGCTCTAGATAAACTCTTCTATGCCCTCTTGCTGAAAGCCATGCAGATGCCTGTGGTTCTAGCTTCAACCTTCCAGTTGAAAAGTCTAGTCACTGTACTTATCTATCTCTTTGGGATTTTTGCCTTGGTCAGCCTCTTTAATATTGGAAAACTGGGCTTGACCGACTCACTCAAACTAGTTCAGGGCAAGAAGCGTGGGGACAAGCCAACAGGCTTCCTCTGGCTACAAACCCTCTTAGCTATTATTTTACTGGGGTCAGGCTATGCCATTGCCCAGCTAGTGACCAATCCTTTTCAGGCGGTTCCGAGTTTCTTTGGAGCGACTCTTCTGGTTATCCTTGGGACTTATTTGCTTTTCCAAGCAGGTGTTATCAGTCTCTTAAACTGGCTAAAGAACCGTCAGACTTATTACTACAAGCCTGAGAATTTTATTTCTGTATCCAACTTGATTTTCCGTATGCGTAAAAATGCTCTGGGCCTTGCGACCATTACTATCCTCTCTAGCATGTTTTTGGTGACCATGGTTGGAGGACTCAATATTTACATCGGTGGTAAAGATTATATCGCCAATCAAAATCCAAATGATTATTCTATTGATTTTGGAATGCAACCAACCACTTCAAAAGCTCAAACGGAGAAGTGGGAGGAGTGGGCGGAAGCTATCTTAGAAGAGACAGATATTCCTGTTGAAAGTAAGGTGGTCTATCCTTATCAGCAAGCCTATTTTTCTGAGGTGACAAATCAGCAAGTAAAATTTTTGACAGAAAAAGAGTCATGGATGGATTTTTCTAATCAAGTAGGTGTAGGCTATATTTTGGATAAAGCTACATATGAAAAAATGACTAGTCAAAAACTGGAGTTGGCAGCTGACCAAGTGGCCATTTATAGTAAGGGAGTCCAGTATCAAGCTGGTCAAACCCTCACCTTTGATGAAAAGGAGATGAAAGTTGCCCAAGTCTTGCCCAAGAATGTGACCTTGGGACATCTGCCTGACCATGTGACTTTTAATTTTAGTAAGTATTTAGTCATTGTTGTTCAAGATTTGACAATATTTGAAAATCTAGCCGAAAATCGCTATTATATGGGCTTTGAAAGTAGTTTATCAGAAGAAGAACAGGTAAATAGCCAGGAGGTCTTCTTATCCGGTACCTTTGAAAGTGAGCTTTGGGAGTCCAATATATTACCGAATGGAACGAACGCCATCAGTCTCGCCTACCGTGCCTATGCGATGCGTAGTTTCTTCAGTTTTGCAGGTTCACTTTTCTTCATCGGCCTCTTACTTTCGCTCATCTTTTTGATGGCGGTGGTGCTGGTGATTTACTTCAAACAGATTTCAGAAGGCTATGAAGACAGAGATCGCTTCGTCATTATGACCAAGGTTGGTCTGGATGAGGATCAGACGAGACAGTCCATTCGCAAGCAATTGCTGACCGTCTTTTTCCTACCTATCCTACTTGCCTTTGTCCATCTTGCATTTGCCTACAAGATGCTCTCGTCTATCTTGTTGTCTATTGGTGTGGTCAATGCAGGGCTTATGTTGCAGGTGACTGCAGGCATCTGTGGTGGCTATCTCCTCCTCTACCTAGTGGTCTATGCCATCACGACACGGTCTTACAAACAAATTATTTCCTAAACTTGGGGTGACCCAAGTTTTTTATTATGTCTTCGAGCCAGTTTTTCTCGTAGAGAAAAACAAGAAAACCACCAGCTATGCTGGTGGCTGACAAGGCTTTGAGCTTCCATTTCTTTTTCCTGATATAATCTAATTGTTCAGGTTAGATAAAGGAGGAAAAAGAAATGGCTAAAACCAGTTACAGTTTATCACATACCAAATAGATGTGCAAATATCACATAGTTTTCACACCTAAGTACCGTAGAAAATCCATTTACTACAAAATAAGGCAGGACTTAATTGATATTTTCCGTCATCTATGTCGATACAAAGGCGTGGAAATCATTGAGGGACACATGATGCCAGACCATGTTCATATGCTTGTCTTGATACCCCAAAAACTTTCGATTTCCGATTTTATGGGATATTTGAAAAGTAAAAGTGCTCTAATGATATTTGATAAACACGCTAATTTGAAATATAAGTATGGAAATCGAAAGTTTTGGGCTAGAGGCTACTATGTTAGTACCGTTGGGCTGAACGAAAAGACAGTTGCGAAATACATTCGCGAGCAGGAGAAAAATGACATTGCACTTGATAAATTGAGTGTCAAAGAGTATGAAGATCCATTTTCAGATGGCAGTTTTAGAACAAGATAAAAGCCCGTTGTTACGGGCATTAGTCAAGTAATTATAGCACTAACCTGAACGAAGTTCAGCGAACGTCTTTAGACGTCGCTGGAGAGAAACGGCTTATAGTCAGTGTACAAGCTACCCGTTTTCACGGGTGGTTATGACTTTCTTTACAAATTTTAACTATTTTGTTTTACAAACTAGCTACCTTGTGTTAGACTATAGATACAAAGCTAATAGGTAAAACAAACTAGTGATAGAAGACAAAGAAAATCACTTTTATTTTTATCAAACTAGTTGGTATTACAAACTAGGTGGGGAGGCAGTATGAAACTGGATAAGAAAAGCCGGGAAAATTGGAAACTGGCAGCTATCACGCTTGTGACGGCCATTATAACAGGCTGGGCCTTGGATTCTATTTTGATCTTAGGCATCATGTTGGCGTCAGGCTTGCTGTTTGGATTTTTTGCAGAGGAAGAGGAGGGGTTATGAAAGAAACACAGATGCTGAAAGGTGTCCTAGATGGCTGTGTTTTGCAGATAATCAGCCAAAAGGAGATTTATGGTTATGAGCTGGTCCAGGAGTTGAGAAATCAGGGCTTTGAAAACATGGTCGGAGGGACAGTCTATCCCCTCCTTCAGAAGTTAGAGAAAAATAACCTGATTTTTAGTCAGAATAAGCCCTCGCCAGACGGGCCAGATAGAAAGTATTTTTATCTGACAGACCAAGGAAAGGCTTATCTAGAAGATTTTTGGAGCCAGTGGACGGAATTGGTCCAAAAAGTTCAGCGATTGAAAGGAGAATAAGATGAGCAAACAAATGGAATACCGCAAGCAGATTGAAGTGATTGAAAGCCAATTGACCAAGGAAAACAAGGAGTATATGGGCCGTATCAATGGTTATATGATGATTGCCTCTGTGTTTCACAAGCAGGAAGAAGCAGTGACTGCCCAGCTCTTATCCATTTACCAAGATGTTCTGGAAGCCCAAAAAGACGGGCTTTCGTCGGAGGATTTTCTGGGTAAAGACAGCAAGCAGATGGCGGATGACCTACTCAGCTACCTCCCTCCGATTGGTTTCAGGGAAGTCGCAAACCTGAGTGGCCTCATGCTCATTATTTACCTTGGTAGCCAATGGCTGATGGATTTTGCAGGGACAGGAACCATCTCCCTCAACTGGCTGGACTTGATCTGCGACGCGGTACTTAGCCTCCTCCTCCCCGCTGGGATTTTCCTCATCATTCGCGGTTTGATTTACCAGACCAGCAAAATCAAGGTTTGGGCAAGTTTTCTCTGCATCCCCCTTCTTTTTCTCGTGATTTGTGGACTTCGTCTCTGGGCAATGCCCAAGGAACCTGACCTTGTCTTGACTGGCTGGGGGCTTCTAGTACCACTCACCTTGCTCGGTCTCGCTCTGCTATTTTTCCAAAAGGAAAAATTAGTCCGCTATGTCTTTTTACCGACCTATCTCTTTATGATTGTTGGCGGTGTGGTAAATATGGTCATGACCGTTCCAGTTTGGCTCAATCTGATGTTGGTCATTCTTCCAGCTATGGCCTTTTGGATTGGAACTGCGGTTTTGTTGGTAAGGAAAAAGAAATAGAAGGCATATTTTGGTATAATAGAGTGAGGTTTATAGGGTTCGATTGATAGACTGGAAATAAGAAGTCACCTTCGGCGCGTTATGCTAGCCCCTCGTGTCAGGTAAACTGCGGTGGTATTCTGATACTAGACTATATTTTGCCAATTCAGAGATAGTCTATGAATCGCTAACGTAAATAAACCATTTGACAATTGAATAAAGGGGTGCTATACTCTAAGTAATGATGATGAGAGTTCCAAAGGAACACAAAAAGCCCCCAACGTTGCAGCGTTGAGGGTTTTCTTTTTGGCTCTAAGCTTTTTCAAGCTATGCCCTAGGGTTATTTGTTGCGTGAGTTGAGCCAATACTCAAACAATGCTGTCAGGATAGATACCAGCAAAGGAGCAACAAACGTGATGATAAAAAGTTCCATTAGAACACTTCACCCCCTTTCTATCCCAAAGGGGCAAGGAAAGTATATCAGAATACCGATTGACCTTTCAATCGCTCGAATTCATCCCTATTTGTTTCTTTTTAATCAAATTATGGATATTTTCTGCTTTCTAGCAAGAAGCACCCCTGTATAAACGGAATATCCAGTAAAATCGGAGACAGAAGATGACCTGCAGAAAAAAGATGCTGTTTCATATTACGAAAAATTATCAATAACCTTTGGGTGAACAACTTTCTAAATCAATGCATTACAAGGTTACAGAAACCTTATTAAATCAAGATTTATAAACAACAAAGGAGTAAAACCATGACATTTGAAGAGATTCTTTAGAATGTCTAGGAAAGGCTTGAAATAGGCGTTTGTGGGCTATATTTTTGTGGACTTTTAGAAAAATTATAGTCATAAATTTTCTTTAACAGTCTCCCAAAGTCCACAAAAAGGTGAACAAAAAAAGACCTAAAATAGGTCAATAATTTACGAGTTCAGCAGGCAAGAACTAGCGTAGTCATCAGCTACGCTTTTTTAGTTTCTTTTGCTTATCTGATAGGCTTATTATATCAAAAAAGGGAGAGCATGACCTCATGGGCTAACTCTCCCAAAACGGCTAGACTATGCAAGCCTCCAGCTGTGGATATATTATAACACGTATTAACCCAGTTGTTGGTAACCATTATTAGCAATTTGGGGATTTTGTACAAATTTCAGTTAAAAACTTTCTACATTGTTGGCAAAATAGCTATTTTGATAAAAATAGTGGTAGTCAACCACTAGATGATAACCACAAATCTACCGTATTTTGGTTTTATCAATCGTAAAGTGAGTAGCTTAAAAGCGCGTGGTTATCAATTTTGTTGACCTTAACAAGTCAATTTCAAGCGATTATCACGCGGAAATCTACTGTATTTTACTGTTTCCTACTGTATCTGGGTGCTATAGCTTACCCTTTTCTATCTTCTCTCTAATTATCCTAGCCCATATATCATAAAAAGGATGTCCATCTGGAATAACAGGGGGATTTTTAGCAAATTCTTCTTGTGATAAGGTGGTTTCTTTGTCTAATATTGTGCCGTCTGCTAGTTCAGTACCTTTAGGGACAATGTGGGTTATTATTGGTGTCCATTTTTCTTTAGGTTTAGCCATGTTAAAATTACTCCTTTATTGTGTAAAAATACAAAATAGGGCTAACCTCACACCTTAGCAGTTTATCTGTTTTAGTGTACTGGTTTAGCCCTATCATATAAGTTAGATAGTGTTAAGCATGAATTTTCTTATCTGCAATAGCGTCTGTTAGGGTTTGTGAAAAATTCAATCCTAGCTCACGCCCTAAAGTATCCGCCCAACGTGGGATAGTTAGAGTTTTCTTTATAGGTTCTTGGCTACCTAAATACTCGGCAACGTCAACCATAACCATAGAGATAAAAGACTTATTAGGGTCATAGTTTAGCTCTATATCCTCATCATCACGGAAAGGGTTATTATCTGCTAATGATAGAGTGTTAATAGGGGTAGGAGTGGGAATATCTCGCCCATTCTCAATATAATCAGCTAGATGAATCCCCAACCAATCACTAGCCATTGCCATAGCGTCTGCCATATCTTCGCCCTGAGTTGCTGAATGTTCAAAGTCTGGGAAAGTGACAAAATAAGGGGAGCTAGCTCCGTCTGTATCGTCATAATAAAATAAAGCTGGATAAGTGACAAGCATAGTTTACCTCCAAAATAAAGACAAGCTGGGGACTGTCTTTATAACAGCCCTGCTTGCTTTTTGATACCCCGTTCAGTGTATTTGTTAATTTCACCGTGGGGAATGGTTATAGGTCGCTCGCCTGCTTTTTCAAGTTTAACGTGCGACCCCTTACCTCCTTTGGTCTTTATCCAACCGTGGGCGGTAAGAAGTTTAACCATTTCTTTTTGTGTCATAGGCATAGCGCTTTTACCTCCTGACAAGATTATTATATCATACGTGTTACACGTATTCAAGTAAAAAGAATGATAATTTGTCTAATGTTAGTTATCAAAAATAGCCCCTAAAATCGTTTCTAAGGGCTTTTAGTTGCTGTATGGTTAATTTATCGGTCAAGGCTAAACACGCGCCAAAATAGGGCTTATTTTAAGTCTCTGGCTGTTCTATTTTTATTAGTAACTTTTCTAAGTTCTTAATAGCTTTTTGTCTAATGCTAGAAACTTCTCTATCATCTTTTAGACCACTTGCCTCTACTAGATGCTTGGTTTTTACTCCTTCGATATATTGTAAGGTTAAAATTTTACGTTGTTTCTCGTCTGATAACTGATTGATTAAGTCCGCCATATATTGCCGTCTAGCTGTGATTTCTCTGATAGCTGTTAATATCTCAGTTTCTTGTGGGGCAAGCAGTGCTGGTTGTGATTTGAATTGTTTCCTTACCTGTACTAGCTCGACTTCTAGGCTTTCAATGAATGGCTTTAAGTCTCTAGCGTTTCTTAGTTGCTCGTTAATTGTCATATTGATTTCAAACATAATTTAATACCTCGATATGACTATGATTATATCAAAAATAGCGCGTGTTCTTTGGTTCGTCCTTTGTTCGATTGGGCATTTTCTCGCTGTTCCCTCGTTGTTCAAGCACTCAATCCAGCACGTAATACATACTAAAATATCATCATTATTTATTGACCTAATCTTGTTAAAATCTTGCTCTGTACCTAGCCATAATCTCATCAGTTTTTAGAACGCTTTGCTATCTGTAAAATAAGGAACGTTCCAAACTATGCACCCTAAAAATATGGCAATAGTACTATTTAACGCCTCTGTTAAGTCAGTTTATTTGTTTGGGAAATAACGGAACGCTCTTTATTTGTTTATTTTATAAATGCACCTTGCTATTTTAGTCCACCCAACCAATAGCTCACCCCTTTATCTAAATAGCTAGTAAACTTTCTGTAATGTCTCCAGTATGTTTTAGACCTCATTCTTTTTGGACGGCTAGGAAAATTATCATAATCAACGTACCCTTTTTCTGGATAGTAACAGGGGTCTATCTTTCTAGCCTCTTTGAAAGCAAGTTCAAAATAATACTGGCAGTCTGTTTTACTACGGTTCAAAGTTGCCCTATGCCTATCTTGACAAGTACCGCAAGCAAAGATAAGGCTATTTTTGAATAGTTTTCTACACCTCTTTTCACAAATAGGACAAAGAAAGAAGTAGCGGACACCTCCATAAGTTCCAGGTATGCTGGTTAGGTTTATCTGTTGGCTATCGTAGTAAATAGTTAGGTTATTAAGGTCAATAATGATACCTACCCCCTTTAACTTACCAGATATTTTTGATAAGCTTTTTTGTTTCAGTGGTTTGGTTATGCTTTCTATGGTCAATTCAATCATTTTCCCCTCCCTTATTGGCAAAACCCAAATTTATTGATTAAACAACAGAAGAGGCGCGTGCCTCTCTGTTCAATCTTTGGCTAGTAGCCCACTGACTGCCATATCTCGGATAAATTGTTTTTCAGTTTCTTCTGGTAGCTCTAACAAATCTAGTAACTCACCTAGTGCCTGTTTGTCTGTGTTGGCAATCATTTTTTTTAAGCTGTTTTCGTATTGCTGTTCTAGATAGTTGCAAAATGCTAATCTTTGGGCTTGTGTTGGTGATAGGTTTAAAGTCATATAACAAGCCTCAGCTACCTGTGAGAATAGCTTAGCACGCGCCTCTGGGTGCTTGTACAGTTCATAGATATTTAGACTTGTATCCTCCGCCTGTAACTTTTGGGCTATTTCCATTAGTTTAGGAATATCGCTAGGATCAATAGGTGTATCACCAGCCATATAATTTAAGCGGTGCTGTTCAAGTTCCAGTCTGTCTTTTTCCGCTTGTTCTAGGTAGTGGTTTTCAGTCATTTTTAGTCTCTCTTTCTTATTTTAAGATAAATTATGTAAACTTTTGCTGTTTGTGACCATCTTTGAAAAAACTTGGTCACACCTTTTAAGCTAGTAGTACCAAGGGTTTAGGTGCTGTCAAAATCTTGTGACCGTCTTTTGAAAAATTATTTATATAGAAAAGATGAAATGATTTCCAACTCCTATATATATAAATAAAAAAGATGGTCACACGGTCACATTTATAAAAAATAAAGGGAAAAAGTCAGTATTATCAAGGGTTTCAGCGTGTGACCGTCTTTGAAAATCTTGGTCACAACTTGGTCACACGGTCACAAACTTTGAACCCTCTTACTATTCTATGTAATCTCTATGTATCCCTTTTGGTACTCCGCCTAGTTTTCTGCCATAAAATTCGTTTGGATCTAATATTTCATAATCTTCTATTGGTACTCGCCCAGATTTTATTGTATAAGTACCGTCGCTTTCTTTGTTCAGTACAGCAAGCATTTTCTTACCGTAACCGTATAGGTTAGCGTTCTTAATACCCTCATCCTCTGTAAATTCTTCTAGCCATTGCTTGATAATGGGTAGTGGTACATGTTGCAACTCATGATAACCGTTAGGGATATAAGTACCAACGACAAAAGAATAATAAAAATCGTTGTCCTCTTTGTATTCATCTAACATGTCTTTAACTGCTTTAGGTTCAATGAATTTATCAAACTCTGCCATATTTAGGATTTTATAGAGTACCCACTCTAAAAGCTCTTTGTTTTTAATAAAGTCGTCTTTGATTTCTGGGCGCTCCACTGTGCCATTAAAATCAGCGTTAAAGGGTACGATACATAACCGCCTATACCAGCCTTGTGACTTGTTTCGACTTCTAGGGATACCATTTCCGGAAAAGATACATAAAAGGCGATAAGTAGCCTCATAGGGCTGTAAATGTTTAGGGTTTACTTGGATAGTATCGCCTGTAACAATACTCATTAGGTCAGAAACACTATCAAGGTATTTATCAGAAATATCATCACCAATATTACAAACTTTTCCATTAAGGGCTGAAAGTAGGTGCTGTTCTTGGAATTGGTCGGGTTTTAGGTTGCTGATGTTTTCCTTGCCTATCAGATTTTCTAATAGGGCTTGAAATGTCCCTTTTCCGTTGTTACCATCTCCAGTTAAAATGACCATCTTTTTGCGCGTGCGGTTGGGATTGATAGCCTCGTTCATGACTTGCCAAAGTAGTGTGATGATTTCTTTATCGCCACAAGCAAGAGTACCTAACCACTTATCAAAATCAAACCAGCCACCAAGTAAAGGCTTTTGAGCCTCTGGGTTGTATGCTGTAGTTATTTTTGTTGTGATAACATGTTTAGGGCTGAATGGTTCTAATTGTTTGGTATGTAAGTTAAAGATACCATTTCTGACTGGTATTAGATAGCTTTCCTGCATAGGGGGCTTGATTTTTGTTTCTGTCCTTAGAAATATAATCACTTCTTCGGTAAATCTCTTAGATGTTAGTCTGCTGTCAAATTTTAGAATAAGTTTATTGACTATATCACGGCTAGCGATATAATAGCCTAGGTCTAAATGGTAAAAATATAGCTGGCTACTATCGGTCAGCTTACTATATCCAATAAAGGTAAAGTAGCAATTTCTAAGTAAAATATTAGCCACCTCAGCAACACTAGGGCGTGGTATTTTGGTTTCTACCTCGCCTTTTCTGTTGCCTTTGGTGATTTCCTTTTCCTCTTTGTGTTCATCTCGCCATGTCTCACCTAATGACTGTAACAGTTGGTATAGTTCTTTCATGGTTTGGGGCTTTTTAATCTGTTTAGCATTATCTAATTCCTGTTGTAATTCATTGATATTCACATTCTCGACCTCTTTCTAATTTCAGATTTTACAATACTTTCAAAAGTTCTATCTAGCTCTCTTTGTGGTATGGGAGTATTAGTAACGCTATTAGCTATCTGTGCAAGCTCATAGGCTGTTTCTACGTCACAATCAACCCATTCATTAAGCAGCAGCCCCACAAAGCGCGTGAGTGCTATGTTACGCCCTCCCTCGTCTCCAAAGCCATGTAACAGGGTATCTATCACGCGCATTGTGATAGATTTCTGACCGTTGGTTTTAGGTGTGTAAGGAGTAGTGCTCTTTTGAGTTGCTCGGTTCTGCCTTGCTTTTGGTACTGGATAATCTTCCCCATGGTTAATATAGCGCAGATATTCTTCTGGGTCGCCTGTGGTTACAGGTAAGCCTTGTAACTGTGACCATGTAAGACTTGCCATATCAAACGGTAACCCAACCTTATCCGCTATCTCCTTGACTACCTGCTTATAGGTTGTCTCATTCATGTTATGGCTAGGCTTTACTACAAGCCTATAACGGGGCTTTTCTGCGGTGTGTTTGATAGTTGGGTAAATAATATAACTATACTCCCAAAGTCGCTCAGAAACGGTTTTAGGTAGGTTCACGCCTGTATCTATCTCATCATAATCTAGGAAAATCAAATCACGATAAATAAGACTTGCATTGTTTCGCTTATAGCTACCGTTTTTCTCTGGCGTGACTTTACCACTTAAACAGTAGGGGGCTTGTGTTCGCTTATATTCTTCTAAATCAGTACCTTTAGGGACTTCCAAGGGTTTAAAATTAGAGATATATTCAAAAGGTTCTAGCTTTCCCTTGTATGGATAAAGTAAAGACCCAAAGCCACGGGTTTCATATATTGTCATTTCTCAGCTCCTAAAAATATTAAAAGGTCGTCGATTTTATAAAAGACTTTGCGCGTGTCCTCGATAGGAGGAGTTAGCCTTTTCAAACCTGCACGCTCCCAACGTTGCAAAGTTTTATAATCTACATCCAGCTCGTCTTTTATCTGTTTGGGAGTGATTAAGCCTGTTATACGTGGTTTGGGCTTTAGATAATTTTTTAGAAATTCAGATATAAGCTTTAATATGCCACGTTTTAGACTATTTTCGCTCTCTTTGCTTAGGCTAAACATTCATATCAGCCCCTTTCAGTAGTTTCTTATAGCTGTCAAGGTCAGCATTTAACAAAACACTTAGGCGCTTTTGTTCTTCTTGTACTTGATTGTAAAAGGCTTTAGCGCCATCTAATAGCTCCGCCTTATCTGCTGGGATAAAGTAACCACGATTAAAGCCATGTCTTACGCCAATGATAGGGACACCGTAGCGCGTGATTAAACGGCTAATGATACTTTGTACTGTCCTTTCCTCTAACTTCAAAATAAGGGCTATCTCTGCCCCTGTGGTAGGGTTGTCAGCTCCTACTTTGATAAGATTAAGCACGCGCCTATAATTCTCTGGTAATGGTGGTAGTGTCATTCTGTTACCTCCGTTTGCCTGTCTGGGTAAATGTCTATTGTGTAAATCATAAAATGCCTCCTAGTTAAATTTCTTACCAACAAGCCATACATAAGCCCCATAGCGCTCTTGTGCGTGGGCTGTGGTGTTTTCCTCCACCTTGTCAGTTTGTGGACTAATATCAAGCTCAATATAGCTTTCATAACGCCATAACAAGACGAGAATAGCCAAACATACGACAATCAAGATAATACTTTGTGTTGGTGTTAGATATAGTTCATTTTGCATGTCTTACCTCGCTTGATAGTTGTCAATATAGTTTTGTCGCTGGTCAGAGGTCATAGATAAATAAACACTAACTTCTTCGTGTGTCACTTTTTTATCTACAAAATCCTCGATAAACTGAAATAGATTAGGAGTATTTTCTTTTACCTCTGCTAGAAGTTCATCAAATTCTTGTTGTGTCATGTCGTTTAAATTCATTACCATACTCCTTGAAAAATTTATCTGATAATTCTGTGTGTTCTGAAACAAGATGCTTTAGCCCATTGGTTGCTACTGTTACAAGGGATATTGCTTTATCTGGGTTAATATCACTAATAGCTATCTCTAAAGTACTGATAACATTTTCTAACTCAGTACATAGCAATTCATAGTTACTTAAAATCTTATCGTTCATGTCGTCTAATAACCTCCAATTCTTTATCATCATCACAATTTATCAACTTACAAGCGATTAAATCTAAGTCTTTATATAGCTGTTCAGTCATTTCAAAAATAACGCTAAATGCTTGTTTTGTTTGATGATGTAAAATAGTGCTATCTGCTCCAGCGTTATCAGCAAGTAATAAAGCATTGCCTAGCTGTTGGATAATTTCAATTCGTGGGAGCAACTCAGCAATTTGGTTGCCCTGTTGCTTAATGTTTCGTGTGCTTAATGCCATATTTTGATACCTCGTTATCATATTTTTCTGTGTAATTGCCTCATGCTCTCGGTCGCCCAACTTGTAAGCATAGGCTGTAATAGGTTCTTTTCAAATTGGTTTCTTGCGTCTGTCATTTTAAGAGTTATGTCTCTCCGTATGGTCAATATACTTAAATCATGCTATAATCTAAGTATCAATAAATTACTAAAATCCCTTTAATAACGGCTTGCCTGCCCTATTATTGTGATTTAGTTTAATTGTGTGAAAAGGCTTGGAACTTTGGTCGGTTGTATAAGCCTTTTTTGTTGCTCTCACGCGCCTGCTGGGTGCGTTTTTAATCATCTTCTGGGTTATCTGTTATAAATGCCCATAGTAAAAGGTGTAGTAGTGCTGTT
Source organism: Streptococcus sp. 2018110 (assembly GCF_019754115.1). Taxonomy (NCBI): domain Bacteria; kingdom Bacillati; phylum Bacillota; class Bacilli; order Lactobacillales; family Streptococcaceae; genus Streptococcus; species Streptococcus sp. 2018110. Next base: position 95,693 of record NZ_JAIJZO010000004.1, on the reverse strand, counting down.
AGTATGCCTATTGTGCTACCTCCGTTTTCTGTCTGAATACCATTGTTTTAATATCTTGGTAACTCATGTCTAGGTTAATCATAGCGATAGCCATATCCTCCAAGGCTTGGTATCTGACTAGCTCAGCACTTGTTAAGCTGTCAATGCCGTTATGTCCGCCACGTTGTGCCATAAGTTGCTTTTTATTCAATCCGCTAGCGCCTTTTAGTAGCAAATTGTTAACGGTTGGGTGTGCATGCTTGGGAGCTTGTTCCCATGTTTCTATGCTATCGTGTAAAGTCTTGCGCTTGGGCTTCTCTAGTGCCCTCTGATAGCGAAATTCTGCCACCTCTTTACGTAACTCAAAGAATGCTTTAACTAGGTTCTTTTTGAACTCTCTTACAGGTTCGGTATTTTTGAGATAGGTTATCAGCAAAGTAGCCTGTTGCTCATTCAAAATATAGGATTTTTTAGGCTGTCCTCTAGTGTCTAATTTATGGATTTCAAATCCAAGTATTCCTAAAGCCTCAAAATCTACTTTATGCTCTCTGATTAAGCGCGTGATGGTGTGGTGTTGTACCTCTGCGCATTCAGCGATAATCTCGCTGGTTGTGTACGGCTCTTTCTTGCCGTCCATGTAAACTAATTCCATGTTTGGTCCTTTCTACTCCTCTGGCGTTAGTAGTTCGTCAATCGTCACGCCTAAATAATTGGCAACTTTTAGCAAAGTTTCTGTTTCAGGATTTTTAGTACGTTCGTAGTACAAAGCTGTTAGAGTTGTTTTTGATATACCTGTCGCTTCGTGGACGTCTAAGACCTTTTTACGTTGCTTTGCCAAAATAATTCTTAGATTGTTTTTCATAGAAATCCTCCTTTAGAATATAACAAGAAATATAACTTGTTATATTTATAATAGCACTGTTATTTTTGATTGTCAATAGTTATATTTCTTGTTATAATGCTTTTTGAAGGAGGAGTTAAAATGATAGGCGATTATTTGAAATCTTTGCGTAAACGGCAAAATATAAAAGTAGTAGAGTTAGCAAAAAGTGTTGGAGTATCACAACCTTATGTTTCAAATATTGAAAACGAAAAAAGGTTTCCAACAGTAGAATTATTCTTTAAGATAATCATTTCTATTGCTGAATTGTCTCCATTAAATTATGAAGTATATTTTAATTTAGATTTGTCTGATGAAAAAAAAGAAGATATATATATCCCTGATACATTGCCTGAATTTTGGGAAAAGTATTCTTCATCCATTATCAAAGAACTAAATAAATATAGGGATGAGGATGAACAAGAAATATTAACACTAGAAGATTTCAAGGAATATGTAAGCACTTGGAGTTTATTTGATATGTCAACTTTTCCTGAATATACTGAATTTCTTGATTCAAAATATGGTGTTGGCGGCTATAGTGAATACTCCAATGATTTTGATTATTCTTCTTATGTGAATCCTGAATATGTCAAAACTCTTGTAGTAGATTATTGGTATCAAGATTTTTTAACTGAATTTATTAGTTTTTTTGAAAATGATGAAATAATAGATAGAACTTCTAAAGCCGAGTACACCGAGTTGATGTTAAATAGTCTTACAGAACAAGAACTCGAAATATATTCTGCGGTTAAAGAACTTCAGCATAAATCAGGTTTTTTTGATAAATATCAACTAAAAGCCCCAAATCAAGGTGATACTTTTGAATTAAATATTCTTGATGAACCGGATGTCATTCAAAAAGTGACACTAGATGGTAAGGCGTTATCTAGTGACGATATTATTTCACTTCAAAATACCTTAAGTGGTATCAGATATAAACGTTGATTGAAAATTATTAGTAAAAATCAAAATTCAGATACCGTGCATCACCATATAAAAAAATTTAAAAGATTTGTTTTCTAGGTTTGCATAGTATGGAAAGTGTCTAGTTTTGTAAATACGCCTTTCAATATGTTTCAGCAAAATTAGTATTTTTTAGTATTCTGCGCTTGGTTTAAACTCTAGCTACCTTTACAAAATCTATACCTACCTTAGTAGTTTACCGCTCATTTTATGACCTGTTAAAAGGTATAAAATTATGATTGTCCAAATATGCCCCTAAAACGCCCATAATCGCATTCTATCCCTCAAGTATATAAATTATCAACTTATCCAAAACAAACGAAAATAGGGCTATTCTCGTAAGCCTCAGCATGATATAAACCTAATAACTCAAAATCTTTTTAATAACGGCTTGCCTGCTGATGTTTAGAAAGGTTCATATCGTGAAAATTACAGAAGTCAAAAAGAAAAACGGTGCGATTGTGTACCGTGCTAATGTTTACTTAGGTACTGACCAGGTAACAGGGAAGAAAGCTAAAACAAGCGTAACAGGTAGGACAAGAAAAGAGGTTAAGCAGAAAGCAAAGCACGCGCAAGATGAATTTATTTCTAATGGCTACACGGTTACTAAAGTTGTGCCAATAAAGAATTATCAAGAATTGGCTGAGTTATGGCTAGAAAGCTATCAGCTTACTGTAAAGCCTCAAACATTCATAGCCACTAAGAGAATGCTCTATAATCACTTAATACCAGTATTTGGTGCTTTAAGATTAAATAAACTATCTGTCAGCTATATACAAGGCTTTATCAATGATTTATCTAGTGAGTTGGTTCATTATAGCGTTGTCCATTCAATCAATCGGCGTGTTTTACAGTATGGTGTGTCCCTCCAACTCTTGCCATTCAACCCTGCGCGTGATGTCATGTTGCCTAAAGTACCAAAAAAGGAAAATAAGGCTATTAAGTTCATAGCTCCAGAAGATTTAAAAGCGTTAATGGTTTACATGGAAAAGCTGGCCAATAAGAAATTCAGTTATTTCTTTGATTATGTCTTATACAGTGTTTTACTTGCTACTGGTTGTCGATTTGGGGAAGTAGTAGCCCTAGAATGGTCTGATATTGACCTAGATAACGGTACTATCAGCATAACCAAGAATTACAGTAGGTTATTAAAGTTAATTGGTACGCCAAAGAGCAAAGCAGGGGTAAGGGTCATAAGCATAGACAAGAAAACAATCAACCTCCTAAGGCTCTATAAGAATAGACAGCGCCAAACGTTTATAGAGACTGGGGCGCGTGTTTCTGCTGTGGTATTTTCAACACCACTAAAGGAATATCAAAATATGGCTACTAGACAGGAAAGCCTAGATAGGCGCATTACTGAAATTGGTATTCCTAGATTTACCTTTCACGCTTTCCGACACACTCACGCTAGTTTATTGCTAAATGCTGGTATCAGCTATAAAGAATTACAATACCGCCTAGGTCATGCAACATTAGCTATGACCATGGACATTTATGGACACCTTTCCATGGACAAAGAAAAAGAGGCTGTTTCTTACTACGAAAAAGCCATAAATTCTTTATAAGTCCACAAAAAGGTGAACAAATTTATATTTTAGAACTCATAGGCTCATTGAAAAGCCTATTAAATCAACGTTTATAGATAATAAAGGAGAAAACCATGACATTTGAAGAGATTTTACCAGGCTTGAAAGCCAAGAAAAAGTACGTTCGCACAGGCTGGGGCGGAGCGGAGAACTACGTCCAGCTCTTTGACACCATTGAGGTCCACGGGCAAAAGCTGGAGGCGACGCCCTACTTCCTCATCAACGTGACGGGCGAGGGCGAAGGCTTCTCCATGTGGAGCCCGACCCCTTGCGACGTCCTTGCGACCGACTGGGTAGAAGTCCATGACTAAGACAGCTCTCATCACCGGCGTTTCCAGTGGCATTGGCCTTGCGCAGGCAGAGATTTTTTTGGAAAATGGCTGGCGTGTGTACGGGATTGACCAGGCCAGCAAGCCTGATTTAGCAGGTGATTTCCACTTTCTACAGCTGGACCTGACTGGCGATTTAAGCCCAGTCTTTTCATGGTGCCAGACAGTTGATGTCCTCTGTAACACCGCAGGCATTCTAGACGATTACCGCCCCCACCTCGATATTGCGGAGGATGAATTAGCTCGCATCTTCGCGGTTAATTTTTTTGCGGTGACCAGCCTAACCCGCCCCTACCTGCAGCAAATGGTGGACAGACAGTCGGGTATTATTATCAATATGTGCTCCATTGCCTCCAACCTAGCAGGTGGAGGAGGCTCTGCCTATACCGCCTCCAAGCACGCTTTGGCAGGTTTTACCAAGCAGCTGGCACTGGACTATGCCAAGGACAAGGTCCAGGTCTTCGGCATCGCTCCTGGTGCTGTCCAGACAGGCATGACCCAGAAGGACTTTGAGCCTGGTGGCCTAGCAGACTGGGTGGCAGACCAGACCCCTATCGGACGCTGGACACAGCCCAGCGAAATCGCAGAGCTGACCTTCATGCTGGCTACTGGCAAACTCGCTTCCATGCAAGGGCAGATTGTCACTATTGACGGTGGCTGGAGTTTGAAGTAGGGAGGAGTATTATGATTCTAGAAACCAATCGTCTTTTGCTCTGGCCTTGGGGTGAAACAGACGCAACTGACTTATTTTCTCAGGCCAGTAATCCAGATGTGGGACCCGCAGCGGGTTGGCCAGTTCATCAAAGTCTGGAAGAAAGTCGAGAGATTATCAAGACAGTCCTCAGCCAACCCGAAACCTATGCCTTAGTCCTGAAAGAAACAGGACAGGTCATTGGCAGCATTGGCCTGATGATTGGCAAACAGAGCGGTCTTGATTTGCCAGATTCAGAAGCAGAACTGGGCTACTGGCTTGGACAGGGATTTTGGGGACAAGGTCTCATTCCAGAAGCTAGTCAAGTTTTACTGGATTACGGATTTGCCCAGTTGAGTTTAGATAAGATTTGGTGCTGTGCTTTTGTAGAAAATAGCAAGTCTCTGCGTGTACAAGAAAAGCTGGGTTTTGTATACCAATACCTCTTGGAAGATGTGCATTTCCCACTCATTGATGAAGTTCGTACCGAACGAGTGAGTTTATTGACGAGAGAAGAATGGTATTCTAGAAAGGAAAAACCATGACCCCAACACAACTCTGGCAAGAATTTCTTGCCATCAATTCCCAAGCAGGTCCTGAGCCGGAGGCCTGGGCCTTTGGGGCGGAAGCTGATCGACTGGCTGACTTGGTGGCTAGAGGCATCAAAACCTCGACCAGCTCTGCTCATGCCCTCTACGCAGTAGAGGGAGAAGACATTCCAAGAGCTGGTGGCTATGACATCATTCTGGACGGACAAGGTCAGGCTGTGTGCATTATCCAGACCACCAAGGTCTATGTGACGCCCTTTTCCCAAGTGACGGAAGAACATGCCTATAAGGAGGGCGAGTTCCGTCAGGAAGGTGACTTGTCTGACATAAAAGCGAAAAGTCTGATCCACTGGCGACAGGTCCATGAAGAACTTTTCACTATCTGGCTGGCAGAAGCAGGCCTGTCCTTCTCAGAAGATATGCTGGTCGTCTGTGAAGAATTTGAATTGGTTTACCCTAAAAATTAGATCCTTGCTTGTTTATTTTAAGTCGTTTATATTATAATAATATAAAATTAAACAAGGAGGTTCCTATGAATAAGGAACGTGTCATCAATTTATTGGACCAGCTTTCTTCTATTCTTGCTGGAAAAGAGGAGGAGATTGGCAAAGAGAAGACAGGGAAGTTGCAGTCGGTCTTGCTTGTTGCCAAGGAAGATGTGGCTAGTAAGGAAGGAGTGGCTTTGGCAAATAGTTTGGCAGGCTTTGTGCAGACCATTTCTAATGCTAGTCTTCCAGGTGCCAATCTCCGTTTTATAGACCAAGAACGCCCTGTTTGGGAAGAGTTTAAAGCCTTGACAGAGAAAGCAAGAGAAGATGGTCAACGAGGTCTTCATCTAATATTCTAAGGAGCTCAGGCTCCTTTTTCTATCCTAGATTGTAGCATCTTCCTTGAACCTGGCATCAAAACAGTCCAGTGGTTTTAGGCTATTCAGTGAAGTGTTTCAGCCTAAACCTAGAAAGAGAAAAGCGAGGAAAAAGTTGGGAAGTTGGCGGTAGTCGGTTTACATCATTCAGGAACTATAGTTAGCCCAGACTAGATGTTTGGAAGTGAGAGGGATGCTTTGCATTTTATCGAGTTCTCTTTCACTTCTTCCGCTATTTTCCAAAAACACCAAAATTTGCTATAATAGGAGTATATCATTGAAAAGAGAGAAAACTATGAGCAATAACTATGCAATTATCCTAGCGGCGGGTAAGGGAACTCGCATGAAGTCTGACTTGCCAAAGGTCTTACACAAAGTGGCAGGAATTACCATGTTGGAGCATGTCAAACGGGCTGTAGATGCTATGGAACCCGCTAAGACTGTAACCATTGTCGGTCACAAGGCAGAATTGGTGCAGACTGTTCTCGAAGAGCAGTCAGAGTTTGCCCTTCAATCTGAACAGTTGGGGACAGGCCACGCCGTTATGATGGCTGAGCCAGCTCTTGCAGGTTTGGAAGGTCAGACCCTTGTTATCGCAGGGGATACACCGCTGATTACAGGAGAAAGCTTGAAGAACCTCATTAACTTCCATGTCAGCCACAAGAATGTTGCGACTATCTTGACAGCTCAGGCTGATAACCCATTCGGATATGGTCGGATTATTCGCAATGCTGATGGGGAAGTGCAAAAAATTGTTGAGCAAAAAGATGCCAACGATTTTGAAAAACAAGTGAAAGAAATCAATACAGGAACCTATTTGTTTGATAATAAACGTCTTTTTGAAGCGCTTAAAGATATTAATACGGACAATGCCCAAGGTGAGTACTATCTGACAGATGTTATTTCGATTTTCCGTCAGGCAGGCGAAAAGGTTGGTGCCTATGTATTGCGTGATTTTGATGAAAGTTTGGGTGTCAATGATCGCGTCGCTCTTGCGACTGCAGAAGCTGTGATGCGCAAACGAATCAATGAAAAACACATGGTCAATGGTGTGACATTTATCAACCCAGATGCTACCTATATTGATATTGATGTTGAGATTGGCGCAGAAGCTGTTATCGAAGCTAATGTTGTCTTGAAAGGTCAAACGGTGATTGGTGAACGCACTGTCTTAACCAATGGTACTCGTGTACGCGATGCGAAAATTGCAGCAGATGTAGTTATCAGCAACTCAGACATTGAAGAATCTGTCATTGAAGAAGGGGTGACGGTAGGACCATACGCCCATATTCGTCCAGGTAGTCTTTTGAAAAAAGATGTTCACGTTGGAAACTTTGTGGAAATCAAGGCCTCTACACTTGGTCAAGGAACGAAGTCTGGTCATTTGACCTACCTAGGAAATGCAACGATTGGCAATAATGTTAACGTTGGTGCTGGCACCATCACTGTCAATTACGACGGTAAAAATAAATTTAAAACAACCGTTGGAGATAATGCCTTTGTTGGCTCTAACTCAACCATTATCGCACCAGTAACTATTGGGGACAATGCCTTGTTGGCTGCAGGTTCTGTTATTACAAAAGATATTCCAGAGGATGCCATCGGTATTGGTCGTGGTCGTCAAGAAAACAAAGAAGGTTATGCGACTCGTTTTCCGTTCCATCCAAGTCAAAAATAGGTAATCATATGAATTTTGAAGAAAAAACCATTGAGCGGACAGAAATTTTTAAAGGGCACATTTTTGATGTAGTAGTAGATGATGTTGCCTTGCCAAATGGTGGAACTGGTAAGCGCGAACTCATTTTCCACAAGGGAGCAGTTTGCGTTTTAGCCGTCACTCCAGAAGGTAAAATGATTTTAGTCAAACAATACCGCAAGGCTATTGAACGTACTATTTATGAAATTCCGGCGGGGAAATTGGAGCTGGGCGAAGAAGATACGCTTGAAGATGCTGCTTTGCGTGAATTAGAAGAAGAAACAGGCTATACTAGTGACAAACTGACCTTGTTGGCAGACTTTTACTCAGCTATCGGTTTTTGTAATGAACGAATTCGCCTTTATTTAGCAGATAACCTTATCAAGGTTGAAAATCCTCGTCCAATGGATGAAGATGAGGTTATCGAATTACATGAGGTAACCTTGGAAGAGGCTTTGAACTTGGTGGCTACTGGCGATATTTGTGATGCAAAGACCATCATGGCTATCCAATATTTACAACTCATGAGAAAGTAGGAAACTAGCAATGGGCAAGCCCTTGTTGACGGATGAAATTTTAGAGAAAGTGAAAAAGAAACAGTATTCCGACCAATCTAGCCAGTTTGGACACTATCGTCCAAACCAGGATATATCAATGGATGATGCTCTATTCGATCCATATCTAGAAGAAGATTATCAGGGATATGAAGAGGGACAAACGATCCGAATCCCGGTCAAACCTACTGTAGTAAAAAGTCGCCGTATCGAAACCATCAAGCGAGAAGCTTTCCGCAGTAAGGTAAACAAAATCCTTTTTTGGGTCATCATCTTACTGATAATGTTTATCATTGCAGTATTATTTATTTAGGAGAAGAGATGAAATTTGGAATTATCGCAGCCATGCCTCAGGAATTAAAGATTTTGGTCGAGCATCTACAAGATGCAACTGAAATCGATGTCTTGGGTCGAACTTACTATCAGGGACGAATCGGTCAACATGAAGTCGTTCTTGTTCAGTCAGGTATCGGTAAGGTTATGTCAGCTATGTCCGTGGCTGTTTTGGCAGATCGTTTTTCAGTTGATGTCATTGTTAATACTGGCTCGGCAGGAGCTGTTTCCGAAGGTATTGCCATCGGTGATGTGGTTGTAGCGAATCAATTGGCTTACCACGATGTGGATGTGACGGCTTTCGGCTATGCTTACGGGCAAATGGCAGGGCAGGAATTGTATTATCCAGCAGACCAAGTCTTGTTAGAACAGCTAAGAACCGTTTTAGCAGAGCAGGAAATGATTAGCCATGTGGGTCTGATTGTGACAGGTGACAGTTTTATCGCAGGTCAGGAGAGAATCGCTACAATCAAAACTCATTTTCCAGAAGTCCTTGCCGTAGAGATGGAAGGAGCAGCTATCGCTCAAGCAGCTGTCAATACAGGTAAGCCATTCTTGGTTATCCGTGCCATGAGTGACACAGCTCAGGGAGATGCCAATATCACCTTTGATGAATTTATTATTCAAGCAGGAGAACGCTCTGCCCAGACCTTGATTGCCTTTCTGGAGAAAAATTAAGCAGATTTTGACAACAATACATTGAAAAGGATGACAGTAGCAAAGAGTTGTTACTGTTTTTCTTATGCAGTGATTTGAGCCCGATATTATAAGGTTTCAGCCATCTGTCCCCATACAATTTATGATAAGAGTTATTGAAAAGCTCGTGAAAATACTTTACAATTTTGTTTAAGAAAAATAATTTAGGAGGTTGTTATGGTTCAGCGATTATTGCTTGCAAATGATTTACCTGGTGTGGGCAAGGTTGCCCTAGCCACTAGCATCCCAATTGCAGCAGCCTGTCAGGTAGAAACGATTCTTTTACCAACGGTACTACTTTCTTCTCATACGGGTGGTTTTCCAGATGTTGTCGTTGAAGATATGACTGACTTGAATCGAGCCTATTTTGAACAGTGGAAGAACTTGAATTTAGAGTTGGCAGGCATCTTGTCTGGCTACTGTAGAAATCATCGGCAGCTAAGTCAGTTGGCTATGTATGCTAAACAAACAGAGACACCGTTGATTGTTGATCCGGTCATGGGGGATGGAGGGAAGTTGTATACAGGTTTCACCCCTACCTATGTAGAAGCCATGAAAGCATTGATTCAGTCGGCCAAGCTCATTCTCCCCAATGTAACAGAGGCAGCTTTTTTGACAGGGAGGGATTATTTGGGAGCTTGCTACGATAGGGCGGCTATTGAGGACTTACTGGAAGCTTTAGCAGAGCAGGTATCAGCAGATATTGTACTGACAGGGGTTTCCTTTGATGATAGCCAAATAGGTGTAGCCTATTTTCAGCAGGAAACAGGGGAAATAACTACCTATATGTCTAAAAAATATCCAGCAAATTTCTTTGGAACAGGTGACATTCTATCTACCTTGTTGGCTGTAGCAACCATCCAACAAATCAATCTCCATCAAGCCATCCCTCTAGCTTTAGATTTTATCGATAAGAGTTTAGAACGTACTCTTGCTTTGGATAGAGACTTGAAATTTGGGATTTCCTTTGAACCTTTTCTAGCAACATTACAGCAGGCATTTCAAACATTAAAGGAGAAATTATGAAACAGAATCAATTGCGTCAATTAACAGAAATTAGCCTATTTGCAGCCCTTATTTGTGTGGTTGTCTTCTTTATTCGTATTCCTTTTGGGAGCCAATTTGTCCATCTAGGCAATGCTCTGGTGGTAGTAGGAGTACTAATCTTTGGTGCCAAAAAAGGGGCATTGGCAGCCTCACTCGGTCTAGGCATCTTTGATTTATTGTCGGGATATGCTTCCGTTGTTTGGATTACCATTCTAGAATCACTCATTGTCTGTTTTGTCCTACACTTATTTTATGAGAAATTCCTACAGGCAAACGATAGTCTATCAAATATTATGTTGGTTGGGATAGTTGCAGCCCTCACAAAAATTATCTTGAATCTGTTGAAGTACACATTGACGGGGAGTTTAGTCGGTGGACTAACGCCATCAGCATCATTTTTAGCTGCTTTGGGTAGGATTTTAGGAACCTATGGCACTGCAATTACGACAATCATTGCTGTACCTATTCTTTATCAGGTATGTAAAAGGTTATATAAGAGAAAATAATTTATATAAAGTGTTAAAGTACGCTCATTGAATACAAGGTATTTCAATGGGGGTACTTTTATTGTTGTATTTTATATTTTGGCTCAAATTGAATAGATTTTTAAAATTGTTATCGGTATCAATTTTATTTAATTTTTTTATGAAAATGTATAAAAATGCATTGAAAACATGGACAAATAAGGGTTTTTCCGCGATTAGATAGCTTTTTCAGGAAGCTTGCCAGCTAATCTTAAATGTGTTATTATGCTTTACGAAAACGTTTGCGTAAAGACAAAGTGGAGATTGTCGAAAGAAAACAGTATAGTGATGTTCTTGATTTTTAAATAAATGAAAGAGAGATGCCTATGAAGTTTTTAAGGAAATTATTGGCAGGGCTTTTGGTTGTTTTTGTAACCTTAGCTAGTGGCTCGTTGGAAACAGTGGCATGGAGTCCTTATACGGACTTTCCTGACCAAAGTTTGCGTGAGTGGCCTACCAAAGACAGCAACTATGTTGCCAGCGACCTACCTGCCCCTCCTGCTATAGCTAACACTGTAGATATGGCGGATATGTTTCATTATCCACAGCTGATATATACAGGTTCAATATCCGATGATGCTGTTCAGACAGGTAAGTTGGCTAAAAATCGTTCCTATGTCACGGATATTGATACATCCGTAGCCGTCATCACACGTGATGCCAGATGGCAATCAGGGGTTATGTGGAGTTTGGAAGAGAATAAAATTAAGCTCAACGAACCCTTTCAGATGGTTAGTTATGTTTATCTAGGGAACAGAACCCAATATGATAAGAATTTTAATGGTCTCGGTGGTGCGGATGGTATTACCTTCACGATGCACAATGACAAGAAATCCGTTGCAGATATGCAAGCGGGGAATAAGATTGGTTCGGGAGACCTGAGCAATACAGGAATAAATGCCTACGGTGCTCTGGGGAACGGCTTGGGAGTATATGGTTCAAACTTTAGCGCAAACGTCAGCAGTGAAAAAAATAATATGGTTGATTTTTGGCGTGGTGTTGAAAATGGGATTACATTGGAGTTTGATACCTTTTTCAACGATAATAATACTACCCAACATTCAGATAATGACCTGACTTCGATTATCTACAATGAGAACCACAGCAATACGCAGTACGGTCACATTGCCATAAATTTATTAAATGATTTTAAAAATAATCGAGCAAATTACAATAAAGAGCCAGATAAAACAGCTAACAAGCATAAAATAAAGCTTAGTCTGGGATGGGATGGCGAGGTAGCGGATAAGACTAATCCTTACAGTTGGAATCTTTCTAACTGGCCAACCAGTAGTTTAGCAGATGGTAGATGGCATCGCCTTGAGGTGACTTGGACACCAGATACTGCTAGTAATACAGGGAATTTGAATTATACGATATACAAGCAAGGTCATGAGGGGTCCCGTAATATCGAATATAGCGACGATCGCTCCAAAGATGGTACGGATGTTCTCTCTTATGATGTCTCAATCGGAACAGGTGACTATTCCCTTGAAAAGGTATTTGGTATCTCAGAACTAAATCATACGGTTTACTGGGGCTTCTCGGGGTCGACAGGAGGTTTCCTGAATAATCAGGCTGTTCAAATGGTGCAATTACCAATCTCGTATTACAATGCTGAATTGAGGAAAGAAGACCAGGATGGCAATTTAGTTTCTGATGCTATCTTTGAAATTGAAAAGAAAAATCCTGATACAGGTGAGTGGACTCCTCTGGAATTTTACAACCCAAGGACTGGAAGAACAGTTTCACAGATTTCTACAGGCTCACACCGATTCTATCAAGGTGTAGTTGGAGAAGAGGGGATTTTGAAACTCTCGCAATTAACAGAAGGGACCTACCGTTGGAAAGAAATAGCAGCTCCTGAGGGCTACCAGCTTGATCAGGTATATTATCCAAATGAAGATGGTTTTGTTGTTAATTATGCGGAATCTCTCAAAGAAAATGCCTTTGTTTATACAGCTACAAATAAAAAATTATATCAACTTGAATTAATAAAAACGGATGCAGATACGGGTCAGGCGATAAATGATGTGCCCTTTGTCATTTCAAAGATTGAAAATGACATCTCACATTATCTGAAAATCAAGGCAGATAACACTGGCTTTGATTGGACAAGAATAGAGGGCGAGGCCAAACAATTTCTATCTGGCAAATCCTATTCTATAGGGGCAGATGGCCAGGTCTCTGAGCAAATTGGAGAAGATGGAAAAATCAGCATCCAGTATTTTCCAGATGTACCGAATCTCTTTTGGAAAGAAGTGTCCGTACCGAATGGATACAATTCTAAAACGATTCTGAGTGGAGCGTTTACTACTGTAGCCGATAATAAATACAGCTATACGGCTAGTCAAAGAAATGAACGATTGTTCCAAATCAACTTAGAGAAAAAAGGTAGCGACACCAATGCTGCCTTGCAAGGAGCTGTTTTTGCCTTACAGGAAAAAGTTGGTTCTGAATGGATTCCTATCAGCTATAGTGGGAAAGCAGAATTCACTACGAATCTAGAAGGAAAAATCAGCATTCCAAATCTCGCTGCTGGGCGGTATCGATGGGAGGAAAAACAAGCTCCGGTAGGTTACCAACTTGGTCAGCAATATTATCCAAATGAAGATGGTTTTGTAGTAGCATATCGTGAGGGGCTGGAAGTTGACCAAGTGTATCATAATTATATCTTTGATACAACAACCGTTACGAATCAACCTAAGGATTTTGAGTTATTCTTGGAGAAAAAATCCTCTACATTCCAAAGACCGCTTGAGAATGTTGAATTCAAACTTTATTCAACACGTAATGGAGATACTTTTTCTGGAGAGTTGGCAAGAGTCAGAACAAATTCAGAAGGAAAAATTGTTTTTGGAAAGGATATTCTAAAAGCTGATAAAACCTATTATTTAGTTGAAAGTCAGACGATTGATGGTTTTATACGTTTAGAAGGTTACTTTACGATAACCACATCCAAAACAGATGGTATCAATATTACTTATACGAAAGCAGATGGAGAAGAAGATTCGAGGCCGTTTGAATTTACTAGGGCAGACGACACTATCTACAAAGGTACTTTAGCAGTCTATAATAAGCGGAAGTCAATGTTACCCATTACAGGTGGGAATGGGATTGTACTCTATATCGTCATTGGTGGCAGTCTGACGATTCTTGCTTTACTCTTTTTCACACGAAAGCGATTTGTCAAATGGCTTTTTGTGATCATCATTGCAACAGCAGGGCTTATTGGGCAGAATACTAGGATTTTTGCACAAGAGCAAGGGCAGGTCACCATTGAGGTCAATCGTCTGATTTATCCAGTAACAGATACTCAATACAAATCAGGAAGTCCAGTAGCAGGGGCATACTTGGAAATTGTTGATGTTACGAATGAATTTTACGACCTGGTCCACTTGAAATCCTTATCGAGACTAGAGGTGCAGGAAACATTGAGTAAGGCACAAAATGTCCAAGGTGAGAAAGTAGGTCAGGCTGTAACGGACGATAAAGGAAAGGCTTATTTTACTGTAGAAAAAATAAGTAGAGACCACCCGGCGGTCTACCTCATCAGGGAAAGGGTAACACCTGTTGCAGTCACACCTATGGAGCCGCTTGTAGTAGTATTACCCCTGTTAGATGATCAAGGGAAAGAGCGGTCTCAAATATCGGTTTATCCCAAATCACAGGGAACCTTTACTTTTGATAAAACAATAGATGGAAAGAGGGACAGTTACAGTTTGGGAGAACCCATTCATTACCGTCTGTCTACTATTCTTCCACAAGATATTGTAAACTTAGTAAGTTATGAATTAGAAGATGTTTATGATGTAGGTTTGGAATTTATCAGTGAAAGTCTGAGAGTCTCGATTGATGGACAGGAACAAGCGGGTCTCATAGAGTCAATCAGCCAGTCAGAAAATCGTTTTAAACTATCGTTTGATATTGCAAAACTCGCTCAGTTTAGCGGAAAAACACTAGATCTTACCTACAATATGGTTATTACCGATGAAGCTGCAATAGATCAACCATTGATAAATACAGCAACTCTCTATCCTGGAGATCTAACTCCATTAGTTGATAGGGAACAGGTGATAACAGGCGGTTTTCGATTTATCAAGCAAAAGGCAGGCGGAAACAAGGCTCCCTTAGCCAATGCAAAATTTATTATTAAGCATCCTGTTAATCAAACAATCCTTACCTATAAGGAAGGTAGGTATCAATTTGAAAAGGTAGCCCCTGAGGAAAAGGATGTTGTTCAACTGACTTCCGATGCCCAAGGTCATTTTGAGATAAAGGGATTGAGTTATGGCACCTATCTTCTAAGTGAGATACAAGCGCCATCAGGCTACATCTTAAATGAAAAGCCGATTACATTTACTATCTCTACCTCTACTTTTACGAAAGGGCCGATTTTATCGATATATAATGTTGAAAAACCTCGGATTCAGCTTCCTAAAACAGGGACAGCAACAACATCGTTAGCAGTTATCGGATTATTATGTTTAGTATCATCCATTATGATGAATAGGAGCAGATGCTCGTCTAAAAAGGAGAAATATAATGAAAAAGTTTAAGTTTTTTGCATTACTAGCGACTCTTTTAGTGAGTACGTTTAGCAGTTTACTGACACCGTTTGTGTCGGCTGACGAAACAGAAAAAGTATCAATTACATTACATAAGGTAAAGGACTATACAGGTACGATTACCAATACAGGTGAAATTCTAGCAGGAGATTTTAACTTTCTTCCTGGAATTACCTTTGATGTTTATGATGTAACGACAGAATATTATGCAGCCTATGATGCCTCTGTTGCGACAAAGTCAGTATCACAGGCGGTAAATGATGCGGTTGCCACTGTCAAAGGAACAGCTGGAGTAGCTCCATCAGGAAAGGTTGCATCTGCAACTCAAACAACAGGTCCAGATGGCAGTACTACATTCAGCCTTAATGCCAAATCTTCTGGCCGTAATGCAGTATATCTTTTTGTAGAACAAGCGAGCGAAGGGGTAACAACTGTTGCTGATAATCTGGTGGTAAGCCTTCCAATCTATAAACAGGGAACAAATGATACGGTATTGACATCCATTCACCTCTATCCAAAGAATATCACAAAAGATACACCGTTTGACAAAGATATTACCAGTCAAAAAAATAGTGCAAAACAAACAGATTTCTCTATTGGACAAACCATTGATTATAAATTAAAAACCACCATCCCAGCAGACATCGCTGCAACCAAATTAGTCGATGGTGTAGCTAAAAAATTGTACAATGTTTTCCAATTTGTAGATAGTTTTGAAACAGACCAACTTGTCTTTATCAATGAACCAGCTACTTACTCAGTAAAAGTGGCAGACGGTCCTGTATTGGTAGCAACTGAGGACTATACTGTAACAGTAGCAGAACAAGGTAGTAAAACCACTGTCACAACGAAATTAACAGAAGCAGGTATTGAAAAATTAGCAAGTCATGCCAATAAAGAAATTGCTTTTAGCTATCAAATGAAGATTCATTCCCTCCAATATATTGATACAGGCATCGTCAATACTGCAAAAGCAATTTTTGGTAACGATGGTACTACAGGTATCAATAAATGGGACAAAGAAACACCAGAAGATTTTGAAACAGTAAAAACAGGTGGTTATAAGTTTAAAAAAGTTGACGTGAACAATGAGGCTAAAACTCTTGAGGGAGCAGAATTCGTCGTTCGCAAAAATACTACTGATTCTGCAGAATACTTCAAAGCAAGTGCCGAGGGTGGTCAATGGGTTACTTCTTATGAAGAAGCAACAAAATATACAACTGATTCAACAGGAATTGTGGATGTAAAAGGTCTCGAATATGGTACCTACCAACTTCAAGAAACAAAAGCTCCAGAGGGCTACGCTTTACCGACTGGTATGGCAGCCTACACTCAATTTGAAGTAACAGCTAATTCTTATACGACTACTACAGGAGCTCCGCATAAACTCGTCAATACACCGAAAGGTTTCCTTCCTTCTACAGGTGGTACAGGAATTGTTCTTTTCGTTGCACTTGGAGCTGTAATGATCGCTCTTGCAGGTACCTATTTTGTGTCTCGTCGTAAAGCAGCATAATGATAATGAACAGGGGAGAATATGGAGCGAACCAAGAAAAATACAAAAAGAAAAATAGTGGATACTGTTATGGGGGTCGTTCTGGCCTGTGGTATTGGCATTCTCTCCTATCCATTCATTAGAAATAGTTTGAATGACTTGATGAACCAACAAATCATTCAACATTACCAGCAGCAAGCAAATAAAAAAAGTACCGAGGAATATCAACAAAAATTAGCCGAAATGGAGGCAAAAAATAAGCAATTTGCCTATCAAAATATCTCTCCCGGATTTGATCCTTTCTCCGAAGAGGCCAAAAAAGTTGAAGATTTAAAAACGGTCTATGAAGACCATGTTTTGGGCGTTATTTCTATCCCTAAAATCCAAATCAGATTGCCTATTTTTGACCAAACCAGGGAGGACTTTCTCGCGCGTGGTGCAACCTATTTAGAAGGGACCTCCTTCCCCATCGGTGGAGAATCGACGCATTCGGTTATTTCTGGACATCGTGGCTTGACCGAAGCTAAATTGTTTACAGACTTACCAGACCTGGTTGAAGGGGATAGATTTTATATTGAGCTCAAAGAGTCTGAAATTCATGCCTACCAAGTAGACAAGATTCAAGTTGTTGATCCAAGTGACGTTAGTAGCCTACAGATTGTTGAAGGACAGGATTATGTCACGTTGGTGACTTGCACACCTTATATGGTAAATAGCCACAGGATTTTGGTTAGGGGACATCGTATCCCATACAAAGCGGAGATAATGGAAGCAGAAGTGAAGCAAGTCGCGGACCTTCCAGTCAAGTACATCCCTCTATTTATTGGAATACCTCTTTCATTTATCTTTTTGGCTATATTGTTAAAGAAATGCTGCGGAAAAATGAAGCCGTCGCGTAAAAGTTATAAGAGAATTTAACCTAGCTTGGCTTCTTTAAATAATGTCTTTAAACTCGTGAAAAACAGTTGACACCCCTGTTTTCATAATATAATCTCCAATTTATGTCTTTCGTCTTCCTTTTGTTACTTAGGGATGATTGTTTTCTTCTTTCCGAATACCGATAATTTTTCTTTATAGAGTAAGAGTAAGCTGAAAGACCCTAGCAAACAGTAACTGGCTTTCACGTGATAAAAGAAACAGAGTGCCTACTCTCCGACAGGAGGTGGGCACTCTGTTTCTTTTTTAAAAGGTGTAATCTTTCAGAATTTCAATAGACTCAATTTTTACATCTGTTTTAGGTTTATCGCTATCATCTGTTTCGACGGAAGCGATTTTATCTACGATGTCCATCCCTTCGATGACTTGACCAAATACGGTATGCTTGCCATCTAAGTTTGGGTTGCCTCCGTTTTTATAAGCATCGATGATTTTACCAGGATAGCTAGAACTAGAAAGTTGGCTAGACATGTCTGTTGTATTTTGATTGATGAAAAACTGACTTCCATTTGTTCCTGCACCAGCATTTGCCATAGAAAGTGAGCCACGAATGTTATAAAGGAAAGCTGAAATCTCGTCTTTAAAACCATTTCCAGCATCGATAGTAGTATCTTTTCCGGCCCAGATAGACTCTCCACCAGTACCATTTCCAAGAGGATCGCCACCTTGAATCATGAAATCTTTAATGACACGATGGAAAATCGTTCCATTATAGTATCCTTCCTTGGCATGGGTCAGAAAGTTTTCCACAGTTAGTGGAGCTTGCTCGGGGAAGAGTTTTATAGTGATGTCGCCTTCGGTTGTTTTTATTTTAACAGCAGCCTCATTTTCACCAATTTCATTGGAAAGTTGGGGGAATGTAGCTTTAGGATTGTTAATGGCGTATGCCAAATCTTTGGCATATTGGCTAGAAGCAGTTGTATCAGCTGTCGTAGTCGAGCTTGAACTAGAGCTAGATGCTGTAGAAGATGAGCTATTAGCTGTCGAGTTGTTTGTGCAGGCAGTTAGCAAGATGCTCGAAGCTAGAGCAAGAGCTAGTATTTTTTTCATAGAAAATCCTTTCTTGTCTGGTTCAAAATTATGCTCATTCTACCATGAAATATGGATTTTTTCAATTTTTATCTAGTATAAAAAGTGTATCCAATTCAACAATATGATATACTATATTTACAAATGCAAAAAGGAGAATAATGATGTTTGAGAACTTGTTTGCCCCAGATGGAAGCCTAGTATGGCATATGGTCCTTTTCTACAGTTTTTCTGCAATCATATTAGCGACGGTTTGTTTCCATATTATTAAAAATTTTATGGAATGGCACCATAACAATCAGGCCCCAAAAGAATCCTACAGGGCCAAGCTTGTCTCAAAACGAACTCATGTTTTTGGTAACGAAGTAGCACGAACCAATTATTATGTAACGTTTGAATGGGAGGGAAGACGGCAGGAGTTCCGTGTACGCTCAGACGAGTATGCCCTCTTGGCAGAGGGAGATGTAGGCAGCCTGCATTTTCAGGGGACACGTTTCCTAGGTTTTGAACGGCTCTAAGAGTCGTTTTTCTTTTGAAAATATCCCTACCTAGTGTATAATGGTCTGAACAGATATTCGTACAACACAAAAGAGGTATTTAAAATGATTCAATCAATCGGACAGGTTATGCTGTATGTCAATAATCCTGAAGCAGCCGCAAAATTCTGGAATGAAAAAGTTGGCTTTGAGCGTGTAGAACGCCAAGAACAAGGTCCGCAAGTTTCTTATGTTATCGCGCCAAAAGTAGATAGCGATGTTCAATTTGTTCTTCATGATAAGGCAGCAGTTGCTGAAATGCATCCAGAGATGTTTCTTGGTATCCCATCCATCTTGATGGCATCTGCAGATGTTGAAAAAACCTACCAAGAATTTATCGAACGCGGTGTCAATGCCAACCCAGTTATGGATCTTGGATTTATGAAAACTTTCAACTTTAGCGACGAAGAAGGCAACTATTACGCAGTACAAGAGGTAAAATAAATGTCAATTCAGAATCGGATTGAAGAAATGTACAAAGACCATGAGGTCAAGCCCTATATTTCCCCTGAACGTGACCTGGCAGCCTGGCTTTTGGAGGCCAAGCCCGTTCCCAAACGCAATATGATTCGGCTAGAAGAAGGTCTGCTGGCAGGGGACATTATCCTCCTCTGGCGTGTCAATTTTGGTACCTTTACAACTACGACGCCCTATTCCAAGTATTTTGAGTACATCTACGGCATCAATGGCCCTGCCCACATGGAAAAGTTGTTGGCGGATGGCTATGTTTATTTAGAGTCAGCCTTTGATTCGCTGGACCACATCACCTCCACTGCCAAGAAGAATATCCTCAAGGCAGAAGGCGTGACCGGTCTTTCCAAGATGAAGGCGGCCGACCTAGACACTGCCCTCAAGGACCACTTGACAGAAGAAAAACTAGCTCCCTACTTTGCTGTCCGTGGCTATGCCCTGACGGAAAAAGGCAGAGCTGCTCTGGATAATCACCCAGAAGTCATTGACAAACACCCAAAGAAGAAGATGTAGACTGGCAAGGCTGGTCTATTTTTTCTTGACAGAAAACGTTATCAATGGTATTCTAATATAAAATATTGAAACGTTTCAAAAAACGAAATAGAAAGGAGCAAACTATGGAAGAGCAAAAATCAATTACTATGAAAGATGTAGCAAGACTAGCTGGTGTCAGTGTTGGAACGGTTTCTCGAGTTATTAATAAGGAGCCTGGTATTAAGGAAAGCACACTTGAAAAAGTTCAGGCTGCCATTCAGGAATTAAATTACATCCCAGATGTTTATGCACGTGGGATGAAAAAGAACAGGACGGAAACCATTGCCTTGATTATTCCAACAGTCTGGCATCCATTTTTTGGAGAGTTTGCTTACCATGTCGAAGTGGCCCTGAGCAAGAAGAACTACAAGCTCTTGCTCTGCAATATCTCAGGACCCAAGCGGGAACTAGACTACCTAACTATGCTCCAGCAAAATAAGGTGGACGGCATCATTGCCATCACCTACAGTCCAATCGAGGATTACTTATCTTCTAACATCCCATTCGTCAGTATCGACCGCACCTATGAAAACAAGGCTATCCCTTGTGTCAGCTCGGACAACCAAGCTGGTGCGGAACTGGCAGCGGATACCTTGATTGCAAAAGGAGGTCGCCATTTTGCCTTTATCGGCGGGCACAATAAAACAATCAATGAAACCAAGAAGCGCAGATTGTACTTTGAAAAACGGATTGTAGAGGCAGGTTTTCCTTGTCAGGTCTTGGACTTGGAAGAGCCATATGATGACTTTGTCGATCAAGTCGAAGCCTTTTTGCTTAAAAATCCACAGGTTGACGCCATTTTCACCATCAATGATTTTGTAGCCCTAGATACTCTTGCTGTCTTGGAAAAACTGGGACGACGGGTTCCAGAAGATGTGCAGGTGATCGGCTATGACGGAATTCAGTTGGCAAGTGAACGTTCTTTAGAACTTTCCACCATTCGACAACCTTTGGAGGCTATGGCCCAGGAAGCCGTTGCCTGTCTAATTGATATTATTGAGAAAAGAGAGCGCCCCCTACAAGTCACTCTACCGATTTCCTATCTTGAAGGAAAAACTACAAAAAATTAAAAATAGGGATTGACAGAAAACGGTTACAATGATAAAATAAAATCATCAATAAACAGTTGGTTTTATTTTTACAAGAAAAATGAAACGTTTCAAAAAAAGAGGTTCACATCCTCTTTCTAAAATCAATAAATTTGAAACGTTTCAAAAAGGAGTTCTTATGAAAACATCAAAACTGCAACAAGCTGGGCTCTTGGATCGAATCAAGCAACAGAAATTCTTGTTACTGATGTTACTACCAGGCTTGGTCTTGACTTTCATCTTCCGTTACATCCCCATGTACGGGGTCTTGATTGCCTTTAAAGATTATAATCCTTTAAAAGGGGTGATTGGTAGTGAGTGGATTGGGTTTGAAGAGTTTACCAAGTTTCTTTCTTCTCCCAATTTCGGCACCTTACTTGCCAACACCTTGAAATTGAGTGTCTACGGTCTACTATTAGGATTTTTCCCACCCATTATTTTGGCAATTATGCTCAACCAACTATTGAGTGATAAGGCTAAAAAACGGATTCAGTTGGTGCTGTATGCTCCAAACTTTATCTCAGTCGTTGTTATCGTTGGTATGATTTTCCTCTTCTTCTCAGTAGGAGGACCAGTCAACTCAATCCTTAGTCTATTTGGTATTGAGGCCAACTTCCTGACAGACCCAGACTTCTTCAGACCGCTCTATATCTTAAGTGGTATCTGGCAGGGAATGGGCTGGGCATCAACGCTCTACACAGCTACCTTGGTCAATGTTGATCCAGCCTTGATTGAAGCGGCTAAACTAGACGGTGCCAACATCTTCCAACGAATCTGGCACATTGACTTGCCTGCACTGAAACCAGTCATGGTCATTCAATTTATCCTGGCAGCTGGGGGCATCATGAACGTTGGCTATGAAAAAGCCTTTCTGATGCAGACCTCCCTCAACCTAACCAGCTCTGAAATTATTTCAACCTATGTCTATAAAATCGGTTTGGTGTCAGGTGACTACTCTTATTCAACAGCGGTTGGTTTGTTCAATGCCTTTATCAATATTATCCTGCTGATTGCAGTCAATAAGATTGTCCAACGCATCAACGACGGACAAGGCTTATAGGAGGTTCGTATGAATACACAAATGTACACAAAATTTGACAAGCGAATGCTGATTGTCAATAAAATCTTGCTGGCATTTCTTGTTCTCATAACAGTTGTGCCCATGGTCTACATCCTAGTAGCTTCCTTCATGGACCCACAGGCCTTGGTCAGCAAGGGAATTAGCTTTGATCCAAAGGACTGGACAGTAGAAGGCTACCAACGGGTATTTTCAGATAAGTCTATCCTACGTGGATTTTTCAACTCCCTCTTTTATTCTTTCTCCTTTGCCTTTGTGACTGTAGCCATTTCGGTCATGACTGCCTATCCCCTTTCTAAGAAGGATTTGGTCGGGAAAAAATGGATCAATGCCTTCCTCGTCTTCACTATGTTCTTTGGTGGTGGCCTTGTTCCGACCTATCTCTTGGTCAAAGATTTGGGAATGTTGAACACCGTTTGGGCCATTATTATCCCTGGTGCAGTCAATGTGTGGAATATCATCTTGGCACGAACTTATTTCCAAGGCTTACCAGATGAGTTGGTAGAGGCAGCGGTAATGGACGGGGCCAATGAATTTCAGATTTTCTGGAAAATCATGATCCCGCTGGCAAAACCGATTATGTTTGTCCTCTTCCTCTATGCCTTTGTCGGTCAATGGAATTCTTACTTCGATGCCATGATTTACATTAAGGATCCAGACTTGGAACCACTCCAACTCGTGCTACGGAAAATCCTCATTCAAAGTGAGCCTGCTAAGGACATGATTGGGGCCCAGGCTGCTATGAATGAAATGAAACGAATCGCAGAAATGATCAAGTATGCGACTATTGTCATCTCTAGCTTGCCACTCATTGTCATGTATCCATTCTTCCAGAAATACTTTGATAAGGGTATTATGGCTGGTTCATTAAAAGGTTAATAATACTCTTCGAAAATCAAAATCAGACGTTGTTGACTTGATTTGATGAACTTCAGTTCTATCTGCATCAGCGTCGCCTAGTCTGTTTTTGATTTTCATTGAGTATAAGTATCAATTATTTTTAAGAAAACAAAATAGGAGGTTGTTTCTGATGAAACACAAATTTGGAAAAACAGTTGTTACGCTTCTTGCAAGTACCGTTTTATTGGCTGCTTGTGGTTCAAAAAATACCGCATCAAGCCCTGATTATGAATTAAAGGATGTTCAGTTCCCTTTGGAAAAATCAGTTACGCTTAAGTTTATGACTGCAAGTTCGCCCTTAGCTCCAGCAGATCCGAATGAAAAATTAATTTTCAAGCGATTAGAAGAGGAAACAGGCGTTCATATTGACTGGACAAATTATCAGTCAGACTTTGGTGAAAAACGGAACTTAGATATTGCTTCAGGTGATTTGCCAGATGCTATTCATAATGACGGGGCTTCTGATGTGGAATTGATGAACTGGGCGAAGCAAGGGGTTATCGTACCAGTTGAAGACTTGATTGATGAGCATATGCCAAACCTCAAGAAAATTCTTGATGAGAACCCAGAATACCGTTCAATGATTACGGCTCCAGACGGACATATCTACTCATTCCCATGGATTGAAGAGTTAGGTGAAGGTAAGGAATCAATTCACACCGTTAACGATATCGCTTGGATTAACAAAGAGTGGTTGAACAAACTCGGTCTTGAAATGCCAAAAACAACGGACGACTTGATTAAGGTCCTTGAAGCCTTCAAGACCAAGGATCCAAACGGAAACGGCAAGGCGGATGAAATTCCAATGGGCTTCATCAATGGTGGAGGAAATGAGGACTTCAAAATTCTTTTTGGTGCATTCGGTGTCGGTGATAATGATGACCACTTAGTTGTCAGCAATGACGGAACTGTTGACTTCACAGCGGACAATGAAGACTACAAAGAAGGTGTTGAATTTATGCGTACCCTTCAAGAAAAAGGTCTTCTAGATCCTGAAGCGTTCGAACAAGATTGGAACACTTACATCTCTAAAGGAAGTGAAAATCTCTACGGTGTTTACTTTACTTGGGATAAGGCAAATGTGACAGGAATGAACGATACCTATGACATCTTGCCAGTCTTGGCAGGTCCTGATGGAACCAAGCACATCACTCGTACAAACGGTATGGGCTTCCAACGTGACCGCATGGTCATCACATCAGCTAATAAAAACTTGGAATTGACAGCCAAGTGGATTGATGCCCAATACGCTCCGCTCCAATCTGTCCAAAACAACTGGGGTACTTATGGAGATGAGACACAGCAAAATATCTTTGAACTTGACACAGCAACTAATAGCCTCAAACACCTACCATTGAACGGTACTGCTCCAGGCGAATTGCGTCAGAAGACAGAAGTTGGTGGACCGCTTGCTATTCTTGATGAATACTACGGTACAGTGACCACCATGCCAGATGATGCCAAATGGCGTTTGGATTTGATGCACGCTACTTATCTTGACTATGTGACAAATGACGATATCTACCCTCGTGTCTTCATGGAACAAGAAGATTTGGATAAGATTGCTCAAGTTGAAGCAGATATGAACGACTTCATCTACCGCAAACGTGCAGAATGGATTGTGAACGGCGGCATTGAAGAAGAATGGGATAGCTATTTGAAAGAATTGGAAAGCTACGGTCTGTCTGACTGGTTAGCTATCAAGCAAAAATACTACGATCAATACAAAGAAAATCAGTAATCAAAAAGGAGGCTGCCTGTGAAAACAGTTGAAAAAGCCAATGCATATATTCAAGCAGAAAAAGTAACCCTTGATCCGACTTTTAGACCAGAACGTCACTTCGTTCCAGAAATTGGCTGGATCAATGACCCAAATGGATTTGTCTATTTCAAAGGAGAATACCACCTCTTTTATCAATTCAATCCCTATGAAAGTGTTTGGGGACCAATGCATTGGGGCCACGCCAAAAGTAAGGACTTGGTCAACTGGGAACATCTCCCAGTTGCCCTGGCTCCAGACAAGGACTACGATAAGGATGGCTGTTTCTCGGGCTCTGCTATTGTAAAATACGATACCCTCTGGCTCATGTACACGGGCAACATCGTCAATGAAGATGGCTCTGTCAGACAGGTGCAGAACATGGCCTATTCGACAGACGGGATTCATTTTGAAAAAATCGCTCAGAACCCTGTCGCAACGGAGGAACTTCTACCAGAAGAAGTCATCGCCAATGACTTCCGTGATCCAAAGATTTTCGAGAAAGATGGTCGCTATTACTCCGTTGTAGCGACCAAGCATAAAGACGGTGTCGGCTGTATTGTCCTACTAGGATCTGACGATTTGCTGGACTGGCAATTTGAGTCTATCTTCTTAAAAGGCCAAGCCCACCAAGGTCACGTTTGGGAATGTCCTGATTACTTTGAAGTAGATGGTCAAGAATACCTGATTGTTTCGCCGATGCGCTATCAAAAAGAAGACAATGACTTTGTCAATATCAATTCCAATATCTTTGTGACGGGTCATGTGGACTGGGACAAGAAAGTCTTTGAGGCAGATTCTTTTAAGGAAATCGACCATGGGCATGATTTCTATGCAGCTCAAACGACTGAAGGTCCAGAAGGGGAACGTGTCATGATTGCCTGGATGCATACATGGGGACGTCCGCTTGTAACCAATGACTTGGGACATAAGTGGTATGGTCAAATGACCCTACCTCGTCTACTTAAGCAAGGTGAGAATGGACTCAGACAGGTCTTGCCAGCAAGTATCTTGAACAGCTTTGACGACATGGAGATTGGTCAAGTTATTCAAGGACCAAGTAAGCTCTCCCTCAAACTGGACGATAGTCTAGACTTGAAACTTGGAACTGACCAAGACTATCTTCAATTTGGCTATGATAGAGCCAAACAAGAAGTCTACATTGACCGCAGCTCTCTCAAGATCCAGCAAGCTGGTGAAGAGGAATGGTCAACCGTTCGACGAGCGGTCACGGTTCAAGCAACAGAGCTAGAGGTCTTGGTTGACACCAACTGTTTGGAAATCTTTATTAACGATGGTCAAGAAACCCTGACATCGACCTTCTACGTAGAAGGTCAGATTATTCTAAACGCTCTATAATATTATTTGCCCTCTTAAATTATTCTTTCACTCCAAGAGAAACCCTGTATTTGCAGGGTTTTTTCTATCATGAAAATTCTTCCCAATTATGATAAAATAAAGAGATTGAGAAAGTTGAGGTATCTATGAGAAAGACAAGTAAAAAAGGAAAGGCTACGAGGCGACCAACCAAGGCAGAATTAGCACAGCAAGAACGTGTTAAAAATATCACCCTTCGAGTATTGGGGCTGTTATTCATTGCCTTTGCAGCCAGTCGCCTAGGTGTGTTTGGAGTGACCAGCTACAATATTTTCCGGCTATTATTTGGTAGTCTGGCCTATCTATTATTGGCAGGTGCATTTATCTACCTTCTTATTCCCAAAGTCTTACGCGAAAGAGAAGGGACCATATCGGGCTTCTGGCTAATTGTTATCGGGTTATTAATTGAATTTCAGGCTTATTTAGACTGGACCTATCAAGGGAGTGACCTATTCGGTCATACTCTAAAATTGGCCTTGTCAGACCTAGCTAAGTTTCAGGTAACAGCATTTCTAGGCGGAGGGATGATTGGAAGTATCTTCTATCTGCCAGTCTCCTTCCTCTTTGCAAATGTCGGTTCCTTCTTCATCGGTCTTCTAGTGATAGCATTTGGTATCTTTTTTGTAAGCCCATGGTCTGTTTATGATGTTGCCGATGGCTTGGCGGTTGCCAAAGATAAGTTGGCGGAGACGCAGGTAAAAAGAGCAGAGCTTCGAACACAGAAAAAAGCAGAACGAGAAGAAAAACGTCAGCAAGAATTAGCTCGTCTAGAAGAGGAACGCCTTCGTCTAGAGGAAGAGTCAGCTCGGGCTTTGGCGCTGGTAGATAGACATGTCGATTTAGAAACGGGTGAAATCCTAGAAGAAGAGCCTGTTCAAGTACCGATTATTTCAGAATATGACCACTTAGACATAGAAGATGAATTTCCTATTATGTTGGCAGAAGATGACCAACCAGCACCATCAAACTCGGCAAGCCAGGATTCTGAACCAAATGAATTTGAGAAGGACGAGATAGATATGCAGATTGATTTCAAGCCTAAGCAGAGACTAGCATATAAACTTCCGTCCATAGACTTATTTGCTCCTATAAAAGCTAAGAGTCAGTCCAATGAAAAACGGATTGTTCGCCAGAATATTAAAGTTTTAGAAGACACCTTTGCCAGTTTTGGAATCAAGGTGGTGGTTGAGCGTGCTGAGATTGGACCATCGGTAACCAAGTATGAAGTCAAACCAGCAGTCGGCGTCCGAGTCAATCGGATTTCTAACCTAGCTGATGACTTGGCTCTAGCTCTTGCGGCTAAAGATGTCCGTATTGAAGCTCCTATCCCAGGAAAATCTCTGGTCGGTATTGAAGTTCCAAACTCCGAAGTGGCTACAGTACCTTTCCGTGAGCTCTGGGAACAATCTAAAACAGACCCAGACAAGCTTCTGGAAATTCCTCTCGGTAAGGCTGTAAATGGCTCCGTCCGTTCCTTTAACCTAGCACGTATGCCCCATCTATTGGTGGCTGGTTCAACTGGTTCAGGGAAGTCTGTTGCTGTCAACGGTATCATCTCTTCAATTCTCATGAAAGCTGGTCCAGACCAAGTTAAGTTCATGATGATTGACCCCAAAATGGTCGAATTATCGGTCTATAATGATATTCCCCACCTATTGATTCCCGTTGTGACCAACCCACGCAAGGCTGCTCGAGCTCTTCAAAAAGTAGTGGATGAAATGGAGAAACGCTATGAGTTGTTTAGCCAAATTGGTGTCCGAAACTTAGAAGGTTATAATGCGAAGGTCGAAGAATTTAATAGCCGTTCAGAAGAAAAACAGATTCCACTTCCTCTCATTGTGGTCATCGTAGATGAGTTGGCAGACTTGATGATGGTAGCCAGCAAGGAAGTGGAAGATGCCATTATTCGCTTGGGACAGAAGGCTCGTGCAGCAGGTATCCACATGATTCTTGCCACCCAGCGACCATCTGTTGATGTTATTTCAGGTTTGATTAAAGCCAATGTACCATCTCGTATCGCCTTTGCCGTATCAAGCGGTACAGACAGTCGGACGATTCTAGATGAAAACGGTGCTGAAAAACTCTTGGGCCGCGGTGACATGCTCTTTAAACCGATTGATGAAAACCATCCAGTCCGCTTGCAAGGTTCCTTTATATCTGATGATGATGTAGAAGCAATAGTTGGCTTTATCAAGGATCAGGCAGATGCAGATTATGATGAATCCTTTGATCCTGGTGAAGTGGCAGAAGGTGATGGCGATGCAGGTTTTGGTGATGCTGGAGGAGATCCACTTTTCAACGAAGCACGTGCCTTGGTAGTTGAGACACAAAAAGCCAGCGCCTCTATGATTCAACGACGCTTGTCTGTTGGTTTTAACAGGGCAACACGCCTCATGGAAGAGCTAGAAGCAGCGGGTGTCATTGGTCCAGCTGAAGGAACAAAACCTAGAAAGGTATTGGAAACACAATAATGAAATTTGATGCAGTTCATCATATTGCAATTATCGGTAGTGACTATGACAAAACAAGAGAATTTTATGTTGAAAAACTAGGCTTTGAACAGGTGGATGAACATATTCGCCCAGAAAAAAATGATATTCTCTTCAATGTCAAAAAAGGCAATCTAATCTTGGAAATCTTCATCAAACCAGATGCACCAATGCGTCCGGCCATGCCCAATCCTGAACATACAGGTCTGCGCCATCTAGCCTTCCAGGTTGCAGATGTGGAAGCCTGTCTGGAAGAGTTTGACCGTCTGGACATCCGACATGAAGTCCTGCGAACAGATGATTTTGATGGTAAAAAAATGGCCTTCTTCTTTGATCCAGATGGCCTCCCTCTAGAAATTCATGAATAAGTCCATCTTTTCATGTCCAGAGAGGACTATCAATATGACAACTAATTAATACTCTTAGAAAATCAAAATCATACGCTGTTGACTTGATTTGATGAACGTCAGTTCTATCTATAGTCATTTGAATTAACTTTGATACATCGTCACTTTCGGCTTGCCGTACTCTGCAGAAGTGACTTGCTTTGCAAGTTATATCTCCAACCTAGCACAGCCACTAGGCTGTGCTAGCAACCTGCACCTCAGTTCCTTGTCTGAAAGCTAATTCATTCGACTATACATCTACGTCGCCTTGTATGATTTAGTATAAAAAGAATCCCCGCTGCGCCTGCAATGGGGATTTATTATGCCATCTATGAAAGGATGGATGATTTTAGGATTTTATAGTGAAGACCGCAATAACCAAAGCTAGATACATCAAAAAGGTCAAGATAAAACTAGCTCGCCAGAAAACCTTGAAGAAACGGCGATATAAAAAATTCTTTTTCTTTAAAAGGAAGAAACCACAAAGACCAATCGCTAGTAGTGAGAGGGCTAGGACAAGCTGAGGCAGTAGACTGTTATAGTAGGCCTTGTCCGAAATCAGATAAAATTCAATTGCATAGAGAGGAAAGGCAATGTCCGCAAAGTTCCATCCTCGGTTTTGCAACCTAAAAAACTTGACAGCAATTATCGAAATGGCCAAGGTTAGAAAGATAAATAGAAAGGCTACTATTTTTAAAAATATAATCGATTCAAACATACATTCATTCTATAAAAAATGTGAAAAAAAGTAAACCTAAAGCTTGCATTTCTTTGAAATTCGTGTATAATGAAAAGGTATGTGTAAAACACATATTTGTGGGAGGTAAAAATCTTTAATTACCGCCAAAACCACAATAGGAGGATTTTATATCATGGCTAAAAAAGTCGAAAAACTCGTAAAACTTCAAATTCCTGCAGGTAAAGCTACTCCAGCTCCACCAGTCGGACCAGCACTTGGTCAAGCAGGTATCAACATCATGGGATTCACAAAAGAGTTTAACGCTCGTACAGCTGACCAAGCTGGCATGATCATCCCAGTAGTTATCTCTGTGTATGAAGATAAATCATTCACTTTCATCACTAAAACACCACCAGCTGCTGTTCTTTTGAAAAAAGCTGCAGGTGTTGAAAAAGGTTCAGGTACACCAAACAAAACTAAAGTTGCAACAGTTACTCGTGCACAAGTACAAGAAATTGCTGAAACTAAAATGCCTGACTTGAACGCTGCATCTCTTGAAGCTGCAATGCGTATGATCGAAGGTACTGCTCGTTCTATGGGATTCACTGTTACTGACTAAGTAGCACCCAAGATTATCTGATTACAAGGAGACATATAACATGGCTAAAAAAAGCAAAAACTTGCGTGCTGCTCTTGAAAAAATCGACAGCACAAAACTTTACAGCGTAGAAGAAGCTGTTGCTCTTGCAAAAGAAACTAACTTCGCTAAATTTGATGCGTCAGTTGAAGTTGCTTACAACTTGAACATCGACGTACGTAAAGCTGATCAACAAATCCGTGGTGCAATGGTATTGCCAAACGGTACTGGTAAAACTTCACGCGTTCTTGTTTTCGCACGTGGTGCTAAAGCAGAAGAAGCAAAAGCTGCTGGTGCAGACTTTGTTGGTGAAGACGACCTCGTTGCTAAAATCAACGGTGGTTGGTTGGACTTCGACGTTGTTATCGCAACTCCAGATATGATGGCGGTTGTTGGACGTCTTGGTCGTGTACTTGGTCCACGTAACTTGATGCCAAACCCTAAAACTGGTACAGTAACAATGGATGTTGCTAAAGCAGTTGAAGAGTCTAAAGGTGGTAAAATCACTTACCGTGCTGACAAAGCAGGTATCGTACAAGCTCTTATCGGTAAAGTATCATTTGACGCTGACAAACTCGTTGAAAACTTCAAAGCTTTCCACGATGTAATGGCTAAAGCTAAACCAGCTACAGCTAAAGGTACTTACATGACTTCAGTATCAATCACAACAACACAAGGTGTTGGTATCAAAGTTGATCCTAACTCACTTTAATCAATAGAAAGATTGTCTTAGGGCAATCTTTTTTTCTTGAGATTTTCTTGACAAGCACTTGATTTCGATTTATACTATATTCAATTTACATAAAAGGAGTTATCCAATGAAAGTAGCAGAGAAAGAAGAGCTTTATAAATACCTTTCTGCAGCCTACAACCTTCCGCAGGAAGCATTTTCAGAAGCCCTGCGTGAAAAAATATTGGAGGTAGCAGGTCAGCTGGACAAGGAGGAAAATCTCTATATACTGGCAGGACACTTAAGTCGCTTTATCAATGCAGAGTTAACAGCTCTGACTTGCCGAGCGCCTAAGGAATTGGTGCAACTAGCCCATTACCTTCAAGAGGTTCAAAACCATTATCGCTATGCCAGTCTTTTTCCAGGAAAGGTAAAATAGGAGAAAACATGACAGAATATACAAAACCACTCGTTTGGAAGTGGGAAGATGAAAATGACAACCGATCTGGCAACCGTCCAACAGCGGGCAGTCGCTTTGAGCAAGACCTACCAAAGGGAGAGAAGCCTTTCCAAGTCTATTCATTGGGGACGCCGAATGGCATTAAGGTTGCTATTATGTTGGAGGAGTTGAAAGAGTTAGGTATTTCGGAAGCTGATTATGACCTCTTTCTCATCAATATCGGTCAAGGGGACCAATTTGGCTCCGATTTTGTTGCCATCAACCCCAACTCCAAAATACCAGCTATGGTAGATTATTCCGAGCAAGAACCGATTTCGGTCTTTGAATCAGCCAATATTCTCCTCTACTTGGCAGAAAAGTTTGAGGCCTTCCTACCAAAAGCTTGGGCAGAGCGGACAGAGGTTCTTAACTGGCTCTTCTGGCAAACTGGTGCCGCTCCATTTGTTGGTGGAGGATTTGGACATTTCTTCCATTACGCTCCGACAGCGCAAGAATATCCGATTAATCGCTATACAATGGAAACTAAGCGTCAGCTGGATCTCTTGGATCAGTTATTGGCGACAAGAGAATATGTAGCTGGAAATACCTATACCATCGCAGATATTGCTATCTGGTCTTGGTATGGTCGCTTGGTTCAAGGAGAGCTATATCCAGGTTCGGCAGAATTTTTAGATGTTGATTCTTACAAGCATCTAAAGTCCTGGGTAGAGAAAATAGCCCAACGCCCAGCTGTACAACGAGGGTTGACAGTGAAATATCATTCAATTGATAATTAATTGACTTGCCCACCTTATGGGTGGGTTTTTCTTTTACTTTGGTATGATAAAAGTTTATAATGAAAGAGTTAGACTTTGTGAAAATCCAAAAATAGAAATTAATAATTGATACTCAATGAAAATCAGAATTAGACTAGGCGACGTAGATGCAGATAGAACTGAAGTTCATCAAATCAAGTCAACAACGTCTGATTTTGATTTTCGAAGAGTATGAGTTTTTCCTGTCTTATATTTACATAGAAAGTAATAGAAAAATGTCCGAAAAAGTTGAAATGCAGCAGTCCAAAGAACAGGCGACAATGGCCAGAGGCTTGGCTTGGTTGACTGCTGGAAATATTCTTAGTCGCCTGCTTGGTGTTGCCTATGTTATTCCCTGGTATATTTGGTTAGGGGAATATCGAGCTGAAGCCAATGCCCTCTTTAGTATGGGGTATCAAATCTATGCCAACTTCTTATTGATTTCAACAGCTGGTCTTCCGACAGCTATTGCCAAACAAGTAGCTAAATACAATGTCTTGGGTAAAGAAGAGGTGTCGCTCTACTTGGTCAGAGAATTCTTCAAGCTCATGTTGGTCTTTGGAGCTGTCTTTGCAGGGGTCATGTATCTAAGTGCTCCGTGGTTGGCAGACGCATCGGGGTCGAAGGAAAAGTTACTTCCAGTCATGTATAGTCTAGTCCCGCCTCTCTTCATCTTCCCAGCCATGAGTATCTTGCGTGGTTTTTTCCAAGGTCGGCACGATATGAAGCCCTATGCGATCAGTCAGCTTGCAGAGCAACTGGTACGGGTTATCTGGATACTGGCAGCAACATTTATGATTATGAAGTTGGGTAGCGGTGACTATCTTGAAGCGGTTGTCCAATCTACCTTTGCAGCTTTTGTCGGGATGATTGCTAGTGTTGGGATTTTAGTTTATACTTTATGGAAGCAAGGTTACCTTGGTAAGTTGCTTCATGCTAAGAAACAAAAGATTTCTTTGGATACAGGTCAACTTATTAAGGAAACTGTTCGAGATGCGATTCCAATTATCATTTTAGGTCTAACGATTCAATTATTGCAGTTTATTGACCAAGTTACATTTATTCGTGTTATGGAAAAAATTACGAATTACAGTAATTCGGAACTTTTGGAACTTTATTCGTATATGGCTGCCAATCCAAGTAAGATTACGATGATGATTATCGGGATTTCACTGAGTCTGGGAAGTGTTGCTATTCCATTGATTACAGAGAAATTTGTCAAGAAAGATTTGAAGGCGGCGTCTCATTTAGTGGCGGATAATCTACAATTACTCTTTATATTCACTATACCGGCAATTGTTGGAACAGTCCTGTTAGCTGGGCCACTCTATACGATTTTTTACGGACCGTCAGAGCCTATCGCCATTACTCTATTCATTTGGAACTTATTTTTAATTTTACCTCTGGGACTATATTCTGTCATTAGTGTAGTCATTCAAGCCATATTTGAAAATAGAAGAGCGATTTATTATTTCTTGATTGGGATGTTAGTGAAAATCGTTTTACAAGTACCAATGATCTATGTCTTTAAGGTATATGGTAGCTTTATCTCAACGATATTTGGGTTGGGAATTATGCTGTATCTCTTCTATAGACGAATTGACAAGGTTCTGCATATTGATGAAAGACTAGTGATAAAAGATATTGCGACCATTAGTTGGATTTCTATCGTAATGGGGATCGTTGTATGGGGGATTGAATTTGTCCTGAATCTTATCCTTCCAGCAAATGGCTATGTATCTAGCTTTATCCACTTGGCTGTTGCAGGTGGAGCAGGTGTGCTTGTTTTTGTCATCTTGACATTGAAGACTCGTCAGCTAGATCGTTTAATTGGAAGTCGGGCTCAGAGTTTACGGAGGAAATTGCGCCTAGGCTAGTTTGTTTTAAAAATCTCTATTTTCTACTATTGAAAAGTTGGGAAAAAGAGGCGTTTTAGAATGTGAGAAGGAAAGTTCGTTGAGGATTTTCCTTTTTTCTTGGAGATTTCAGTATAAAAAAAACGGTTTTTGTGGTAGAATAGTAGGGATAAAAAAGAGGAGAGAGATGATGAAACCTAAATACGAACGTATTCTAATCAAACTATCTGGTGAGGCCTTGGCTGGTGAACGTGGTGTCGGTATTGACCTTAAAACTGTTCAGGAAATGGCAAAGGAAATTCAGGAAGTCGCAGAATCAGGTATTCAGATTGCCCTTGTTATTGGTGGTGGTAACCTTTGGCGTGGAGAACCTGCTGCTGAAGCGGGTATGGATCGAGTTCAAGCAGACTATACAGGCATGTTGGGGACTGTTATGAATGCTCTTGTAATGGCTGATTCCCTTAAACAGCTTGGTGTGGATACACGTGTGCAGACAGCGATTGCGATGCAGTCAGTTGCAGAGCCTTATATTCGTGGTCGTGCTCTTCGTCATCTTGAAAAGGGTCGCATTGTTATTTTTGGAGCAGGTATTGGTTCTCCGTACTTCTCAACGGATACGACAGCGGCTCTTCGTGCTGCAGAAATTGAAGCGGATGCGATTTTGATGGCTAAAAATGGTGTGGATGGCGTCTACAATGCTGATCCGAAGAAAGATGCTAATGCAGTTAAATTCAATGAATTGACCCACCGTGAAGTGATTAGTCGTGGTTTGAAAATCATGGATGCGACGGCATCAACTCTCTCAATGGACAATGATATTGATTTGGTCGTGTTCAATATGAATGAACCAGGAAATATTAAACGTGTTGTCTTCGGTGAGCCAATCGGTACTACCGTTTCAAATTCTTCAGAAGAAAAATAAATCATATCGTCATTTAGTTTTTCTTTTATTACTTCGTTAATTCGCCTTGCCTAACTTCAGTTATGCCTGTGGCTCGTTGCCTAGTACTAAAAGTAAACTAAAAGACTGTAAAAAATACAAAGAAGGAAGTCTTATGTCTAAAGAAATTATTGCTAAAGCGCAAGAGCGCATGAATCAATCTCATCAGAGTTTGGCACGTGAATTTAGCCACATTCGTGCTGGCCGTGCCAATGCTAGTTTGTTGGACCGTATTTCCGTTGAGTACTACGGTTCTCCAACACCATTGAACCAGTTGGCTGGTATTACAGTGCCAGAAGCGCGTGTTCTATTGATTACTCCGTTTGATAAGTCAATCTTGAAGGATATTGAGCGTGCTTTGAACGCTTCAGATCTTGGTTTGACGCCTCAATCTGATGGTACTGTTATCCGTTTGGTTATTCCTGCCCTTACAGAGGAAACTCGTAAGAACTTGGCGAAGGATGTGAAAAAAGTTGGCGAAAATTCAAAAGTTGCTATCCGCAATATCCGTCGTGATGCCATGGATGAAGCAAAAAAAGCTGAAAAAGCAAAAGAAATCACTGAAGACGAATTGAAGTCACTTGAAAAAGATATTCAAAAAGTAACAGATGATGCTATCAAGACAATTGATAAAATGACTGCCGACAAAGAAAAAGAATTGTTGGAAGTTTAATCAACACGTTTTTAGGCTACAAAAACAGATCATCACCGGGCTGTCTAACTTCCAGTGGTGAACCAATAAGAAATCTAATGGGGGGAGTTAGACAAGACTTTCCCCACTTTTTAATCAGAAAGAAGAAAATCATGAATGATTTATTAGCACAGTATATCGTTGGTTTAGTGACTGACGAAAACGATCAGTTTTACTTTGTCCAAAAAGAGGGTAGAACCTTTGCTCTTTCTAAGGATGAAGGAGAACATAGTCTAGGTCAATCTGTTAAGGGATTTGCCTATACCGATATGAAACAAAAACTCCGTTTGACAACTAAGGAAGTTGGGGCGAGTCGTACCAGCTTTGGTCGGGGAACTGTCACAGAGGTACGTAAGGATTTGGGTGTCTTTGTGGATACAGGTCTGCCAGACAAGCAAGTGGTTGTTTCCTTAGACATTTTGCCTGAAATCAAGGAACTCTGGCCGAAAAAAGGGGATCAGTTGTACGTCAAATTAGACGTCGATAAAAAGGACCGCATTTGGGCTCTGCCAGCTTTTCAGGAAGATTTTCAGAAAATGGCTGGACCTGCTTATGACAATATGCAAAACCAAACTCTGCGAGCGATTGTCTACCGTTTGAAAATGAATGGTACTTTTGTTTATTTGCCAGACAACAACATGCTTGGTTTTATCCACCCAAGTGAACGCTTTGCGGAACCACGTTTGGGTCAGGTTTTGGAGGCGCGTGTCATCGGCTACCGTGCAGTTGATCGGACCTTGAACTTGTCTCTCAAGCCACGTTCATTTGAGATGCTGGAAAATGATGCCCAGATGATATTGACTTATCTGGAAAGCAATGGAGGTTTCATGACCTTGAACGATAAGTCTGCTCCGGAAGATATCAAGGCCACCTTTGGTATTTCCAAAGGGCAATTCAAAAAAGCTCTTGGTGGTTTGATGAAGGCTGGAAAAATTAAACAGGATTCTTTGGGAACAGAGTTGGTGTAGGGGGCGTCTATGCTAGTATATATTGCTGGTAGTGGGGCAATGGGGTGTCGTTTTGGTTATCAATTGTCTAAGACAAATCATGAAGTGATTTTGTTGGATAATTGGGAAGAGCATATCGAAGCGATTCGAGAAAACGGCTTGAAAGTGACTGGAGATGTAGAGGAAACTGTACACTTGCCTATCATGAAACCGACCGAAGCAACGAGAGAAGCAGATTTTATCATTCTATTGACAAAGGCTGATCAGTTGCCAAAGATGTTGCGGGATATTAAGCCGATAATCGGTCCAACTACCAAGGTTTTGAGTCTCTTGAATGGTTTGGGGCATGCGACGACCATGCGTCGGTACGTGCCAGATGAAAGTATCATGGTTGGGGTGACCATGTGGTTGGCGGGACTAAAGGGTCCTGGACATGCTCACTTAGAAGGTCCGGGTTCTATGTCCGTTCAGCATATTCTTGGTAATGAGCAATCAGTTGCGGATATTATTGAAATGCTGAATGAAGCTGGGCTAAATGTGACCTATGACAATCATGTTGTCAGTGCTATTTGGCAGAAAGCCTGTGTCAATGGTGTGATGAATCCAACTTGTACCATTTTAGACTGTACAATTGGTGAATTATTTGGTACGGAGGCTGGACTGAATCTAGTACAGGGGATTTTCAAAGAATTTATTGCTGTTGCTAAGTCTGAGGCAGATGGAATTGACGAAGAAGCTATTTGGAAATATGTTATTGATGCTTCGAAGAAGGCTTCCAATCACTATCCATCTATGCACCAGGATTTGGTCCAACATGGTCGAAAGACAGAAATTGATTATCTGAATGGAGCAGTTGTATTCAAAGGCAAGCGAGCAGGTATCCCTACGCCATACTGTCAGATGATAACAGACATGGTTCACGCCAAGGAAAGTATGCTGGGGTTGAGATAGTAGAAAGTCATGCTGATTGAAGTGGAAACGATTGAAGAATATATGGCTGCCTTGCCTGAGAATCGGAAGGAAGCGGTTGAACGGCTCCATCAAGTGATTGTGGAACAGTTACCAGCTGGTTTTGAAGTAGGCATCTTGGGTGGTATGATTAACTATTATGTGCCGCTTACTGCCTACCCTGATGGTTATCATTGCACACCGGGAGAGCCCCTGCCTTTCCTTGCCTTGGCATCACAAAAGGCACACATCGCCCTCTACCACATGGGAATCTATATGGACCAAGAATTGAATGATTGGTTCGTTGCTGCTTATCAAGCACAGGTGCCTACCAAACTGGATATGGGCAAGTCCTGTGTTCGCATGAAAAATCCCAAGAATATTCCTTATGAATTGATAGGGGAATTGGTTAGTAAGATGTCTATGGAGCGCTATATAGAGCTCTACGAAAAAAATCATAGAAAGTAGATGTAGTGAGAAAAAGTTTTTATTCTTGGTTGATGACCCAGCGCAACCCGAAAAGTAATGAACCAGTAGCTATCTTGGCAGATTATGCCTTTGATGAATCTGATTTTCCTAAGCAATCAGATAATTTTGATGAAGTCAGTCGTTTTTTGGAGGAATCGGCCAGTTTTGCCTTTTCCATGTCTGATTTTGATGCGATTTGGGAAGATTATTTGGGACATTGATGGATAAAATAGTACAAAATAGCCTTGTTTGGGCTATTTTTGTTATAATAGAGAAAAGCACAGGAAAAGGAGCAACTCTTGCTAGAACATTCAATTGATATTCAACTCAAGCATCCAGATGATTCGTTTAGTCTATTTGGTTCGAATGAACGCCATCTGAGATTGATGGAACAGGAACTAGGTGTGGTTATTCATGCCCGTACGGAAAAAGTGCAGGTGATTGGCCAGGAAGAACATGTAGAACAGGCACGTCTTGTTATCCAGTCTCTCCTTGTCTTGGTGAGTCGTGGTTTGGTTATCAATACGCCAGATGTGGTCACAGCTATTTCCATGGCAAAAAATGATGAGATTGAGAAATTCGTT
Organism: Streptococcus sp. 2018110; assembly: GCF_019754115.1. NCBI lineage: Bacteria > Bacillati > Bacillota > Bacilli > Lactobacillales > Streptococcaceae > Streptococcus > Streptococcus sp. 2018110. The sequence continues at coordinate 56,676 of NZ_JAIJZO010000004.1, read as the reverse complement.
GCCCTCTATGAAGAAGAGATTATCAAGGACAACTACGGAAAACCCATTCGCGTAAAGACCCTTGGACAAAAACTCTATGTGGACAGCGTAAAGCGTCATGACATCGTGTTTGGAATCGGTCCTGCTGGTACAGGTAAGACCTTCTTGGCGGTTACTCTAGCTGTAACAGCCCTCAAGCGGGGACAGGTCAAGCGGATTGTTCTGACACGTCCTGCGGTAGAAGCAGGCGAAAGTTTAGGCTTTTTGCCAGGGGACTTAAAAGAAAAAGTAGACCCCTATTTGCGTCCTGTCTATGATGCCCTCTACCAGATTTTGGGCAAGGAGCAGACCACGCGCCTAATGGAGCGGGAAATCATCGAGATTGCACCGCTGGCCTATATGCGGGGGCGGACCTTGGAAGACGCCTTTGTCATCTTAGATGAGGCGCAAAATACCACCATTATGCAGATGAAGATGTTCCTGACCCGTCTGGGCTTTAATTCCAAGATGATTGTCAATGGGGATATTAGTCAGATTGACCTGCCACGCAAGGTTAAGTCAGGCCTGATTGATGCGACGGAGAAACTAAGCAAAATTCCGCAGATTGATTTCGTACATTTTTCAGCCAAGGATGTGGTTCGCCATCCAGTTGTTGCCCAGATTATCAATGCCTATGAAGAAGAGGCTCTGGCAGCTGATAGTCGAGCAAGTTTTGAAACGATTGGGAAGCCTAGTCGGAGCGAAGAGGATGAAGGTTAGTCAATTTTCAAATCGTTATCAAGTACGAAAGTTAGCAGACGCCGACTTGGAGCCGGTTTTAGCACTCTACCAGACCAACCCTCTCTATTTTGAACATTTTCCACCCTTGCCTAGTCTGGAAAGTTTAGCAAATGACCTTGTCAACTGTCCGCCAGGTAAGGAGCTATCAGATAAATATTTTCTAGGATTCTGGGACAAAGAGCGATTAGTTGCCATCCTAGACCTAATTGACGGCTATCCGACTGCAGAGATTGCCTATATCGGACTTTTTATGGTGGATTCAAGATTGGCTGGTCAGGGTCTTGGCTCAAAGATCATAGCGGAGCTCCTATCTCAGTTAGCAAGTCACTTCAAAAAAGTGCGTCTAGGCTATGTAGAAAGCAATCCTCAGTCCAGTCATTTTTGGTCCAAAGTTGGATTTTGTCCAACTGGTGAGGTCAAAGAAATAGCTGGAAAAACAATCGTCATAGCTGAACATGCATTAGATGAATAATAATAAAAACTGCCTGGTTCAATCAGAACTGGGCAGTACTTATTTTACATTCTAAAAAATGGATTGAAATTTTTCTCATGTCCAACGCTGGTGTTTTGACCGTGACCTGGATGGACAGTATAGTGGTTTGGCAGGGTAAAAATGTGTTCTCTGATACCCGCAATCAAGTCGTCAAAATTGCTGGTAGGCAGGTCTGTACGTCCCACAGTTTCGCGGAAAAGAGCATCTCCTGTAATGACTGCTTCAGCTTCTGGGAAGATAAAGGATACCCCGCCGATGGAGTGGCCGGGTGTTGGCACAACCTTGAAATGAAAACCGTCAAACTGGTAGTCTTCTTGGTATTGGAAGATTTTTTCAGCAGGTCGGCAGACTACATTTTCCATATCATCATGACGAGGTAGACCTGATAGATTCATCTCTGGTGTGTAGAGCCAGCTGGCTTCACTTTCAGCCACATAGACAGGTGGGAAATTGTAGGTCTCACGCAGAATGTCCAAGCTCATAATATGGTCATAGTGAGTGTGAGTCAGGAGAATAGCCGAAATTGGTTTTCCGATTTTTTCGATAGTTGCTTGAATTTTTGTCCAGTCACTCCCAGGGTCAATGATAATCAGATGGGTATCATTTTCAAGGTAGTAGGTATTTTGAAAAGCGACAGGATTGACAGATTTGTGAATAATCATTCTTTTTCCTTCTTCTAACAGTTACTGATGTTACTAGTCTAACAAAAAAACACGTCTTCTTCATGGAATTTGTTTGGAGCTTTTTCCATGAGAGGGAATATGCTATAATGAACAGTATGAAAGACACAAGAACAAGCAATCGGTATGCCGTTGTCGATTTGGAAGCAACTGGTACAGGTACCGATGCAAAAATCATTCAAATCGGGATTGTTCTCGTTGAAAATGGAGAAATCATTGACAGTTACGCAACGGACATCAATCCCTATGAGCTACTGGATGACCATATCAAGAATCTGACAGGTATCACAGACCAACAGCTAAGTCAGGCTCCGGATTTTGGTCAGGTAGCAAGTACCATTTATGACATGATTGGAGATGCTATTTTTGTAGCCCATAATGTCAAATTTGATGCCAATCTCTTGGCAGAAGCACTCTTTTTTGAAGGCTATGAACTGTTGACGCCACGTGTAGATACGGTGGAATTATCACAGCTATTTTTCCCGACTTTTGAAAAATACAGCTTGGGAAATCTTGCAGAGCATTTGGAACTTGGTTTGGACCAGGCGCACACGGCCATATCAGATGCCATGGCTACGGCGCGCTTGCTCATCAAAATTCAAGAGAAAATAAAGAGCTTACCCAGGTCTATTGTTGAAAAGATTCTTGATTTGGCGGACAATCTGCTCTTTGAATCCCGTCTGGTCATTGATGAAATGGTGCCTGTTCTGTCAGAAAACCTATCATACGATTTAGAATCTATTCATGGCTTGGTCTTGAAAAAGCCAGAAGAAATCAAGTCGGCCTACCGATTATCTGAAGATTTTTCGACCAATATTGCCCTTCTCGGCTTGCATGAACGCAAAAAACAAACTGCATTTGCTCAAGTAGTAGAAAAACGCTTGGCAGATGCAGAAAAAGTGCATTTTATACAGGCACAGGCAGGCTTGGGGAAGACTTACGGTTATCTCTTGCCTTTACTTGCTAAGTCAGACCAGCCTTTATTGGTCACCGTACCGACCAAGCTCCTTCAAGAGCAGATTATGGAAAAGGAAGGGAGCAAGCTTAAAGAGATATTTCGTATTCCCATAGTCTCTCTAAAATCGCCCAAGCATTTTATCAAGTTAGACAGCTATTGGAGAACCCTGCAAAGGCAGGATGATAATCGCCTGGTCAATCAATTTAAGATGCAGGTCCTGGTCTGGCTGACAGAAACTCACACAGGCGATTTGGACGAACTCAAGCAGAAACAACGCTATCAAGCCTACTTTGATGAGATTGCCCACGATGGGAAATTGGAGACTGAAAGTCTTTTTGGGGGCTGGGATTTTTGGCAACGGTTGAACCAACAAGCTCTCTCTAGTAGATTGCTCATTACCAACCACGCTTATTTTCTCAACCATCTTAAGGATCAAGACCCTCTCATGGATAAGCGTCTGGTGGTGATTGATGAAGCTCAAAAGTTTCTCTTGGCTGCTGAAAATCTAGCGACGGCTTCGCAAGATTTGACAAGTATGTTACAAGTATTGCAAAGTAAAAAGGACAGAGCGACGACTATTTTGGACCAACGCTTGTATGAGTCTTGCCAGTTTGAACTCAACCATTTTTTGAGTCGTTTTCGCCAGCATGGTCAACGAGAGGTTCAAAAGGCTGAACTTCATCAACTTGGTCAGAACCTGGTGGAGCTTGGAGATGTTGATTTGAACGACTTGCATCAGCTCATAGACTATTACGATACCTTTTGGTTGGAGGAGAAAAATTTAGAAGAAAAGCGGCTTGCCTATTTGCGGGGCTCCAAGGACAGTCTCCTAAATGCGACCAGCTACCTGCCTGATACCAAGATTTTCTGCATCAGCGCCACCTTGACCATCAGCAAAAAGGTCAGTCTGGCGGATCTGCTGGGCTTTGAGCAGGTCACTTTGGATTTGATACCGACTCAAACTGTGACCAACCAGCAGCTGCTTTTTCCGACTCATCTCCCCGACATCCTCGCTTGGACCAAGGAGGAGCATGCAGCTTATTTGGCTACTACTTTAAGAGAAATAGCAGAGCTGGGACGACCGATTTTGGTCTTGTTCACATCGATTTCTCTGCTCTTGCAGGTGTCGGATTTGTTAGAAGACAATAACATTCCCCACCTAGCCCAGCACAAGCATGGACAGGAAATGACACTCAAACGCAAATTTGAACGAGGGGAATGCCAAATTTTACTCGGCACAGGCGTATTCTGGGAGGGAGCTGACTTTGCCAGCCAGGACCAATTGATTCAGGTCATTACAAGGCTGCCATTCGACAATCCAAAGGACCGTTTTGTCCAGAAAATCAATCACCATCTACGTAAGGAAGGGAAAAATCCATTTTATGATTACAGCCTACCTATGATGATGATTAAGTTGCGTCAAGCCATTGGACGCACCAATCGACATGACAAACAAGATTCTCTAGTCTTGGTATTAGATCCTCGCATCCATACCAAACGCTATGGACAGCAAGTTCTCTCCTTCTTTGAGAAGGATTATCAAGTGTTACAGCCTAGCGAAAGTGAAATGGTAACAATCTCACAGGAATTTTTTGAATAGATTAAAGGGAGGCGACAAGTTCTCCTTTTAGTTTTGAGTATAAGCTTACCTATTTCTAGGAATTTTCCCTCATTCTCTGCTAAATAACATTGATTTTCTTTATACCTAAAATATGGTATAATTTTCCAAATATTAGTTTTTGTGAGAAGAGATTATGACAGAAAAAACAATCGTATTTAAGGTGGGCACCAGCTCTCTGACCCAAGAAAATGGCAGCCTGGACCGGATCAAGATTGCTCGGATTACCAATCAGTTGGCTCAGTTGCATCAGAAGGGCTACCAGATTGTGCTGGTGACTTCGGGCTCAATTGCTGCTGGTTTTCGGAGATTGGGATTTGACAAGCGACCGACCAAGATTGCGGAGAAACAGGCTTCTGCAGCAGTGGGTCAGGGCTTGCTGATTGAGGAATACACGCAGAATCTGATGAAAGACGGTATTGTGTCGGCTCAGATTTTGCTGACTCAGGATGATTTTGCGGATGCCAGACGTTATCAGAATGCCTCTCAGGCCTTGCAGGTTTTGCTCAAGCAACGGGCTATTCCCATTATCAATGAAAATGATACCATTGCCATTGAGGAAATCAAGGTGGGGGACAACGATACCCTGTCTGCCCAGGTGGCTTCGCTCTTGAAAGCAGACCTCTTGGTGCTTTTGACGGATGTGGACGGGCTTTACACAGCCAATCCCAACAGCGATCCGACTGCCCAGCATTTGCCTGAAATCAAGGAAATTACGGAAGATTTGTTTGCCATGGCGGCAGGAGCAGGCTCGTCCAACGGGACTGGTGGCATGACCACAAAATTGCAAGCGGCACAGATTGCGACCAAGTCAGGCGTGCCCGTCTTTATCTGCTCTTCAAAAGAGGATACCGCTCTCTTACAAGCAGTCACCCAAGCCAACCGTGGCACCCTCTTTTTAGCAGATGACCATGCTATGAACCAACGCAAGCAGTGGATGGCCTTCTACGCCCGAACAGATGCAGCGGTTGAAGTGGATGCGGGAGCTGTTGAGGCGATGTTGCACCAAGGTCGCAGTTTGCTAGCTGCTGGTGTCAAAGCTCTTGAAGGTGACTTTGAAGTGGGGCAGGTTGTGGAAGTTTACAGCCAGGCAGACCACCGTTTGATTGGTAAAGGGCGGGTCAAACTGTCCTCTAAAGACTTACAGGACCAGTTGGCAAATGGCAGAGCAGAGGGCGTGTTCATTCACCGCAACGATTGGGTGAGCTTATAGTTATTCAGTTTATCTTGATTATGTTGACGAGCGAGCAAACTGAAAGACTAAGTAGGAGAAATTTATGACAACAACACAAGCATTATTAGATAGTTTATTGGCTCACAAGGCTTCAATCAACCTTGCGACAACCGAACAGAAAAACCAGGCCCTGTCAGCTATGGCAGACCAGTTGGTTGCTCAGACGGAGGTAATTTTAGCAGGCAATGCCATTGATATGGAGAATGCCCAAGGAAAGATTAGTCAGGTCATGCAGGACAGACTGCTCTTGACTGCAGAGCGGATTGAAGCTATGGCAGACGGCATTCGTGCCTTGATTGGCTTACCCGATCCTGTTGGACTAGTCTTGGAAGAAACCACTCGGGCAGACGGCTTGAACATTCGCAAGAAATCTATTCCCTTTGGCTTGGTAGGAATGATTTACGAAAGTCGTCCAAATGTGACCTCAGACGCTGCTGCCCTTGCTATCAAGAGCGGAAACGCAGTCATTTTGCGTGGTGGCAAGGAAGCCTTTCATTCGGCTCAAGCCATTGTCACAGCCCTCAAGGCTGGTTTGGAGAAGGCGGGTCTTTCGCCAAAAGTCATCGAGTTGGTCCAAGATACCAGCCGGACCTCTGCGACGGAATTGATGACTGCCAAAGGCAAGATTGACCTCTTAGTGCCACGTGGCGGTGCAGGACTCATTCAAGCCGTCGTTGAAAATGCGACAGTCCCTGTCATCGAAACTGGGACAGGTATCTGCCATGTCTATGTGGACAAGGACGCAGACTTGGACAAGGCCCTTCAGATTGTTGTCAATGCCAAAACCAGTCGTCCCTCAGTCTGCAATGCAGCGGAAGTCTTGCTGGTTCACGAAGCCATTGCCAGTCAATTCCTACCTCGTTTGGAAGAAGCTATTGCTGGTCAGGTGGAGTTACGTGCTGACAGTCAAGCCCAGGCTATTCTAAACCAATCCATACCAGCAGGCGACCAAGATTTTGACACAGAATTTTTGGACTATGTCTTGGCTGTCAAAATTGTTTCAAGTGTAGAAGAAGCTATCAGCCATATCGCTCAACACTCGACAGGGCACAGCGAGTCCATTGTGACGGAAAACAGCCAGACGGCTGAACTTTTCACACTCTATGTGGATTCGGCGGCGGTCTATGTCAATGCTTCGACACGATTCACAGACGGTGGTGAGTTCGGTCTAGGCTGCGAGTTGGGCATTTCCACCCAGAAGATGCACGCCCGTGGTCCTATGGGCCTGCGTGAGATGACCACCTACAAGTACATCATCACCGGCGACGGCCACATTCGTTAGGAGGACAAGATGAAGATTGGATTTATCGGACTGGGCAACATGGGAGCAGCCCTGGCCCAAGCGGTCAGCCAGCAGCCAGATACCCAGCTCCTACTCAGCAACCATAACCCAGCAAAAGCCCAGGCTCTTCAAGAGAAGGTGGGCGGTCAGCTTTTTTCTAATGGGGAAATCGCAGAGCAGGCCGAGGTCATTTTCCTTGGGGTCAAGCCTCACCTGATTGAGTCCGTTTTGTCAGCCTTACAGGACCAGATTAGCCAGAATCCGTCGGCTATCTGGATTTCCATGGCAGCTGGAGTGACCATTGACAGCCTGGCAGAATTTGTGTCGGCAGATAACCTCATTCGAATCATGCCTAACACACCTGTCGCTATCGGCCAAGGTATGACAACCTATAGCTTGGTCAATCCAGAGCTTGCTCCGCTATTGGAACAAATCCTAGAAAAATCAGGCAAGGTCCAGCAGGTGCCAGAGAGTCTGATCGACGCAGCGACGGCTATCGCAGGCTGCGGACCAGCCTTTGTCTATCAGATGATTGAGGCCCTGACCGATGCCGGTGTGCAGAACGGACTGACGGCTCAAGACGCCAAAGTTCTTGCAGCTCAAACCCTAACAGGTACCGCTCAAATGGTCTTGGACAGCGACAAGCACCCAGCCCAGCTCCGACAGGAAGTGACCTCACCAGGCGGTTCGACCATCGCAGGCGTGGTAGCTCTTGAAAAAGAAGGCTTCCGTTACGCCATCATCAAGGCAGTCGCTGCTGCCCTCAAAAAGACGAGAAAATTGGGTAAAAAATAGAAAGCAAGCAAAAAACGGGACATTTAATCCCGTTTTGTTTTTTCCTTGATCCATTGACTGACGTTGGACAGGGTTTTGCTTTGCTCTGCCTTGCGTTTTTGTTCTTGGACAAAATCTGCAAAGCTTTGCTTGACGCCGTCCTTTTGAACTTTATCCTGCAAATCATGCCATTTCTTTTTAAGGTTGCTGGAAGTCCGTTCGTAATAAATCTCTAAAATTTCTTCTTTTGACTTATAATTGCGATAGAAAGCGTTGCGAGAAACTCCCGCTTTACGAACCAATTCAGATACCGAAATTTGCTTGAGCTCCTTTTTCTCTAGGAGAAATAGCAGAGCAGTTTCTATTGATTCCTTAGTCAGTTGATTCGCTTCTTTATTTGATTGATAGAGGTTTTTCAAAGATTGGGGTGAAATTTTACGACCTGCCATAGTTTTCCTTTTCCGAGTGTCCCATCTGAAAGAAAATGCTTTCAGATGGGGTAGTTTAATGATATAATTGTAAGTAAATAGAGATTTATTGTCAAATAAAAAAGTAAAATTGGAAATGAGAATATTATGTCAAAATGGAAAATTGTTGCAGATTCGGGTTGCGACTATCGTCAATTAGCTAATCTAGCTCCGGATACGGAATTTATTAGTGTGCCACTTACCATTCAAGTTGGAGAACAAGCATTTGTTGATGATGCAAGCTTGGATATTGATCACATGATGGAGGTGATGGAGGCATCTAAGGCTGCAGCTGGGTCGGCGTGTCCAAGTCCGCAGGCTTATCAGGCAGCTTTTGAGGGAGCTGAGAACATTATTGTTGTGACGATTACAGGTGGGCTATCGGGGAGTTTTAATGCGGCACGTGTAGCTAGGGATATGTATATAGAAGAGCATCCGACTGTCAATATCCATTTGATAGATAGTTTGTCAGCTAGTGGGGAAATGGATTTACTTGTAGACGAAATCAATCGCTTAATTGGTGCAGGATTAGATTTTCCACAAGTAGTAGAAGCGATAACTCACTATCGGGAACACAGTAAGCTTCTCTTTGTTTTAGCGAAGGTTGATAATCTTGTTAAGAATGGAAGGCTGAGCAAATTGGTAGGCACTGTCGTTGGTCTTCTCAATATCCGTATGGTTGGTGAGGCAAGCGCTGAAGGAAAATTAGAGTTGCTTCAAAAGGCGCGTGGTCATAAGAAATCTGTGACAGCGGCCTTTGAAGAAATGAAAAAAGCAGGCTATGATGGTGGTCGAATTGTCATGGCCCACCGCAACAATGCCAAGTTTTTCCAACAATTCTCAGAGTTGGTAAAAGCAAGTTTTCCAATGGCTGTTATTGACGAAGTTGCAACATCAGGTCTATGCAGTTTTTATGCTGAAGAAGGCGGACTTTTGATGGGCTATGAAGTGAAAGCGTGATTCACAGAGTAATACTCAATGAAAATCAAAAGTAGCCTAGGAAACGAAGTCGAAGATAGAACTCTGTTACTATCTTATTTCAAGGTAACAGGCTGAAAACCTCCACTGGAGCTTTTCACTCATCAAGGCTCTTGACAATGGATCATTTTGATTTTCGAAGAGTATAACAATTTTGGGATGTAATTTCCACTATAGAATAATCCCCCTCGTCTTTTAAGTTCGAGGGGGATTGTTTGTATGAGGTTATTAGATTTTATTCATTCAAATATCTTACGAATTGCTCCAGCTTATCTGCAAAATCTTGTTCAAAGAAGATCTGTAAGAAATCAGCATTCTGTCCGCTGAAATAATAACACTTTCCAAACATGTGTTGGATGCTAGGTGAAAGAATTCCCTTGCTTAGCTGAAAGGTCACGCTCCCTTTGGAAATTCGATATGGGATGTTCAAAGCGTATTTCTCTAAACAATCTTTTATTTTATTCCACTGAGCGTGATAAATATGATGAAGATGCTGTGTGTTTCGTGCAAACATACCGTTATCAATGTAGAGTGAGAGAGCTTTTTGCATGATAAGATTGGTATCGTAATCGATTAGACTCTTATGTTTGATGAAGGTATCACGTAGCTGGTTAGGAAGGCTGATTGCACCGATTCGGAGGGCAGGAAAGAGTGTCGGTGTAAAAGATTTTATGTAGATGACACGATTATCTGTATCAAGATAGTGTAAAGGTAGGCTATGACTAGAGTCGAAATCTGCCAAATAGTCATCCTCAATGATGTAGACATCGTATTGCTTTGCTAATTTTACGATGGCTGTTTTTGTTGCTATATCATAGGTTGAACCGAGAGGGTTGTGCAAGCGAGGAATTGTGTAGAAAAACTTAATTTTTCCAGTTTGGAAGATACTTTCCAATTCTTCTAGGTCAATTCCATCTAAATCCCGTTCAATTGTTTGATAGGGGATTCCTTGATGTCGAATGAGCTCGATCATTCGTGAGTAGGTAGGGTTCTCTATCAAGATTTCCGTTTTTCCAGCCAAGGTTTCCATTTGTGTGAGAATATATAGAGCTTGTTGACTACCAGCTGTGATAACCAGCTGGTCTTTTTTTGTATAGACATGATAGTCCATTAACAGACTTTGAACGGAGGAAATCAATTCTGCCAATCCCTCTTGCTGGTGATAGTAGTTGAATAGGTAATTTTCCCGCCCAATAAGACTTTCGTTTAGACAAATCCGAAAATCTTCATAGGGTAATTCTTGAAAGTCTGCAGGATTGAGCTCTACAGTATGGTCTTGGAAATCTCTATCTTCTAAGATATAATAACCGCTTTTTTCGACAGCGTAGATCTTATTTTGGTACTTTAATTCCAACATAGCCTTTTGGACAGTGTCTTTGCTACAATGATAGTGCTCGCTGAGTTGACGGATAGAAGGTAATTTCTCTCCACGTTTGAATCGGTGTTCCTCTATTCCAGTCAAAATATCTTGGATGATAACTTGATATTTTTTCATCTAAGCCCCCTTTTTTATAGACTATGTTACTAGCTAGTATATAGGAAAAGTTGCAGAAATACAATATATGAATAATGGGGTTGAGGCTCAGGAATTAAGCTACTCTATGGTATAATTAAGTGATGAAAATAATTATACCTAATGCAAAAGAAGTAAATACAAATCTAGAGAATGCCTCGTTTTATCCCCTGTCTGATCGAAGCAAGCAGGTGCTGGATGCCATCAGTCAATTTGATGTAAAAAAGATGGCTGCCTTTTATAAATTGAATGAAGAAAAGGCTGAGTTAGAAGCTGATCGTTGGCATCGAATCAGGACAGGTCAAGCAAAAACCTATCCAGCCTGGCAGTTATATGATGGTCTTATGTATCGTTATATGGATAGGCGAGGTATAGATTCGAAAGAAGAAAATTACCTACGTGATCACGTTCGTGTTGCGACAGCCTTATACGGATTGATTCATCCTTTTGAATTCATTTCACCTCACCGCTTAGATTTTCAAGGGAGCTTAAAGATAGGCAATCAGTCTTTGAAACAGTACTGGCGACCGTATTATGACCAAGAAGTTGGTGATGATGAACTGATTCTCTCGTTGGCTTCGTCAGAATTTGAGCAGGTGTTTTCTCCACAGATTCAGAAAAGATTAGTTAAAATTCTTTTCATGGAAGAAAAAGCAGGTCAGCTAAAAGTTCACTCGACTATATCAAAAAAAGGTAGAGGAAGATTGCTGTCCTGGTTGGCTAAGAACAATATTCAGAAATTATCGGACATTCAAGATTTTAAGGTGGATGGCTTTGAATATTGTGCTTCCGAATCAACGGCAAACCAACTGACCTTCATCCGATCAATCAAAATGTGAAATAATGAACAAGATAACGTTTTCTGATGTTGAGTGTATCTAGAAAAATCTTGATTTCTATGGTATAATGGGTAAGTTATAAGTAAAAAGGAAGGTTGTTTATGAAAAAGAGAAGCGGACGGAGAAAATCGTCTAAGCTCAAGTTGATAAATTTTGCGCTTTGGGGACTTTACGCCATTACTTTATGTCTATTCTTAGTGACCATGTATCGCTATAATATCTTAGATTTCCGGTATTTAAATTATATTGTGACGCTTTTGCTAGTAGGAGTGGCAGTATTGACTGGATTATTGATGTGGCGTAAGAAAGCGCGTGTCTTTACAGCACTCTTACTCGTTTTTTCACTCTTTATTACTTCAGTTGGAGTATATGGAATGCAAGAAGTTGTTAAGTTTTCGACACGACTAAATTCAAATTCGACATTTTCAGAATATGAAATGAGCATCCTCGTCCCAGCAAATAGTGATATTACGGATGTTCGTCAGCTTACTAGTATTTTATCTCCTGCCGAATACGACCAAGATAACATCACCGCTTTATTGGATGACATATCCAAAATGGAGTCTACTCAACTAGTGACTAGCCCCGCGACCTCTTACCTGACAGCCTACCAATCTATGATAAATGGTGAGAGTCAAGCGATGGTCTTCAACGGAGTTTTTACCAATATTTTAGAAAATGAAGATCCAGACTTTTCTTCAAAAGTGAAAAAAATATATAGTTTCAAAGTGACTCAGACTGTTGAAACAGCTACTGAGCAGGTGAGTGGAGATAGCTTTAATATCTATATTAGTGGTATTGATGCTTATGGACCGATTTCTACGGTCTCTCGTTCAGATGTCAATATCATTATGACTGTCAATCGTGCGACACATAAGATTTTATTGACAACTACTCCACGAGATTCATACGTTGCTATCGCAGATGGCGGGCAAAATCAATACGATAAACTAACACATGCTGGGATTTATGGTGTCAATGCCTCTGTGCATACCTTAGAAAATCTTTATGGTATCGACATCAGTAATTATATCCGACTCAACTTCACTTCCTTCTTACAGTTGATTGATTTGGTTGGTGGTATTGATGTAGAAAATACCCAAGAATTTACAAGTCGTGTTGGTGGCTACTATTTTCCTGTTGGTCAGGTTCACTTAAATGCAGAGCAAGCGCTAGGTTTTGTTCGGGAACGTTACTCACTTGAGGGAGGGGATAATGATCGCGGTCAAAACCAAGAAAAAGTCATTGCAGCCCTCATAAAAAAATTGAGTTCACCAGATAATCTAGCGAATTATCAAGCTATTCTAACTGGTTTGGAAGGATCTATCCAAACAGATTTGAGCTTAGAAACGATTATGGGCTTGGTAAATACCCAATTAGAGTCAGGAACACAATTTACAGTAGAGTCACAAGCATTGACAGGAACAGGACGCTCAGATTTATCTTCTTATGCGATGCCTGGATCACAACTTTATATGATGGAAATTAATCAAGACAGTCTGGAGCAAGCAAAGGCAGCGATTCAGTCTGTACTTGTTGAAAAATAAAGATTTTAGGAGAAAATATGAACAACCAAGAAGTAAATGCAATCGAAATCGATGTTTTATTCTTACTAAAAACAATTTGGAGAAAGAAATTTTTAATTCTCTTAACTGCAGTGTTGACTGCGGGGTTGGCATTTGTCTACAGTAGCTTTTTAGTGACACCTCAATATGATGCGACAACTCGTATCTATGTAGTAAGCCAAAATGTAGAAGCTGGTGCCGGGTTGACCAACCAAGAGCTACAAGCGGGTACCTATTTGGTAAAAGACTATAAGGAAATTATCCTATCACAAGATGTATTGACACAAGTAGCAACGGAATTGAATCTGAAAGAGAGTCTGAAAGAAAAAATTTCAGTTTCTATTCCTGTTGATACACGTATCGTTTCTATTTCCGTGCGTGATGCGGATCCAAATGAAGCGGCACGTATTGCAAATAGCCTTCGCACCTTTGCAGCACAAAAGATTGTTGAGGTCACCAAGGTAAGCGATGTGACGACACTTGAAGAAGCAGTCCCAGCAGAAGAACCAACCACTCCAAATACAAAACGAAATATCTTGCTTGGTTTATTAGCTGGGGGTATCTTGGCAACGGGAATTATCTTGGCTATGGAAGTTTTGGATGACCGCGTAAAACGTCCACAAGATGTGGAAGAAGTTATGGGCTTGACCTTGCTTGGTGTGGTGCCAGATTCGAAGAAATTGAAATAGGAGAACAATATGGCAACGTTAGAAATTGCACGTACAAAAAGAGAGATAGTAAATAAAACCGAGGAATATTTCAATGCTATCCGTACTAATATTCAGCTTAGCGGAGCAGATATTAAGGTTGTTGGTATTACCTCTGTTCAGTCAAATGAAGGTAAGAGTACAACTGCGGCTAGTCTCGCTATTGCCTATGCTCGTTCAGGTTATAAGACCGTTTTGGTGGATGCGGATATCCGAAATTCAGTCATGTCTGGTTTTTTCAAACCTGTTACAAAGATTACAGGTTTGACGGATTACTTAGCAGGGACAACAGACTTGTCTCAAGGATTATGCGATACAGATATTCCAAACTTGACCGTCATTGAGTCAGGAAAGGTTTCACCTAACCCTACTGCCCTGTTACAAAGTAAGAATTTCGAGAATTTAATAGCTACACTTCGTCGCTACTATGATTATGTCATTGTTGACTGTCCACCGCTAGGATTGGTGATTGATGCAGCTATCATTGCTCAGAAATGTGATGCGATGGTTGCAGTAGTAGAAGCTGGGAATGTAAGACGCTCAGCTGTTAAGAAAGTAAAAGAACAACTGGAACAAACAGGGACGCCGTTCTTGGGAGTTATATTGAACAAGTATGATGTAGTCACTGAAAAATATGGTGAATATGGAAATTACGGAAATTACGGCAGAAAATGATTTCCTCTTGATGGTATAAGTTTGATAAGTAGGTATTAATATGATTGATATTCATTCGCATATCATATTTGGTGTGGATGACGGCCCCAAAACTATTGAAGAGAGCCTAAGTTTGATAGGCGAAGCTTATCGTCAAGGTGTTCGCTATATCGTAGCGACATCTCATAGACGAAAAGGAATGTTTGAAACACCAGAAAAAGTTATCATGACTAACTTTCTTCAACTTAAAGAAGCAGTAGCAGAAGTTTATCCTGAAATACGATTGTGCTATGGTGCTGAATTGTATTATAGTAAAGATATCTTAAGCAAACTTGAAAAAAAGAAAGTACCAACACTTAATGGCTCGCGCTATATTCTCTTGGAATTCAGTATGAATACTCCTTGGAAAGAGATTCAAGAAGCAGTGAACGAAGTGACGCTACTTGGGCTAACTCCCGTACTTGCTCATATAGAACGATATGATGCCCTAGCGTTTCATGCAGAGAGAGTAGAAGAGCTAATTGACAAGGGATGCTATACTCAGGTAAATAGTAACCATGTGCTGAAGCCCGCTTTAATTGGCGATCGAGCAAAAGAATTAAAAAAACGCACTCGGTATTTTTTAGAGCAGGATTTAGTACATTGTGTTGCCAGTGATATGCATAATTTATCTAGTAGACCTCCGTTTATGAGGGAGGCTTATAAGTTAATAACAGAGGAATTTGGCGAAGATAAAGCGAAAGCGTTGCTGAAAAAGAATCCTCTTATGCTATTAAAAAACCAGGCGATTTAAACTGGTTACTCTAGATTGTGGAGAGAAAAATGGATTTAGGAACTGTTACCGATAAACTTTTAGAGCGCAACAGTAAACGATTGATACTCATGTGCATGGATACGTGTCTTATTACAGTTTCCATGATTTTGAGCAGGCTGTTTTTGGATGTTATTATTGACATTCCAGATGAACGCTTCATTCTTGCAGTTTTATTTGTTTTAATATTCTATCTGATTATCTCAGTTAGACTAAAGGTTTTTTCGCTAATTACCAGGTATACTGGATATCAAAGTTATGTGAAAATAGGACTGAGTTTGATATCCGCTTATTCATTATTTTTAATCATTTCAATGATTCTATGGCAGACCTTTAGTTATCGTTTCATCTTAGTATCCTTATTTTTGTCGTATGTAATGCTCATTACTCCGAGGATTATTTGGAAAGTCTTACATGAGACGAGAAAAAATGCCATTCGAAAGAAGGATAGCCCACTAAGAATCTTAGTAGTAGGTGCTGGAGATGGTGGGAATATTTTTATCAATACCGTCGAAGATAGAAAATTGAATTTTGAGATTGTCGGTATAGTTGACCGTGATCCAAATAAACTTGGAACATTTATCCGTACCGCTAAAGTTTTAGGAAATCGTAATGATATTCCACGATTGGTAGAAGAATTAGCTGTTGACCAAGTGACGATTGCCATCCCTTCTTTAAATGGTAAGGAGAGAGAGAAGATTGTTGAAATCTGTAACACTACAGGAGTGACCGTCAATAATATGCCGAGCATTGAAGACATTATGGCGGGGAATATGTCTGTCAGTGCCTTTCAGGAAATTGACGTAGCAGACCTTCTTGGTCGACCAGAGGTTGTTTTAGATCAGGATGAATTGAATCAGTTTTTCAAAGGGAAAACAATCCTTGTCACAGGAGCAGGTGGCTCTATCGGTTCAGAGCTATGTCGTCAAATTGCTAAGTTTACGCCTAAACGCTTGTTGTTGCTTGGACATGGAGAAAATTCAATCTATCTTATTCATCGAGAGTTACTGGAAAAGTACCAAGGTAAGATTGAGTTGGTCCCGCTCATTGCAGATATTCAAGATAGAGAATTGATTTTTAGCATAATGGCTGAATATCAACCCGATGTTGTTTATCATGCTGCAGCGCATAAGCATGTTCCTTTGATGGAATATAATCCACATGAAGCAGTGAAGAATAATATTTTTGGAACGAAGAATGTGGCTGAGGCGGCTAAAACTGCAAAGGTTACTAAATTTGTTATGGTTTCAACAGATAAAGCTGTTAATCCGCCAAATGTAATGGGAGCGACTAAACGTGTTGCAGAAATGATTGTTACAGGTTTAAACGAGCCAGGTCAGACTCAATTTGCAGCAGTCCGTTTTGGGAATGTTCTAGGTAGTCGAGGAAGTGTTGTTCCGCTATTCAAAGAGCAAATTAGAAAAGGTGGACCTGTTACGGTTACTGATTTTAGAATGACTCGTTATTTCATGACAATACCAGAAGCCAGTCGTTTGGTTATCCAAGCTGGACATTTGGCAAAAGGTGGTGAAATTTTTGTCTTAGACATGGGTGAACCAGTACAGATACTAGAGTTAGCTCGAAAAGTTATCTTATTAAGTGGTCATACAGAAGATGAAATTGGAATTGTGGAATCTGGAATTCGTCCTGGAGAGAAACTCTACGAGGAATTATTATCAACAGAAGAACGTGTTAGCGAACAAATTCACGAAAAGATTTTCGTCGGTCGTGTCACCAATAAAGAAGAAGAGGTCGTTCAAACCTTTATCAATGGTCTCCTATTAAAAGATAAGGAAGAACTGAGAACTGCCTTGCTTGAATTTGCAAAACAAGAATAAAGAAAGTAAAAGTTATTTTTACTTTCCTAGAGTTTAAACGATGTTTAAGTTCTAGGAAGGTTGGAATACCTCAAAAAGTGAACAGATATGACCCAGTTCGTAGAGTTCGGAAAAATTAGATATTTACAAATAGTTTGTATTGTTGTCAGATTTTATGAGAAGTTTGGTTGACAGAAGTTAGAATGTTTCCGACATTTTAACTGAACTTTTGTAAGGCTACAAGAGGAGATGAAGATTATATTATGGGACTAACATTAATGTATATTACGAATCAGCTAGATGTTGCTTTAATTGCTGAAAAGTATGGTGTTGAACGGATTTGGGTAGATTTAGAGACTCTTGGGAAAGCAGAACGCCAAAAAAATATGGACACAGTCCAATCTCAACATAAGATCAGTGATATAAGATTGATTTCTAGCAAATTGACTACTTCAGAGATGTTAGTGCGAGTCAACCCCTTAAATGATTCTTCCAAACAAGAAATTGAGCAGGTTATTGCGTCGGGAGCTGACTTAATTATGTTGCCGATGTGGCGAACAAAGGCAGAGGTATCTCAATTTATTGATTTTGTTGGTGGTAGAGCAAAAGTTGTTCTCTTATTAGAAACAAAAGAAGCATTTAATAACCTTGATAGTATTTTAACACTGAATGGGATTGATGAAATTCATATTGGATTAAATGATCTTCATTTAGATATGGGACTAACATTCATGTTTGAATTACTGACGAATGGTGTAGTGGCAGAAATTACACAAAAACTAAATAAGGCTAAAATTCCATATGGATTTGGTGGGATTGCTAGACTGGGGTTAGGAGAGCTGCCAGCAGAGATGATTGTTAAGGAGCATTATAGACTTGGGTCAACTCGCGCAATTCTTTCACGTAGCTTCTGTAATGCTGAGAAAGTGACAGAATTATCGAATATAGAGGATATTTTTAGAAATGAGTTAAGAAAATTAAGGGAATTTGAAGAAAATTTATCAGAGTTAAATGACGCAGAATTTGTTGAAAATTTTGAAACGATGCAAAAAAAAATAGATGTGATTGTGAGAAATAAAAAGAAATGAAATTATACTTAATTGTTAAGAGAATTTTTGATATTTTAGTATCAGTAGTGGGAATAGTTGCTTTATCACCAGTCTTATTATTGACCTATCTAGCGATTAAGTTAGATTCTCCCGGACCAGCTATTTTTAAACAAAAAAGATTAGGAAGGTATGGAAAGGAATTTACTGTCTATAAATTTCGCTCTATGACTGTCGGTGCAGAGAAAATGGGGTCAGGTCAGTACTCGTTTGAAGGTGATCCACGAGTTACAAAAGTTGGTAATTTTATTCGTAAGACAAGTATTGACGAATTGCCACAATTTATCAATATTTTAAAAGGTGATATGAGTTTAATCGGATTTAGGCCGCCACTTACTTATCATCCAAAAACGTTTGAAGAATACACAGATGCAGAGCGAGTGATGTTTTCGCTTCGACCAGGTGTTACTGGCTGGGCTCAGATACACGGTCGAAAAACAGTAAATTGGAATGAACGGATTCAAATGAATATTTGGTATGCTAATAATATTAGTTTTTGGCTTGATGTGAAGATTTTTTTTACAACTATTATCAAAGTATTGAAGAATGAAGATAATATTAATACGAATAAAACGGTTTAAAGGAGTTTTATGTCACAGTTGCATTTATCAATAGAAGAAATATCAGGAAAACTTACTAGTCTTTTTGTAGAGGCAGGACTGTCAGAAGTAGATGCAGAAATTATTTCGAAAAATCTGATTTTGACTGAAGCAGGCGGAATCGAATCTCATGGTATAAGAATGGTTTTACCGCATTTAAAACGTGTCAAAGAGGGGAAATACAATCTTACACCATCGATGAAAGTTCTAAATTCGTCTCCCTCATTTACAGTTGTAGATGCGGATAATGGAGTTGGAATGTATACTGCAACAAAGGCAATGGAGATTGCAATTGAAGAAGCAGAAAAATATGGAATGCATACGGTCTTTTCACGCAATGCGAATACTTTCGGAGCAGCGTTCACATATACAAAGATGGCATCAGATAAAGGGTTAATTGGGGTTGCCTTTAGCAATTCACCTGCAGCAATGGCTCCATGGGGAGGGAAAAAGCCGTTAATTGGAACTAATCCTATATCCATTGCAATCCCAGGAGAGCAAGAGGGACCGATTTTATTCGATATGGCTTCTAGCAAGGTGGCTAAGTCAAAAATTGGAATCGCTCAGAAGCTAGGTGAAGATATTCCAGAAGGTTGGGCACTTGATAAGGATGGAAATCCCACGACTGACTCCAATTGTGCACTATCAGGAACAGTACTTCCTTTGGCAGAACATAAGGGATATGGACTTGCACTATGTTTAGACGTATTATCTGGTGTTATTAGTGGGGCAGCATTTGCTGATACTGTAAATAAATTTTATAGTTCTGAACAGACGCAGTCTGGTATGAATGTTGGTCAAACATTTATTGCAATCGATCCTAAACAAGTTTTAGGAAGTGAGTTTTACCAAAAAATGGATACATATATTAGAAAAATCCATTCTGAAGAGAATGTAAGGTATCCAGGCGAGGGAACTGTTAGAAATTTGAAAAAATCAATTCGCGATGGAATATTAATTGATACTGAATTTGTTCGTATTTTTGAAGATTAAGAGAGTTAGAATAGATTGGATAGTATGAAAAAAGTTAATACTTTGAGAGAACTGCAATTAATTAGTATTTATATTTACAAAACGTTAATGGAGTTTTGCAGTAAAAATGACATAAATGTATACTTACATGGAGGCTCTCTTATTGGAGCTATTAGACATGGTGGATATATTCCGTGGGATGATGATATTGATATTTGTATGAGTCGTACGGATTATGAAAAATTGATAGCACTTTCTGGTGGTAAAATTTCTTCAGATTGTAAAATTATTGATCCGGCAACTAATCCTGATTTTAACGGTTATATTCCTGTTATTGTCTATGAACATTCAAAAATGAACTCAAAACAATATAAGATACCAGAAGACTTAAAAATCGGTATCAGTGTTTTTGTATATGATGGTATTAGTGCAAATCCTTTTATTCAAAAATTATACTATGCACGTATGTTTCTGTTGCGAGCAGAGCATGCACTTTGCAGAGCTGATTTCAATCACGTTCATACTTCTATTGCAAAACGTTTTGGCTTTTTCTTCCAAAGATTCTATAAAGCGACAAACGTTGAAAAATATAAAGTAAAAATTTTGAAATTGCAACAGAAATATAACTATGAAACTTCTGAATATGTTTCAACAAATGCAGATTATCAAGCTTCAAAAGAGATTTGTCTAAAAACAGATTTTGAAAGTGCAGTACCGTTAGAGTTTGAAGGTATTGCAAGCTATACCTACTCTCATTTTGATTCCCATCTAAGAGAATATTATGGTGATTATATGCAGTTACCACCTGTGGAACAGCAGGAGCCAAAACATGGATTTGAAGCATGGGTTGATGAAGATTTTGATTTCGAGTTTTTAAATTAATTGAGAATCGTAATTGGGAGGGAATACTATGTATTTATTGATGAGATTGTTCATCTATCTATTGCCATCAGGTGTTATTAGAACAAAGTGGATTGAAAAGTTTAATATTTTTGGACAAACGGGAAAAAATTTTTATTTTTGTCCTAGGAAAATCCCAGCAGATCCAAAACTGATAAAATTCCATGACAATGTTGCAGTGGCTACAGATGTTATGTTTATCAACCACGATGTGTCGCAAAAGGTCTTCAATAATTATAAAGCTGAGAAGTTACCTAAATTTTATGGATGTATTGAAATCGGGAATAATGTATTTATAGGTGCAAGAGCAACTATTTTACCAAATGTTTCGATTTGCGACAATGTTTTTATCGCTGCTGGTGCTCTTGTTGCAAGCTCGATTACAGAATCTGGAATTTATGGTGGTGTACCAGCTCGAAAAATTGGTGATATGGATGAACTTTATGAAACTCGTCTAAACTCTTATAAGCAATTTGTTGAACAAAAAGAAGGTAAGGAGTTGCATGAAGCGATGTGGAGTCTATTTGAGTCTAAAAAATAGAGGACTACACGTTAGATTGCATATAATTGAAAATGAAAAAAGTTTTATTAATAAATTCTTGTCAGGGATTGTATGGTGGTATAGAGTCATTTCTTTTAAATATATTTAATAGTTTATCACCGGCGGAATTTGATGTCACTTTCTTGACTTGCGGTAAAACAACATATGATATGTATAGGAATGATATTGAAAATAGAGGAGGTCATATTGATGAAATCCCTATTTTTGCAGATACCTTATCTAAACAAGTGAAGCTGTATAAGGCCTTAAAGGAATATTATAGTGAAAATCAACCGGATATTGTTCACATTAATAGTGGAGGTCTATCCTTCCATTATCTAGCTTCCAGAGCTGCTAAAGCGGTAGGAATAAAAACAGTTATTTTACATTCTCATAATTTTATTCCAGAAAAAAGTGGTTTTAAGGAAAAATTGAAAAATGTCATGAAGAGGCAAGTCGCTCGCTATGGAGATGTTTATTTAGCTTGTTCAACAGGTGCAGCAAGGTGGATTTTCCCAGAGAATCTAGTGGATTCCAATAGTGTTGAAATTATTCCAAATGGAATTGACACGGTCAAATTTGCATATAGCTTGGAGAAGCGACAATCTTTTAGAAATGAATTTGGAATAGGAAATGAGCTTCTAATTGGTAATATAGGACGTTTTCAAGAGCAAAAAAACCATCCATTCATGCTGAAAATAATGGCAGAAGTTATCAAAAAATCTCCTGACGCGAAGTTAATGTTGGCAGGAGAGGGAGAACTAAGAAAAACTATTGAAGAACAAGTTGTAGAGTATGGTTTAGCTGAGAATATTATATTTTTGGGTGAGCGCAATGACATGGATAGATTTTTCTCCGCAATGGATGTTTTTATTTTACCATCGTTGCATGAGGGATTGCCATTTGCAGCTATTGAAGCACAAGCTTCAGGTACCACGGTTTTACTTGCGGACACTGTCACTGTAGAGACAAATGTTACAGGAAACGTTAGTTATTTACCGATTTTTTCTGATGGTAGCGAGTTCTTATGGGCGGAAGCTATATTGAAAGAGTTACCTAGGGAAGACTATAGGCATCAGCAAAATAAAATAATGCGACAGTCTCCCTATAACGTCGAAGTTTGTTGTCAGATGATGAGGAATATTTATTTAGGAGTTCAAAATGATAGATAGATATTTGCATATGTTTTCGTGGGGAGTGCTCTATGCCACCTTCAGTCTATGTTTAGTCTTTCTATATAGAACTTTGCAAAATTCTGAGACAGTTCTTTACTTGTCACGAAACAATGGAAAGAAGCAACCGCTACTACATAGTTCAGATATGATTATCTATCTGATAATGACAATCGTTTCTGCAATACGGTTAAATACAGGATCTGATTTTTATAATTATTACACTTATTTTGACCAAATATTGATACGATATAACTCATTTGAAGAAGTCTTTTTTCAATCACAGAGTGGGTATTTTGCCTTATCCTACATCATTAAGCAAATTACAGATTATCAGTATGCTATTTTTGCAGTTATTGCAGTATTTTCATATGCTTACCTTTTTTATTTAATTAGATCAGAGGTAGAGGATACAACTTGTGCATTGTTAACGTATATGTTTCTTGGCTATTATGCATATTCTAATAATATACTAAAACAGTATATTGCAATGAATTTTGTAATGGCTACTTACCTCGCTTTTAGTAGAAGAAAATATTTTAGAACGATATTGTTTGCTGTAGGAGCAATGCTTTTTCATTACTCTTCTGGTTTAGTTCTGGTCATTTTATTTTTTGCGTCACGATTCAAGCCTACGTTTAATAAATATTATTTGGCAATAGTAGGCGGACTCGTAGTTGCTTTAAACCTAAATACTTTATTTGCGATATTTTTTAAATTAATTCCTTCTGCATCTGGTTATGAAATTTATGTTAATTGGCGACGCTCTGATCAAATACGTCTAGTACTGGCTGTACTAGGAATGGCAATAATGCATGGTATACTTATTTATTATGTTTTAAAGTATAAAGATAAAATCAAAAAGCAAGATGAAAGGCGATACCGTGAAATTATATTTCTAATAATCGGACTTGCAATAAATATTTTATCTATTAGACAATGGATCATCAATCGTATTGCAGTTTATTTTTACCAATTTATCATTTTGATTCTACCAACGATGTTTTCATCACTTGAAGTTGAAAATAAGAAACGTTTAAAAATATTATTATATATTATCATGTTTATTTATATGATTTTTATTAGTATATTTTTAGGAGAGAATGAGTATTTTAGCTATAATACAATTTTTAGTGGAGACCAGCCAATATCGGATGTTATCTACAATCAGATTCATGGATGGACAAAATGATTATGGAAAAACAGAGTAGAACAAGAAATTCATTAATCAACATTATTACAGCAGTTTCAGGTCAAGGTATAGGGATAATTGTTAGTTTTGTTGCAAGGATTATATTTATTAGACAATTAGGTGAGGTCTATTTAGGGATAAATAGTCTGTATACTAATATTGTTGGTTTGCTTTCTCTAGCTGAGTTAGGGGTTGGCACTGCTATTAATTATAGTTTATATAAGCCTTTGGCAGAAAATGATATTCCTGCAATAAAAAGTTTGATGGCTCTATATCGCAAAGTTTATACAGTAATTGGATTTATTATTCTAGGAATCGGTATATTCTTATTACCATTTTTAGATATGTTTATGAAAGCAACTGAGACCTCAGAGATTCCACATAAACATCTAATATTTTTTCTATTTGTTTTAAATTCATCAGTATCGTATTTTTATAGCTTTAAAAGAGCATTAGTTATTTCAGATCAGAAAAGATATCTTGCGACATTATATCGTTACATTTTCTTTGTATTAATGAATGTTCTTCAAATTATCTTCTTAATTCTAACCAAAGATTTTATTATATTTTTGCTTATTGCACTATTTAGTACAGTACTTGAGAATATTTTAATTTCAAGGAAAGCGGATCAGTTATATCCGTTCTTAAAAGAAAAAGATATTGAAAAAGTTAGTAAAGAGACAACAGACAGCATTAAAAAGAATACAGTTGCACTTTTATTTCACAAAGTAGGGAGTTCTGTAGTCAATTCGACAGATAATATTTTGATCGCACAAATTATTGGAATTGTCGCTGTTGGGGTATATTCTAATTATCAACTGATTATAAATGCTCTCAATATTGTTATTGCACAGTTTTTTATGGCCCTGACAGCCAGTATCGGTAATTTAGGTGCAACAGAGAATGTTGAAAAGTCAGAAAGCATTTTTTATAAAATATTCTTTTTAAATTTTTGGATTGATTGCATTATATCGGTCTCTATTTTTGCTTGTATCGACTTATTGATTGGTTCATGGTTTGGTAATCATTTGATACTTGATAAGTTGGTGTTAGCTACTATTGTGATAAATTTTTATATTTATCAAATTCGTAGAACGGTCATGACATATAGGGATGCTTATGGTTTGTTTTGGAATGATAGGTACAAAGCATTGGCCGAAGCGATTTTAAATATTATTATTTCAATTTATCTTGGATTTAAATTAGGGTTAGTTGGTATTTTTTTGGGAACAATTATCAGTACAACAATAACAAGTTTATGGATTGAACCATATATTCTGTTTAAATATGGTTTGAAACGTTCGACTGTGACTTATTTTAAACGATTAGCGCAGTATTCGGTCATCACTTTAGTTGCAAGTTTGGTGTGTAGTTATTTAGTCACCCTATTTCACTTTAATGGCTTTTTGGGGTTTATTCAAGGAGTTGTTCTATGTGTTGTTGTCGTTTCAAGTATCATTTCATTATTATTTTGGAAAACTGAAGAATTCCAATATTTTAAAAAATTACTTTTAAAATTTCAAAATATGATTTTAAAATACTTGAAAACTAGTAGGAGCTAGCTAATTATTAACAATAGAATTTCTATAAGTTTTGGCATTTAAAGGAGAGAATATGATAAATTTTTCAGTTGGTCCTGTTTTAATGGATGAAGCAACTCGTGCTATCGGTTCAGAAGAGATACCTTATTTTCGGACAGATGCATTTTCTCAAATTATGTTTGATAACGAGAGGATGATGAAGCAACTCACATCGGCTGATGAAAAAACTAGGTTGATCACATTGACTGGTTCTGGAACTTTAGCAATGGATGCAACTATTTTAAATTGTTTTACCAAAAAAGATAAATTATTAATTATCAATGGAGGAAGTTTTGGTGCAAGGTTCTGCGAGATTGCAGATTGTTATAGTATACCATTTGAAACCATTGACTTACAATTTGGTGAGGAATTGACAGTAGAGCATTTTCAAAATATCGAGTTTTCAGATTTTACAGGACTAGTTGTTAATGCGGATGAAACGTCTTCAGGGGTTCTTTATGACATAGAAATGCTCGGGAATATTTGTAAGGAACATAACTTATTTTTTGTTGTGGACGCCATTAGCTCATTTTTAGCAGATCCAATTAACATTAGTAGTGCTCGGATTGATATTTTGATTGCAGGTTCTCAAAAGGCATTAGCGCTTCCACCTGGTGTCTCTTTGATATTATGTTCTGAAAAAGCTCAAGACCGCATTAATAATAATCTCAACCCAACTTATTACCAAAATTTAAAGAGAGCATTAAAAGATGGTGAAAGAGGACAAACTCCCTTCACACCTGCTGTCGGAATTATCTTGCAGTTACATGAAAAATTATTGCGTCTTTCTCAAAAAGGTATTGAACAACAAATTCAAAAGACACAAGAATTAGCAACCTATTTTAGAAAAAAAGTTTCTCAATATAATTTTGAATTTGTTACCACTTCTCCATCAAACGCAGTCACGGCGTTACGTGTACCTGAAGGGGTCTCAGCAAAGCGGATTTTTCAAGAATTGGAACATCGTTTTGGAATATGGATTTGTCCAAATGGCGGAGAATTAAGTGATAAGGTTTTTCGTGTCGGACATATCGGGAATCTGCAGAAAACAGACTACGATACTCTATTCAATGCACTTGATCAGTTAAAAAAGGAAGGTATTATTAGATAATGAAAATTATTTTACTTGCTGCTGGAAGAGGTACAAGAATTAGTCGTTATATTCAAGATAGACCTAAATGTACAGTGAATTTGACGGAGAAACAGACATTAATTGAGTATACTGTATCTATGTTTAATCGATATGGTTTTGATGATATTTCTATAATTCTTGGTTATCGTCAAGATGTGATTAGAGAAGTATTAAAAGATTATAATGTGAAATTCTACTATAACCCATTTTACGATGTAACAAATAGTATTGCTTCGTTGTGGTTTGCTAGAGAAGAGTTGAATGATGATTTATTCATCATGAATGCTGATGTTTTCCTAGATACCAAAACATTAGATAAGATTCTTAGTGAGAAAAAGTCACCTGTCCTGTTTTCGGACGAATCGAGGAAAGAAGAAGCGGATTATAAATTTTATTATGAAGCTGAAAAATTGATAAAATATGGTAAAGAGCTATCTGTTGAAGAAACAACGGGTGAATATATTGGTGCAGCGATTATTAATAAAGAATTTTTACCAAAATTTAATCGAACTCTCCTCAACAAGATTAACCACCAAGAGCATGGACAATGGTGGGAAGAAATACTGTATTCAATGACAAGAGATGAGTCTATTTATGTTTCTTCTGTAACAGGTAACTTTTGGGCAGAAGTAGATTATATAGAGGACTATGAAAATATCATTTCTTTCGTGAAAAATAACAGTATTTGAGCTCTTTATCAACTGTAGTGGATAAATGCCAGCTAACACATAGAGAGGACGAACTTCGTTCTCTCTTTTTTTATGTTCAAAGCAATCAAAATGCGTTTTTTAAAGTTTTCAAAGTTCCTGAAACCAAAGGCATTTCTTTTAATGACTTTGATGAGATTATTGGTAGCTTCCAGTTTGGCGTTGGAATAAGGCCGTTCTAAATTAGTCAAGTACATCCGAAACATGGAAGGTTAGCTTTGTTTATCCTGTGACCTATTTCAGATGGTAATTTTAAAAACAGGATAAAAGCCCATTTTTTCAGGATTTAGTCAAGTAATCATAGCATTAATCTGGACAAACTTTAGTGGACATCTTTAGATGTTGCTGGAGAGAAATACCTCATAGTTAATGAAAAAACCACCCATTTTCACGGGTGGCTATGATTTATGTACGAAGTAATGGTGTAATTTGGTTAAGAGGGTTGTGCTCACTTAGAATTTCTACCTGCTTGCTTTGAGAGACATGGGTGTAGATTTGTGTCACATTGATGTTACTGTGGCCTAGTAAATGTTGTATTTGTCGAATATCGACGCCATTATCAAGTAACATAGTTGCAAAACTATGTCGAAACATATGTGGAGTAATCTGTTTTTTCAGTTGTAGTGAGTGAGAAATATTTTTCAGAATTAAGCGCACACTCTGTTCTTTAAGATGATTATCGTTTCTTGCACCGGTAAATAGATAGCTAGAATGACTGCAATGATGCGTTATATAGTCCTCAAGTAATGAAAATGTTTCATCGTTTCCAATATAGAGCAATCTCTCTTTCTTTCCTTTTCCGAGTATATGAATGGTTCTATTTTCCAAATTGATATTATCAAGTTTTAAACTACATAATTCAGAGATGCGTAGACCTGTTGATAAAAGTAGCGAGATAAGGAGTAGATTTCGTATTGCTTTCCGTTTAGAATATTTATTTTTAGAATTTTCTACTTGTTGGTGGGCAAAACAATATATTTTTTGCAAATCTTTCAAGGAAATCGTTTTAGGAAGCTTTTTCTCTTCTTTATAATATAATCGGAGTTGATGGAAGGGATTTTTTGAGATTAGTTTTTCTTCTTCCAGAAATTTATAGTATGATTTCAGACTAGCAACCTTCCGTTTTAACGTGCTAGTCTTTTTTATATGTTGATTAAGAAAAGTAAGATAGGACTTAATGTCATTGGTCCCAAAGTTATGATATTGATATAAATCAGATTTGTATGCTCGTATAGTATGAGAACTAAGTCGCCTTTGAATAGTGCAAAAGTCAAGATATCTCTGGATAGTGTCATAATTCATAATGTAATCTCCTTAATATATCATAATAGAGTTATTATATACGATATTTTATTAATTTACTAACGATAATAAATAGTTATCAATAGGAGAAGGAGAGTATGAGGATTCTATTTCTAGCTCAATTTGCACCAAATCATTTCGAATATACTGAACCACAAAATGATATAGAAACTTTCTATGCTAAGACTTATCATCATAAAATCTATGAAGTGTTAACTAAAACAACTCATGAGATAATCACATCAAATAATGTTGATTATTTGATTAAAAATTATAAAGAAATTGATTTGGTTTGGTCGCTTTACAATAGGATTGGATTTAGAAATTCAGAAATTTTTGTTCAGTCTTTATGTGAGTATTTAAAGGTACCATATATTGGTGCAACGCCAAACATTAGAGCCTTAGTTGAAGATAAACATTTATCCAAAACTCTTGCTGAACATTTAGAAATTCCAACTGCTGATTGGCAGATTGCAAGTAGGGAATTTCCGCTTGTTGATAATCCACCATTTCCTGGACCATATTTCATAAAGCCAAGATTTGGTAGTGGATCAGAGGGAATTGATGAATCATGTTACTGTGAAACTTGGGATAAAGTCAAAGAAAAGGAGAAAGAATTTTATCATGAGCAAATTGAAGTCATTGTAGAAGAATTTATTGACGGTAAGCTTTACGGTGTACCATTTATTAAGAAAACGGATGATGAATTTATCATAGGTACCCCTCATTTTTCAACATCAGATAAAAAAGGAAATATTGTAACTACACACCAAAAAAGAAGAGCTGAAGGAGGTATGAAAATAGAAATAAGTGTAGATGAAGCATTAAACAAGGAATTGATTGATTTATCAAGGAGATATTTCAAAAATATGCAACCATCTGACTATGGAAGAATAGACTTTATAATAGGAACAGATAGAAAACCATACTTTTTAGAAGTAAACACTATGATGAACCTTGGTATTCATAGTGGTTCTGTGCTAAGCTTTTTAAATAGCGGTTTTAAGACTTATGAGAATATCATCCTCACTCTATTAAATATCGGTATAGAGCGAGTAAAACATACAATAAAGTAAAAAATAACCAGTTTACAACTAAATCAACTTTAGTTGTAAACTGGTTATTTCTATTTAATAGTATAATTTGTCAGGAAACAAAAGTTTCACATCATAATATCTATAGAAAAGATAGCCTGGGCAAAATAATGTTTTCCAGTCCGAATCAGTATATTTTTGGCCTTCCTCAATTTTTTGTAAGTAGTGAAAGGCTAACTCCTCAACATAATGATCATCGTTTCGAAATGGGCTGGTATCTAGAGTACCCAGATATTCAGAAATATCTACATCGTTCATATACAAGTAGAAAAGTTGATTTATCTCAAAAAAACGCTTGGTTTGATGAACGGAAGATTTATCCACTAGAGACTTAACTTGAGAAAATAATATATTTGCCTCAAGAGGTGAAACTTTAGCTAAATAGAGTACTAAATTAATTCTAGAGTAAATAAATGGAGTCTCCGAACCAGTTTCGTCTTCTGATATCATATTAAAATATGGTATAGGATTTTGATCTGTAAAATTCATTAAATACAACGAGAAATTGTTATATAGATATTCATACCTGTTATCCTTCAATACCAATATTTGCTGTATTTCAGATTCTAGATTTTGCAACTCTTCCCTAGCTTGCTCTATTGTATGGAACTCCATTAAAAAACAAATATAATTTGATAATGTTCTATTATAGTTAATAATATCTATTCCTCTAAAGAAGGTTAAGCTACTTTGATAAGCAACCATCCCTTCTTCAAAAGGAAGATAAAATGCAACATTTCTTAGCAAGTAGGGGTAATGTTTAGAGCTGAGAAAATTTTTATGATAAAACTTCCCAGATTTATTGAGTATTTCACGATATCCAGCGAAGTTGTTACTATTAATATAAGCAACAAATAAATTTGATAATAACAAGCATTTTTCATCATCGTCTACAGAAGTATCTAGCAGATGATGTAAAAGCTCTAGGTGGTCTTTTGTACGTAATCTCTCATTAACTAAAGCTTTTAGTAGTTGATAACTCCTTTCATCCCTATATTGTGCATATTTTTGAAGTAGCTGAGAAGCTTCCTTGAAATAGAATCTATTATATAGTAGTCGACCAAGTGTTAAGAATTCTGTTAAATTATCTAATTCACAAGAAACTAGTTGCAATAAATAATCAGTATCTATCTTATCTTTTTGAATTTTTAAAAGTTCAAAAAGAAAGTACTTTTTCTTCGATAGTTGCTTATCGCTGTGTCTGATACCGTATTTACAAAGTTCTACAGACAGTTCCTCAGTATTAGTTATTACATCAACAATTGCATTTACAAGCAATCTTTCTTCAACTTGAGACTGTACAAAGGAGTGACCAGTATTAGCTAAAATCACTTTCCCGGAATCTAAAAATTCAATAAATCCGTCTTGTGATAGTTTGTCAAATGTTTCCGACATATCCGCATTTTCTGTGCTTAAAGTCAATGTTTTTTGGTGATAAGTTCGATAAACTTTTTCTAAGAATTCTAGAGGTAAGGGACAATTTAATTGTGTCAAAGCACCAATAATTATTTGTTCAAAGACAGTCAATTTACGATCGAAGTCATATTTATTTATACATGACATAATCGCATGAATGCTAAAATTTGAAGCTGATATTTTAGACAAACTCTGATTATCTAATTGGATCTGATAACTTTCAAAAAATCGGAGAGTCTCATAATTATCTGGACGTAGGAACTTTTTCTCCCATTTATATGGGTTGGAAATTTCAGATTTTGAAAGAAATCTTATAATCTTATCTTTGTCTCGATTAGGAACAGCTATTATTAAGTCTACTTTGTGTTGTATAAGTACTTTTAAGAAATCAATATTTCTTTCGTCCAATCCTTCTATGATGAGAGCAATTCTTGGATTTATTTTATTTAGGTACTCAATTAGGGCAAGTTCTAGTCTATAGTCTTCATAATGTATTGCATCCACATTGAGTGTACTATCAATACAGTCAATAATATTTACAATTGAAGAACCGATATTCGGGATAAAAGGAATATTATCTAGTGGATACACCATTGTCTTTAGAACCGCTAGAATAACGTCTTTCTTGGAATATTTTGATATCTTTTTCTCTACTTCTTCAATAGTGATAGCATTAAAAATCTGTCTAAATATTTGTTTTGCAATTTTTTCGTCACCACTAATATAAAAGCTTGTTAATTTCTGGCTGTTAAAAAATTTTGTTGTATGTTTTAAAAAATAACTTAGCCCACTCTCGTCATCAGACTGGAGTAATATTATTTTCTTATGTACACTATTTAGAAGTTCTTCTGGAGTAATTTTGCGATCTACGTAAATTTCCTTCATGTGTAAAATCTCTCTCCTACCGATAACTATTTATTATCGTTAGTATACCATAAACTGCATTTGTTTTATAGAGTTTGTTAAAATTTTTTAGTAAATGTTTTTAGGGTTGTTATAGTCGAATGAATTAGCTTTCAGACAAGGAACTGAGGCGCAGGCTGTACTAGAGTACGGCAAGTCGAAAGTGACGATGTATCAAAGCTAATTCAAATGACTATATATTGTTTATTTCCTACTATTCTCTCTATTATTGCTAAACTTGATGAAGGTTGTATTGTCTGTTATAATATTGGATATTGCAAGCTTTAAGTGAAAGGTTTTAGGGAAGAGATTATCACAACTCATTCTTTATTGGTAATGAGACGATGGTGTAAATGATAGTCGAGTAAAAGATTTGGAGAATTGACTTCCTTAGAAAGTTAAATGTAAAAACAATATGAAAAAATACGATTATCTAGTTGTTGGTGCAGGGCTGTTCGGGGCAGTCTTTGCTCATGAGGCAGCTAAAAAGGGTAAAAAAATAAAGGTTATCGAAAAACGAGACCACATTGCCGGTAACATCTATACCAAAGAAGTAGAAGGTATTCAAGTCCATGAATATGGCGCACATATTTTCCATACTTCTGAAAAAGAAATTTGGGATTATGTGAATCAGTTTGCGGAGTTCAACCGCTATACAAACACACCAGTCGCCAATTACAAAGGTGAAATCTACAATCTTCCATTCAACATGAATACTTTCAATAAACTGTGGGGCGTGGTGACCCCTGCTGAAGCAGAAGCGAAGATTGCAGAGCAACGAGCTGTTTTGGGAGGAAAAACGCCTGAGAACTTGGAAGAACAAGCTATCTCACTAGTTGGTACAGACATCTATGAAAAATTGATCAAGTCATATACCGAGAAACAATGGGAAAAACCATGTACGGAGTTACCTGCCTTTATCATCCGTCGTTTACCCGTGCGTTTGACTTATGATAATAACTATTTCAACGATAGCTACCAAGGTATTCCAATCGGCGGTTACA
The DNA here is from genome assembly GCF_019754115.1 of Streptococcus sp. 2018110. Lineage (NCBI taxonomy): Bacteria > Bacillati > Bacillota > Bacilli > Lactobacillales > Streptococcaceae > Streptococcus > Streptococcus sp. 2018110. The sequence goes on along the minus strand of NZ_JAIJZO010000004.1, from coordinate 23,907 downwards.
CGCAGATTGTTGAAAAAATGTTGGAACATGAGAATATTGATGTTGAGACAAATGTTGATTTCTTTGCCAATAAGGAAGACTATTTAGCTACCTATCCGAAGATTGTCTTTACAGGAATGATTGACGAGTTCTTTGATTACCAACTTGGTGAATTGGAATATCGTAGCCTTCGATTTGAGACAGAAGTATTGGATATGGAAAACTATCAAGGGAATGCAGTTGTGAACTACACAGATAGTGAAACGCCATTTACTCGTATTATCGAACACAAACATTTCGAATTTGGTACACAACCGAAAACCATTATTACACGTGAGTATTCGAAGACCTGGAAACGAGGCGATGAGCCGTATTATCCAGTGAACAATGATCGTAACAATAAACTCTATACTGCTTATAAGCGCCTCGCAGAACAACAAGAGAACGTTATATTCGGTGGGCGTCTTGGTCATTATCGTTACTACGATATGCACCAAGTCATCGGAGCTGCCTTGCAGTGTGTGAGAAGTGAAGTTGGAGAATGATCTTGAGAAGTCATCAAAGTAGTAATTGATTCTTGGCAGAAGTCGGAATACTCTTAAAATGTTAATCAAAAAAACCAGAATTTCTGGTTTTTTTTGACTATTGAATTGCTGCCAACAGGTCAGCTGCTTGTTGTTCGAGTTTTGTTAGAGTTTCGTCAGATAACTCCAATACACCTGTTCCCCATGCTTCTGGATTGATGGTTGAACCTGTAAATTCACCAGCAATCTGAGTACGGATAAATGGAAGAAGGTGTTGGAAGTCTTTGAATAGGTGGTCGTGACCACTGTTTGCGACTGCAGAGACAGTTGTGATTTTATCTTGTAGGATAGATGGTCCTTTTGGATTGGATAAATCGAGCGAACGACTGAGCCAATCGAGAGCATTTTTTACGATGCCTGGGATTGCATAGTTATATACTGGTGAGAAAATCCAGATAGCATCCGCAGCGTCTACTTGTGCACGTAGCTCTGCAATTTCAGGAAGGATAGGTGTCTCGATGTCTTGGTTGAATAGGGGAATTTTTGCAAGATCAATGTAAGATACTTGAGCCTTATCAGTCAAGAACGCTTCGGCTTTTTTTGCCATTTGATGGTTAAAAGAACCGTCACGTAGTGAACCAACTAAAAACAATACGTTTGCCATGATGGCCTCCTTTTCATAAAACATAAATTTAGTATATCGTATTTGTCTTTTGTTGGCAATCCTAGGTCTGCTGATTCTTGAATTTTTTAAGTATCTCGGCTAATTGGTCTTGTTCTTCTGAACTAAGGACAGAAAAAATCTCTCCAACGTGATCATAATGCTCTGGAAGGATTTTTTCAATGGTTTCGCGTCCAAGTGGAGTGAGAGCAATCAAGGAAGCACGACGGTCATTTGTATCGATCGTCTTGTAGATATAGCCATCTCGAATCATGTTTTTTATAACGACAGTCATGTTGCCAGATGTGCTTAATAATTTATCAATTAAGTCTTGAATCCGCAGATTTCCTTTGTTGTAGAGTGCCTCCATCACTCCAAACTGACAAACTGTCAGTCCGTATTTTTTGATTGTTTCTAATTCTGATTTTGCGATAGTATTAGCTGCTCTGCGAAAGACGACTAGACTGTGAAGTGCATGCTTGTTCTCGTTTAAAGATTGTTCAACAGTTCTCATGAGAATATTTTAGCAATAAATAGTTCGGTTATCAAGCAAAAAAAGTTAAATCCTATATTCATAGGTAAAGTACCTTCTATAGCATGGAGGAGCTGAACTGTGGGTCCCAGTTCTTATATTCGTTCTCTGTCTGAAGGAGAATGAAAGTTTATTCACAATTCAATTACGGAAAAAATGGAAATATGCTTTAACTTGTAGTATAATAGGACTACTATGGAAAAAAAGATTTTTCAACTTTTGGAAGTATTGGCAACGAAGAAGGGACAGCTGATAGCTGGTTCCTTTATACTCCTAAGTGTCATGACTTTTTCGATATTCGTTATTTGGGACCTTGCAGCTAAGCCTTTTTCTGATGTACAGAATCACGCTATTTCTGTAGCTCGAGACTATGCGGATATAGAGGTTATTGATGATGTCTCTATCTATAATGGGGCAGAAACATACTTTAGCGTGCAAGGAAAGACGAGTCAGGGAGAAATGATTGCAGTGATCATTCCTGAAGAGACAAATACTGTGTACATTTATCCAATGGCGAATGGTATTTCTAAGGAAGAAGCGCAGGCAGTCGCTACAGAGAATGGTGCTGGAGAGATAGAAAAATCGGTTCTTGGCTACAGAGATGCGAAGCCGATTTGGGAAGTCAAGTCAGGTACTGCCTACTATTTAGTTGAATTTGAAACAGGGAACTTTATCAAACGGGAGGGCTTATGAGCAAGTTATCAAGACGAGTCTTAGAGATGGAAGAAAGTGTAACTCTGGCAGCAGGTGCGCGTGCAAAAGCCTTGAAGGCAGAAGGACGTGATATTTTAGAGCTGACCTTGGGTGAGCCAGACTTCGTCACACCGAAAAATATTCAAGAAGCTGCTATTAAGTCTATCGAAGATGGTAAGGCGAGTTTTTACACGGTAGCTTCAGGACTTCCAGAATTGAAGGACGCAGTCAATACCTACTTTGAGAATTTCTATGGCTACTCTATCGAACGCAATCAGGTCGTTCTTGCCACAGGTGCCAAGTTTGTTCTTTATGCCTTCTTTGCGGCGGTTATCAATCCTGGTGATGAGGTGATTATTCCGACACCTTACTGGGTTTCTTATGCAGATCAAATCAAGATGAATGATGGGGTGCCTGTCTTTGTCACGGCGACAGAAGAGCACAATTTCAAGGTAACGGTTGAACAGCTGGAAGCGGCTCGGACAGACAAGACCAAGGTCCTCTTGCTCAATAGTCCTTCTAATCCGACTGGCATGATTTACAGTCGTGAGGAATTGGAAGCTATTGGAAACTGGGCTGTGGAGCACGATATTCTCATCTTGGCAGACGATATTTACGGTCGTTTGGTCTATAATGGAAATACCTTCACACCGATTTCAAGCATTTCAGAAAGCATTCGTCAGCAGACTATTGTTGTCAATGGGGTGGCCAAGGCCTATGCCATGACAGGTTGGCGGGTTGGATTTGCCGTTGGTAATCCTGAAATCATTGCGGCTATGAGTAAGATTGTCGGACAAACGACTTCAAACCTGACAGCAGTTGCTCAGTATGCGGCCATTGAGGCCTTTACAGGTCCACAAGATACGGTAGAAACCATGCGTCAGGCCTTTGAAGAACGGCTTAATACCATTTATCCATTGCTGGCAGAGGTGCCTGGTTTTGAAGTTATCAAGCCAGAAGGTGCCTTCTATCTCTTCCCAAATGTCAAAAAGGCTATGGAAATGAAGGGCTATACAGATGTGACTGAATTTACCACAGCTATCCTGGAAGAAGTCGGTGTGGCCTTGGTGACAGGTGCTGGTTTTGGAGCTCCTGAAAATATCCGCCTCAGCTATGCGACAGATATGGACACGCTCAAAGAAGCAGTGGCTCGACTACATATGTTTATGAAAAAATAAAAAGAGGAAAAATAATGTCTAGAAAATTGATTACCATTAACCAAGTAAAAGATTATGTCGGTCAAGAAGTGACCATTGGTGCCTGGGTTGCCAACAAATCAGGCAAGGGCAAGTTAGCCTTCCTGCAGTTGCGTGACGGAACAGCCTTCTTCCAAGCTGTTGCTTTCAAGCCAAACTTTATTGAAAAATTTGGCGAAGAAGCAGGTGCGGAGAAGTTCGATGTAGCAAAACGTCTCAGCCAAGAAACGTCTGTCTATGTGACAGGGATTGTCAAGAAAGATGAGCGTTCTAAGTTTGGCTATGAGTTGGATGTGACAGACCTTGAAGTCATCGGTGAGTCACAAGATTACCCAATTACACCAAAGGAACACGGTACGGACTTCCTTATGGACAACCGTCACCTCTGGTTGCGTTCGCGTAAGCAGGTCGCTATCCAGCAAATCCGTAACGCGATCATCTATGCGACCTATGAATTCTTTGAAAAGAATGGCTTTATCAAGTTTGATAGCCCAATCTTGTCAGGAAATGCGGCAGAAGATTCAACAGAGTTGTTTGAAACGGACTACTTTGGTCAGCCTGCCTACCTCAGCCAATCAGGTCAGCTTTACCTGGAAGCTGGTGCTATGGCCCTTGGTCGTGTTTTCGACTTCGGTCCTGTTTTCCGTGCGGAAAAATCAAAAACTCGCCGTCACTTGACTGAGTTCTGGATGATGGATGCCGAGTATTCCTTCCTCAGCCATGAAGAGTCACTTGATTTGCAAGAAGCTTATGTCAAAGCCTTGATTCAAGGTGTTATCGACCGTGCTCCACAAGCCTTGGAAACTCTTGAGCGTGATGTGGATGCTCTCAAACGCTATATTGCAGAACCATTTAAACGTGTGGCTTATGATGATGCCATTACCCTTTTGCAAGAGCATGAGGCTGATGAAGATACGGACTACGAACACATCGAGCATGGGGATGATTTTGGTTCGCCACATGAAACTTGGATTTCAAACTACTTTGGTGTACCGACTTTCGTTGTTAACTATCCAGCAAGCTTCAAGGCCTTCTACATGAAACCAGTTCCTGGTAATCCAGAGCGCGTGCTCTGTGCGGACCTTTTGGCGCCAGAAGGCTACGGTGAAATCATCGGTGGTTCTATGCGTGAGGACAATTACGATGCCTTGGTAGCCAAGATGGACGAGCTCGGCATGGACAAGTCAGAATACGAATTCTACCTTGACCTCCGTAAATACGGATCTGTGCCACACGGTGGCTTCGGTATCGGTATCGAGCGTATGGTAACTTTCGTCGCTGGTACAAAACACATCCGTGAAGCCATTCCGTTCCCACGTATGTTGCACCGCTTGCATCCGTAAGCAAATCAATAGATATACAAACAGACTACACATGTGGTCTGTTTTTCTGGTGTCAATTGACATTTTGAACGAATTGTTATACAATGTATTACAAGAAGAAAGTAGGTGGAATGATGGGAATTGTATCCTTGCGGTTAAACGATGCAGAAGAAGAAATCTTCAGAAGCTACGCCATTCATACAGGAAAAAGCCTGTCTGAGCTATTCAAAACTGCACTTGCTGAACAGATAGAAGACCAGTTGGACTATGAAATTGGTATCAAGGCTTTGAAGAAATTCCAAGAAAATCCTGTTACACACTCGATTGATGATGTTCTTGCGGAGTTAGAAGATGGCTTATAAACTTGTTCTCAGCGATGATGCTTTGAAGCAGTTGAAAAAAATGGACAGGCATGTGGGGCTGATGCTTGCTAAGGATTTGAAAAAACGTTTGGACGGTTTGGAGAATCCAAGACAGTTTGGCAAGGCCTTGGTAGGAGACTATAAGGGGCTGTGGCGGTATAGAGTGGGGAATTACCGTGTGATTTGCGATATTATTGATAACAAAATGGTCATCCTAGCCCTTGAAATCGGGCACCGGAAAGAAATCTATAAAAAGTGAAGCCTTAGGAAAATAGGTTAGAAATGCTCGAACAGACTACAAACGTGGTCTGTTTTCTTGCCTTTTCACCTGTTTTTATTTATAATTATTCTAAATAAATCTATGGAGAGGAAAATGAAGCAAGAAAGTTTAGGAAAAAAATTATTCGTTTGGCCTTTCCTGCGACGGTGGAAAATGTCTTTCAGACCTTGGTTGGTTTTGTGGATACCCTTCTGATAGCCCAGCTGGGTCTGGTAGCGGTGACGGCAGTTGGTCTAGCCAATACGATTTTGAATGTCTATTTGGCGGTCTATATGGCTTTGGGAGTTGGGGCAACGGCTTTGATTGCTCGGTCTATTGGTGCGGGAGATAGGGAATCTGTTACCTTTCATGTCCGTCAAGCCTTAGTGCTTTCAGTAGGTCTAGGTCTGCTATTGGGTTTACTATCCCTTGTTTTCGGGCGGCAGATGCTGGTCTTAATGGGAGCAGATGCGGAGAGTTTGGCTGGTGCCCAGGCATTTTTCTACTGGGTTGGTGGCCTGACGATTTTCCAGGCTCTGATGACCATTTTGGGAACAATCCTGCGGGCATCTGGCGACACGGTTTCCCCTATGAAAATCAGTCTTCTGACCAATGGTTTTAATGTGGTCTTGGACTATTTCTTGATTTTTGGTATTGGTTCTTGGTCAGGTTTGGGGATTGTAGGGACGGCCTTGGGAACCGTCTTAGCTCGCTTGCTTGGTACTGTCTTGCTGTATAGTAAGGTACAGCAGACTGATTTGGCAGTTGATTTCAAACAATTGTTCCATTTCGGAAGTCCTAAGGAAATGGTGGATTTGACCCTACCTGCAGCAGCCGAACGCTTGGTCATGCGGTTGGGACAGGTGGTTTATTTCAGCTTGATTGTGGGGCTGGGTACGACTGTCTATGCTTCCCACATGATTGCAGGCAATATCGAGAGTTTTACCTATATGCCAGCCTATGGTCTTGCGACAGCGGCAGCGGTTTTGATTGGTCAAGCCTTGGGAAAGGGGGACATCCTCACAGTTAGACGAGTCGCCCTTCTCAGCTCTGCCTATGGAGTAGCCATCATGTCCCTGCTCGGTACCATCTTATTTTTCGGAGTTCCCAGCTTCGCTCTGCTATTTACCAAAGACCTAGAAGCCGTCCGTCAAGTCGTCACAGCCTTACGGATCGATGCTTTCAACCAGCCAGGCCTTGCAGTTTCTTTGATCATGGCTGGCGCTCTGCAGGGCTTGGGGGATACCAAGTCGCCACTCTACTCCACAATGATAGGAATGTGGGGGCTGCGCGTCGTTGGTGTTATCGTCTTAGGTCAGATGTTCGGTTTAGGAATTGCCGGCGTCTGGCTGTCGATTTTGATTGACCTGCTCTTGCGAGCAATCTTCCTAAGCTGGAGATTTACTATTACAACGCGAAAACTGGCTGATTAGGCTAGTTTTTTGGTATAAGCAGGTAGTTTTAGAAGTAGACTATGGATTGCCGTATTTCATGTTGGTGATACTATCTCAATTCCTTTTTTATAAAAGAAAATAGGTGTAGGATAGTAGTAGGTGAGCTGTTTTATACAGAACTTGTGCTATAATAGATATAAAAAATTAAAAGGAGATAGAGATATGAAAACCATTCACACAGATAAGGCACCTGCAGCAATTGGCCCATACGTTCAAGGGAAGGTTGTTGGAAATTTCCTATTTGCATCTGGTCAAGTTCCTCTCTCGCCTGAAACTGGTGAGATTGTTGGCGAGACTATTCAAGAACAAACAGAGCAAGTCTTGAAAAATATCGCAGCAATTTTAACGGAAGCAGGAACAGACTTTGACCATGTGGTGAAGACGACTTGTTTCCTAAAAGATATGAATGATTTTGTAGCCTTTAATGAAGTTTATAAAACAGCTTTCTCAGCAGATTTTCCAGCTCGTTCAGCGGTGGAAGTTGCTCGCTTGCCACGTGATGTTAAGGTTGAGATTGAAGTTATTGCAGTTATTGATTAGAAGAGAAAAGGAGGGAATGTCATGTCGGACAAACTCCATTTAGTGATTGTGACAGGGATGTCTGGAGCTGGTAAGACGGTAGCCATTCAGTCTTTTGAAGACTTGGGTTATTTTACCATTGATAATATGCCACCGACTCTCTTGCCAAAGTTTTTAGAGTTGATTCGCCATAGCCAGGATAACAATAAGATTGCTCTTGTTGTAGATATGCGGAGTCGCTCCTTCTTCTCGGAGATTCGAGAGGTGTTAGATGAGATTGAGGGGGCAGAGGATTTAGATTTTAAAGTCCTATTCTTGGATGCGACGGATAGTGAATTGGTTGCTCGCTATAAAGAAACTCGCCGTTCCCATCCTTTGGCGGCTGATGGTCGTGTTTTGGACGGGATTCAGCTAGAGCGTGAACTTTTGGCTCCCTTGAAAAATATGAGTCAAAATGTTATTGATACGACAGAGCTGACTCCTCGTAATCTGCGTAAGGAAATCTCGGAGCAGTTTGCTAGTCAAGATAATCAGCCGTCGTTTCGCATAGAAGTGATGTCCTTTGGTTTCAAATATGGGCTACCTCTGGATGCAGACTTGGTTTTTGACGTTCGGTTCCTACCAAATCCCTACTACAAGTTAGAATTACGGAATCTTACAGGACTAGATCAGCCTGTCTTTGACTATGTCATGGAGCATCAAGAATCGGAAGAGTTTTATAGTCATTTGCTCGGCTTGATAGAACCGATTCTTCCTGGTTATCAGAAGGAAGGAAAATCAGTTCTAACGATTGCCGTTGGATGTACGGGTGGTCAGCATAGAAGCGTAGCCTTTGCTAAACGTTTGGCAGACGATTTAGAGAAAAATTGGAATGTCAATCGTAGTCATCGTGATAAGGACAGACGGAAGGAGACGGTCAACCGCTCATGAGAAAACCAAAGATTACAGTTATCGGGGGCGGGACTGGTATTCCAGTCATCTTGAAGAGTTTGCGGGATAAGGATGTAGAGATTACCGCTATCGTGACGGTAGCTGATGACGGAGGATCTTCGGGGGAAATTCGTCAGGCTTTGCAGGTGACCCCTCCAGGTGATTTGCGTAATGTCCTTTTGGCTATGTCGGATATGCCCAAACTTTATGAACAAATTTTTCAGTATCGTTTTGCGGATTCAGATGGTCCCTTGGCTGGTCATCCGCTAGGGAATCTCATTATTGCTGGCATTTCAGAAATGCAGGGTTCAACCTACAATGCGATGAGGTTGTTGACACGCTTTTTCCATACAACAGGGCGGATTTATCCATCTAGCGAACAGGCCTTGACCCTTCATGCTATTTTTACAGATGGGACCGAGGTAGCAGGTGAGAGCAAGATTTCCAAGCATAATGGGATGATTGATCATGTCTATGTGACAAATTCTTATAACGATGATGAACCGAAAGCCAGTCGCCAAGTAGTTGAAACGATTATGGAAAGTGACATGATTGTACTTGGACCGGGTTCTCTTTTTACCTCGATCTTGCCGAATCTGATGATTTCTGACATTGGCAAAGCCCTAAAAGAAACCAAGGCTGAAGTGACCTATGTGTGCAACATTATGACCCAACGGGGAGAGACTGAGTTTTTCTCAGATGCGGACCATGTGGCGGTTCTCAATGCCCACCTAGCTGAACAATTTATTGATACAGTTTTGGTCAATATTGAGCCAGTTCCACAAGAGTATATGAATAGCAATCAGTTTGATGAATACTTGGTACAGGTAAAACACGATTTTGCAGGTTTGCAAAAACAGGCTAATCGTGTGATTTCTTCGAATTTTCTTCGTTTGGAAAATGGCGGAGCTTTCCATGATGGTGACTTGGTGGTAGAAGAGTTGCTCAAGATTTTGCAGGTGCGGTCATGAGTTTTACAGTACAAGTAAAGGAAGAATTGCTGCTTCAGTCTAGCCAAAATAAGAGCGAGCTATCTGCTATTATCAAATTATCAGGTAGTTTGGGCTTAGCTTCATCAGGTTTGACACTTTCTATCAGTACGGAAAATGCAAAGATTGCCCGTCACATTTATGAACTGTTACTTCATTTCTACCAGATTAAGGCTGAGATTCGCCATCATCAAAAACCTAATCTCAAAAAGAATCGTGTGTATGCAGTTTTGATAGAAGACGGCGTGAATGAGATGTTGAACGATTTGCATTTGGCTGATAGTTTCTTTGGATTAGAGACGGGAATTTCTCCCTTGGTTTTGGAAAATGATTCATGGAGTCAAGCCTATCTTCGTGGAGCATTTTTAGCGGCAGGCTCTGTTAAGGATCCTGAAAAAGGAAAATACCAGCTTGAAATAGCTTCTGTCTATAGTGACCATGCCAATGACCTGGCCAATCTGATGCAGAAATTTCTTTTGGATGCCAAAGTCATTGAGCGAAGTAAGGGAACCATTACCTATCTGCAACGTGCAGAGGACATTATGGATTTTCTTTTGGTGATTGGAGCAGAAGAGGCAAAGACAGAATTTGAGAATGTTAAATTGCTTCGTGAGGCTCGAAATGATCTAAATCGAGCTACCAATGCGGAAGCTGCTAATATTGCAAAGACGGTCAATGCTAGTATGAAAACAATTAATAATATTATCAAAATTATGGATACTATCGGTCTAGATCAGTTGTCAGGTGACTTGCAGGAGATTGCCCAGTTGCGAATTCAGCATCCAGATTATTCCATTCAGCAATTGGCGGATAGTCTAACGGTACCGATCACTAAAAGTGGTGTCAACCATCGTTTGCGGAAAATCAATAAGATTGCGGATGAATTGACTGAATAGATAGGTATACATAGAATGCTATAGTCTTTTGAATTAACTTTGATACATTGTCACTTTCGGCTTGCCGTATTCTAGTATTGCTTGCACCTCAGTTCCTTGTCTGAAAGTTAATTCATTCGACGATACTAAGACTGGTTCGAGAGGACCAGTTTTTTTGTATTAGCTGTAATAGTATTCCTCTTCATAGGAATGATCCTGTTTTATGAATTTTTCAGTAATGATTAGCATAGAACGTTAATATATGTTAAAATAGATAGAAGGATACTTTAGCTAGAAAGGAGTTTTGATGATAAGCAACGAACAATATGATTATCTAAGGGGACATCCAACTTTTGAACGTTTGACACGTGATAGCTTTGATCAATTAGCTAAGCATATTCGTTTTCGAAAGATTCCTAAGGGACAAATCTTTTTTTACGCAGAGGATCCTAGAGATTATCTATTTGTATTGTATAAGGGCTATGCTCGGATTGAGCAATATGATGAGACGGATAGTTTTACGTATTTAGACTATATTCGGCAGGGCGGTGCCTTTCCTTTTGGAGATATGTTTCAGGACAAACCTTATCATTATACTGCCATTGCCATAACGGACCTAGAGTATTTTATTGTGCCGATGGTCTTATTTGAAACCCTGTCGAAGATAAATCCTAGTCAAATGGCTTATATCTGTCAAAAATTATCCAAGGTACTTCGTTTTCAAGAGTTGCGCTTGCGAAATGCGATGCGTTCCAAGGCATCAGATCGAGTCGTTCAAGCCTTGGCTCTTCTTTATTGGGATATGTGCCAGCGCGATCAGTTTGCTACCTTGCCATTTGAAATTCATATTCAGGAGATTTCGCGTTTAGCAGCTACGACACGGGAAACGGTTAGCCATGTTTTGAAGCAACTGAAACAGGATGGTAAAATTGCTTATAGCCATAAACAGTTAACTTATTTAGATATTCATTATTTCTTAGAAAATTTGACAGAAACTCATTGAAGTTTCTGTTTTTTTATAAAAAATAAAAATTCATATAATGATATAACGGAAAGAATTATGCAGAATATAGGCGATATAATCGATAATTATTTATAAATAAGGTTAAAAATGTGAAGAATTTCTCAAAATGAATGTGAACGTTTTCAAGTTTTTGTTTTTTTGCTCTGTTAAACTATGGATGTAAAGAGGAAATGAGAGGCAGGAAAGCGTACGGTCCTCCTCGTTTCCTATCATGTATAAATCTACAAGGAGGACAGATCATGTCAAACCATCCAATTCATGTTTTTTCAGAAATTGGTAAGCTGAAAAAAGTTATGTTACACAGACCAGGTAAGGAAATTGAAAACCTGATGCCTGACTACCTAGAACGCCTACTTTTCGATGATATTCCATTCTTAGAAGATGCACAGAAAGAGCATGATGCTTTTGCTCAAGCTCTTCGTGATGAGGGGGTAGAAGTGCTCTACTTGGAAAAATTAGCTGCTGAGTCACTTGTTACACCTGAAATTCGTGAACAATTTATTGATGAATATCTCGAAGAAGCTAACATTCGTGGTCGGGCGACTAAGAAGGCAATTCGCAAGTTGTTGTTGTCTATTGAAGATAATCAAGAACTGGTTGAGAAAACGATGGCCGGTGTTCAAAAGGCAGAATTGCCAGAAATCCCTGCTGAAGAAAAAGGTTTGACAGATTTGGTTGAATCCTCTTACCCATTTGCAATAGACCCAATGCCAAACCTTTACTTCACACGGGATCCATTTGCTACGATTGGTAATGCTGTTTCTCTTAACCACATGTATTCAGAAACACGGAACCGTGAAACCTTGTATGGTAAATATATCTTCACTCATCACCCAGAATATGGTGGAAAAGTTCCATTGGTTTACAATCGTGAAGAAACTACTCGTATCGAGGGTGGGGACGAATTGGTTCTTTCAAAAGATGTTTTGGCAGTAGGTATTTCACAACGTACCGATGCTGCATCAATTGAAAAACTATTGGTAAATATCTTTGAACAGCATGTTGGCTTCAAGAAAGTATTGGCATTCGAATTTGCTAACAACCGTAAATTCATGCATTTGGATACGGTATTTACCATGGTTGACTATGATAAGTTTACTATTCACCCAGAAATTGAAGGTGACCTTCGCGTCTTCTCTGTAACCTATGAAAATGATACGCTTCATATTGAAGAAGAACATGGTGACTTGGCAGAACTTTTGGCTGCGAACCTTGGTCTTGAAAAAGTAGAATTGATCCGTTGTGGTGGCGGTGATATGGTTGCTGCTGGTCGTGAGCAATGGAATGATGGTTCAAATACATTGACCATTGCACCAGGTGTGGTAGTTGTTTACAAACGCAATACGATTACCAATGCAATCCTCGAGTCCAAAGGGCTTCGTTTGATTAAGATTGGCGGAAGCGAATTGGTTCGCGGTCGTGGTGGACCTCGTTGTATGTCAATGCCGTTTGAACGGGAAGACATCTAATGCCAAGTATAGAACGAACATCTATCGGTTCGGAAGAATGGCAACGCGCAGCCTCTATCTATGTCCGCTATAAGGTATTTGTTCTTGAGCGTGGCATTGCAAAGGAAGATGAATTTGACCAGAATGATACTGAAGGAAGAGTTTACGCCAATCTCTTTATTGGTGAGGAGCCTGTTTCAACGGGACGTTTTCTTCCTGTCGGTCCTGGTCAAGCTCGTCTAACCCGAATAGCCACTCTACCGAATTTTCGTGGAAAAGGCTATGGAAAAATGATTATCAGCTCTTTGGAAGCTTATGCACGTGAAACAGGCTTTCATCAGTTGGATATACATTCGGAGTTAACTGCAAAGACTTTTTATGAGTCAGTCGGCTACCAAGCAACTTCTGAAGTTTATCAAGAAGATGGAGAATGGTGCCAGACATTGACAAAATTTATTTAAACATTAGGAGAAGAGACAATGACAAACGTATTTAAAGGCAGACATTTCCTTGCAGAGAAAGATTTCACACGCGCAGAATTGGAATGGTTGATTGATTTCTCAGCTCATTTGAAAGATTTGAAAAAACGCAATATTCCACACCGTTATTTGGAAGGTAAAAATATTGCTCTCTTGTTTGAAAAAACATCAACACGTACTCGCGCTGCCTTCACAGTAGCATCTATTGACCTTGGTGCCCATCCAGAATATCTTGGTGCAAATGACATCCAACTTGGTAAGAAAGAATCTACAGAAGATACTGCTAAAGTTTTGGGACGCATGTTCGACGGTATTGAATTCCGTGGTTTCAGTCAAAAAATGGTGGAAGAATTGGCAGAATTCTCTGGTGTGCCAGTATGGAATGGTTTGACAGATGCATGGCACCCAACTCAAATGTTGGCTGACTACTTGACTGTCAAAGAAAACTTTGGCAAGTTGGAAGGATTGACTTTGGTTTACTGTGGTGATGGCCGTAACAACGTTGCTAACTCACTTTTGGTAACGGGCGCTATCCTTGGTGTCAATGTCCATATCTTCTCTCCAAAAGAACTCTTCCCAGAAGAAGAAGTAGTTGCCTTGGCTGAAGGTTTTGCGAAAGAAAGTGGAGCACGTGTTCTCATTACTGACAATGCTGACGAAGCAGTCAAAGGCGCAGATGTTCTCTATACAGACGTTTGGGTATCAATGGGTGAGGAAGATAAATTTGCTGAACGTGTTGCCCTCTTGAAACCATACCAAGTGAATATGGAATTGGTGAAAAAAGCAGAAAATGAAAATCTCATCTTCTTGCACTGCTTGCCTGCCTTCCATGATACAAACACTGTTTATGGTAAAGATGTCGCTGAAAAATTTGGCGTAGAAGAAATGGAAGTAACAGACGAAGTATTCCGTAGCAAGTATGCTCGTCACTTCGACCAAGCTGAAAACCGTATGCACACAATTAAAGCGGTGATGGCGGCTACTTTAGGGGATCCATTTGTTCCACGTGTGTAATAATTAACTATCTAATAACGCATCGCAACCTCCGGGGGCTGGCACCCAGCCCCCTTATTTTGAGGATAGATGTGTAAGCGATTACTATTTCGCGAAAGTGAGGAAAAAGCAAGAGATATGGCAAATCGTAAAATTGTAGTAGCCTTGGGTGGCAATGCCATTTTATCGTCCGACCCATCGGCTAAAGCACAAAAAGAGGCCTTGGTACAAACAGCCAAGCACCTTGTAAAATTGATAAAAAATGGGGATGACCTTATTATCACGCATGGTAATGGTCCTCAAGTTGGAAACTTACTTCTTCAAAACCTTGCTGCTGATTCGGAAAAGAACCCAGCTTTTCCACTAGACAGTTTGGTCGCCATGACAGAAGGTTCGATTGGTTTCTGGTTGCAAAATGCCTTGGAAAATGAATTGATCAAGGAAGGCATTGAAAAAGATGTAGCTTCCGTCGTTACCCAAGTTATCGTGGATAAGAATGATCCAGCTTTCGAAAATTTGACCAAGCCGATTGGACCATTCTATACAGAAGAAGAAGCGAAAGCAGAAGCAGAAAAGACTGGTGCAACCTTCAAAGAAGATGCCGGTCGTGGCTGGCGCAAAGTCGTTGCTTCGCCAAAACCTGTAGGAATCAAAGAAATTGGCACCATTCGTACCCTTCTCAATGCAGGTGAGGTAGTCGTAGCTGCTGGAGGCGGAGGTATTCCAGTTGTCCAAGAAGCAGACGGTACTCTTACTGGTGTGGAAGCAGTTATTGATAAAGACTTTGCTTCCCAATGTTTGGCAGAATTGGTTGATGCAGACTTGTTTATCGTCTTGACAGGTGTAGACTATGTCTTTGTTAACTACAACAAACCAGACCAAGAAAAATTAGAAACCGTTACTGTGGCTGAATTGGAAGAATATATCAAACAAAATCAATTCGCACCAGGATCCATGCTACCGAAAGTTGAAGCAGCTATTGCTTTTGTAAACAATAAGCCGCAATCAAAAGCAGTCATTACCTCATTAGAAAACTTAGGCGCTTTGATTGAATCCGATAGTGGCACTATCATTGTCAAAGGCTAAGTAGCTGTATGTATCGTTGAGGCTTCTATTTGTTGATGTACTCTGCATGAAAATATAGTTTTTAAACTAGACGGGTTATTTATTGATGGAGTTAGGGGAGTGGAAGTGTTGATAGTCCTACAAGGGTTCCCTTTAATCGAAACATGAAGGTCTGGGCTTCTAAGCTCCCTCCCCTCTCATCCATTTCCTATCAAGTATCTATCTATAAGCAATGATTTCAGATAATAGACTGAAGGAGATAGACATCTCTTGAAGATAGGTGGATATTTGATACGGTTATTACGGATACAATTTCCCTTAAATAGGGGATAAACTTTTAAAATATTATAGGAGGTTTTTGCGATGAGCGAAAAAGTGAAAAAAGGCTTTAAATTGCCTTCGTCTTATACAATATTGATGCTCATTATTGCCTTTATGGCAGTGATGACATGGATTATTCCAGCTGGTCAGTATCAGGTTGATGAAGCCGGACGTTTGGTGGCTGGTACCTATGAGAAGGTTGCTCAAAATCCACAAGGGATTTACGATGTTTTTATGGCTCCAGTTCGTGCCATGCTTGGTCATGGTGCGACTGAAGCAGCGATTAACGTAGCATTCTTCATCATCATGGTTGGCGCCTTTCTTGGTGTAGTTAACGAAACAGGTGCACTTGATGTAGGGATTGCTTCTATTGTAAAACGCTTCAAAGGTCGTGAAAAAATGTTGATTTACATTCTCATGCCTTTGTTTGCCTTGGGTGGCTCAACCTATGGTATGGGTGAAGAAACAATGGCTTTCTTCCCACTCCTTGTTCCTGTTATGATGGCAGTTGGTTTTGATAGTATTACTGGTGTAGCCATCATCTTGCTAGGGTCTCAAATCGGCTGTTTGGCTTCTACTGTAAACCCATTTGCAACGGTTGTAGCCTCTGATGCAGCAGGTGTAAGTGTTGCGGATGGTATGATTTGGCGCTTGGTCTTCTTCGTTGTTATTCTCTTGATGGGGGTTCTCTTTGTAGCCAACTATGCTGAGAAAGTGAAAAACGATCCGACTAAGTCCTTGGTTTACAAACAGCGTGAAGCAGATATGCAACACTTTAATGTCGCAGCAACTCAAGAAGTGAATGCAGAATTATCACCAGCTCAAAAACGTGTTCTCTGGGTATTTGTACTAACATTTGTTCTCATGATTTGTAGCTTTATTCCATGGGAAGATTTGGGTGTGACTATCTTTACACAATTTAATGAGTGGTTGATTGGTCTTCCATTCATCGGTCAAGTGATTGGTTCTTCAACAGCTGCTCTTGGTACTTGGTACTTCCCAGAAGGAGCAATGCTCTTTGGTATCGCAGGGATTGTAGTTGGTTTAGTTTATGGTATGAGTGAAGAACGTTTGGTAAAATCCTTCATGTTCGGTGCGGCTGATATTTTCAGCGTAGCTTTGATTTGTGCTATCGCGCGTGGTATTCAAGTCATCATGAACGATGGTATGATTACTGCCACTATTCTCCACATGGGCGAAGAAGGATTGCAAGGTTTGTCTTCACAAGTATTCATCATTTTGACCTATCTCTTCTACCTACCAATGTCCTTCTTGATTCCATCTTCATCAGGTCTTGCAGGAGCTTCTATGGGTATCATGGCACCTCTTGGTGAGTTTGTAAATGTACCAGCGAGCTTGGTTATCACAGCTTTCCAAGCAGCATCAGGTCTCTTGAACTTGGTAGCTCCAACATCAGGTATTGTAATGGGAGCCTTGGCACTTGGTCGTGTTGAAATTGGTACTTGGTATAAATTTGTAGGTAAGTTAATCGTAGGCATCATGATTGCCTCCATAGCTATTTTGGTCATTGCGACATTCTTCTAATCGAAATTCTGGGTCAGATTTTATCACGAATACAGATAAAATTTGGCTCAGTTTTTCCTTTTATGATAGAATAGTGCTATAAAATATATCATATCTTATTATGTTGAAAGGGGACACAATGAGAACAAGTTTTATTCAGTCATCGCATCAGGAGGCATGTATTCAAGCCATCCAAGAACTGGTTGCTTTTCCTTCTGTTTTGCAAGAACATCAGGCAGGTACGCCATTTGGTCAAGCGATTCAGGATGTTCTGGAGCACACGTTGGCTTTGACGGAAAAAATGGGTTTTAAAACTTATTTAGACCCTGCTGGCTATTATGGCTATGCTGAAGTTGGGCAGGGCGAAGAATTATTAGCAATCCTTTGCCACTTAGATGTGGTACCTGCTGGTGATCTTAGTCAATGGCAGACGCCGCCTTTTGAGGCTGTGGTAGAGGGAGATTATATTATTGGACGCGGGGTTCAGGATGATAAAGGTCCTTCGATGGCGGCCTTATTTGCAGTAAAAGCACTTCTTGATGCGGGAGTCCAATTTAACAAACGGATTCGTTTCATTTTTGGAACAGATGAAGAGACCTTATGGCGGTGTATGAACCGCTACAATCAGTTGGAAGAAGTGGCAACTATGGGCTTTGCACCAGATTCTTCCTTCCCTTTGACTTATGCTGAAAAAGGATTGCTACAGGCCAAATTGCATGGTCCAGGGCACCCTTGTCTGAGTATCGAAGCGGGAGCTGCCTATAACGTAGTACCTGCCAAGGCAAGCTATTCTGGTCATTTATTAGCGGGAGTTATTGCGGAATTAGATCAATTAGGCTTTGATTATGAAACAAAAGATGATCAAGTAACGGTTCTTGGTATTTCGCGGCACGCCAAGGATGCTGCCGAGGGGGTAAATGCCATCGTTCGTTTGGCAAAGGCCTTGGAACATTTCGAAAGCCATCCAGCCTTGGATTTTATCGTCAATGCAGTTGGTGAAGATGCCACAGGATTTAAGCTTTTTGGTGATGTGACTGATGAACCATCAGGGACACTCAGTTTCAATATTGCAGGTCTAACCATTAGCGCAAAAAAATCAGAAATTCGCTTGGACATTCGTATTCCTGTCACTGCGGATAAAGAAGCCCTAGTTTCTACTTTACAAGCCAAAGCGCAATCATGTGGCTTGACCTACGAAGAGTACGATTACCTTGCTTCCTTGTATGTGCCATTAGACAGCCAGCTGGTATCTACGCTCATGTCTGTTTATCAAGATAAGACAGGAGATTTGACAAGCGAGCCAATCTCGTCAGGTGGGGCTACCTTTGCTCGTACTATGCCAAACTGTGTGGCCTTTGGTGCATGTTTCCCAGATACAGAACAAACAGAGCATCAGGAAAATGAACGGATGCCATTAGCAGACTTATATAAAACAATGGATATTTATGCTGAGGCAGTCTATCGCCTAGCTGCGGAATAGCCATTGTCAGCATTGACTATTAAATTACAGTTTAAAAGCACTTAGTGAAATATCTAAGGGCTTTTCTTATGAAGAATATCATTAAAAAGATGAGATAGAAATGTGTCACTGTTTACAAGAAGTCTACAAAAATATATGAAAGTGTGACTTATTATATGCTGTTTTAGAAATAGACCCCATCTGCATATAGAATAAGTCAAGTTAGACTATTCTACAATAAAACGCTTACATGTTATATTTGTGACAGAAATGCGATCGCACATCAACCAGTAAACTGAATTTTAGTCTTATACGAGACTAAATAGGTTTACAAACTGCTTTATTTTGGCTATAGGTAGGATAAACTTGCAGATTTTATAGGAGGAAACAATGAAAAAAGAAACAAGTAAGTTTACGAAAAAAGTCATCCTTGGTCAGCTTCTTATCTGTACCAGTTTTTTGGTATGGGCAGGACAGACCGTTGCAGCAGAGGAAGTGTCTTCGGGAGAATCAGTAGCAATCAACAATGATGTTCCCCCTACTATTGAAGCAAAACCACTTGTGGAAGCTACTCCATCAACTGAAATAGAAGCTTCAACTCCAGAAGAAAAACAGGAGGAACCAAAGGTAGTTGAGAAAAATGTGATAGAAGGAAAAGAGCCGACTACCAACAGTCAGCACTTGATGGCTTCAGAATTGACGACCATTCCTTCGGTTGCCATAAAAAATCCAGAGAAAGCAACGGATGGTGTGGCTTACGGTAGTTCAGATGATGCCAGCAACAATACAAAAATTATTGCAGGTGAAGAAACGGGAGGTGCTGATAATGGCTATTCTCAGTGGGATCATGTCTATGTTCAGTATGACTTTGAAAAGGAAGTTCCTGTCCATGCTGTAAATATTTACCGTAATACCTATGAAAATGCAATATCTACATTTAAAGATGTTAAGGTCGAGTTGTCTACTAGCGCAGACTTTTCTCCTGAAACTACGAGGGTCATCTTCGAACAGGCAGATGTAGAAGAGACAGTAACAAACAAGGGGAAACCACAAGTTATTCAACTCCTGTCACCGTTTGATGCACGTTATATGCGTATTTGGGGACGGGGGCATTATATCCAAAATACAAACAGTTCCTGGAAGGGATATAGTAATGGCGTTCTCTTCAACGAGATAGAAGTCTTGGCGCAGGTTGAAGCAGACGAAAGTACAAACGAAAAACCACAGACCGAGCTGGTCAATCTTGCCGAATTGAAGAAGCCATATTTTTATGGAAAAGCTCCCACCAATCCAGAAGCCATTAATGATGGCAAATTTGATGAGAATTATACTACTCAGGAATCAAAAGGCATGGGAGCCTATCTCCAGTATGAATTTAAAAATGTCTACACTATCGAGGAAATCAAGGTTCAATTAGCTCCAGGGACCTATTCTCATTTTCGTGTAGATTTAGATGATGATTACAATGCAGGGAACACCTATAAAACAGTTTATCAAGCAAGCAATCTTTCTGTGAATGAAGGGGAGATTTTGACGATCGCGGTTCCAAAAGGCTCTAAAGCAAGATACGTTCGATTTACAGGGGAATCTGCTGACGGAGAAGCACTCCGTTATTCAGAAATCCAAATTATGGGACATGGAAAATCATATGATGAAGCCGCACCTGAATACCTTCCGCCAAAATCTGATTACGATACCTTAGTCTGGTCTGATGAATTTGACGGAGATAAGATTGACGAAAGCAAGTGGCAGATTATTGATGGCATGTGGAATCACGCAGCTATCTACAATCGGAAAGCTGTTTCTATTAAAAAAGAAGGAGACAAGAGCTATTTATCTATTCGCACTACCAATCATAATACGACAGATGAGCTGATAAAAGCAGTTGGTTTGGACCGCTATAATGATACGAAATTGCCAGAAAAAGTAACCTGGTCATCTGGCCGTCTAGAATCTAAGGATAAATATTCTTTCCAATTTGGTCGGATGGCTGTTCGCGCCAAGGTAAATGACTCTAAGGGAATCTGGCCGGCTATTTGGATGTTGGCACAGGATGAGACTGGTCACGATGAGATTGATGTTTTGGAATATCTAGGGCAAAATCCATGGGAGGCATGGACAACCAATCATTTTGGCATTCTAGCTAAAAATAAGGAATCTCACGGTGTACCGATTAAGAATTATGAGGCCTGGAGTCAGGAATTCCATGTCTATGAAGTAGAGTGGACTCCAGATGTTATCAAATGGTATATTGATGGAAAATTTGTTTTCCAAACCATGCGTGGTAAGGATAGGGATGGTATGCATACCCGCCCTATGTTCCCAATACTGGAAACCCAAGTTGGTGATGGCTGGGTTGGTGACGTTGACTACAGCAAAAATATGACCAAGCAAGATAGTGAATACCTGATTGACTGGGTACGCGTTTACCAAAAAGCAGGACAAGATAAGGTTTACTTTGATAATCTAGACGATGCAACTGCTAGTGACTATACAATTAAACCAAGTGAGAAACGTGGTCAATTAGTATCAGTTTCACACGGTCAGGCTGCGTATGAAAATAAAAATAACTTTTATTATGGAGGGCAACCACGTTACGAAACAAGTCGTCTATATGCAGATGGTCAAGGTGAGAATGCACTCATTTATAAGGTGAATGATCCAAAAGCACTCCATCTTACAACCTATTATAAAACCTTGGAAGATTATGCAATATACAATGATAAGGCATGGGCCAAGGAAGGAAAATCTATTCGTAAACACTTGGTTGGAGCAGCTGAAGGGGCAATTGATTTTACCGTCTATTCATCTGTTGATGGGAAAACTTGGAATAAGGAAACAACAAGCGTAGTTGATAACTTTGTAGAGGCGACACCAGCCTATGCACGTACGACATTTGATATTAGAGACATCCGAAGAGGAACCAAGTATATCAAGATTGTCTTTCCAGAATTATCAGGTATATCCTATAAATTGGAAAGCGGAGCTGAAAAAGCAGCGGTTGCTAGTGATGTGCAACTGGCAAAAGTTACCTTTGTAGCTGCAGACCCGAGTGCAGAGCCAGAAAAACCGATTGTTGACGAACGTAAATTAAGTTTATCCAAAGTTTTCTCTCTAGATGCTGGCCGTAAATATTTCTCAGTTGACCAATTAAAAGAGATTGTTGATTTGGCTTCTTATTATGGTTATACAGATTTGCACCTATTGGTGGGTAATGATGGCATGCGATTCCTATTGGATGATATGGAATTGACGGTTGGTGATAAGACCTATACCAGCGATGCGGTGAAGCAGGCTCTTATTAATGGAAATAATCATTATTACAATGATCCAAACGGAAATCATCTTACCCAGGCAGAGATGGACGAACTGATTGCTTATGCTAAGGCAAGTAACGTTCGTTTGATTCCAGCTGTAAATAGCCCGGGACACATGGATGCTATTTTAGAAGCCATGGAAGAGCTTGGTATCCCATCTCCTAAATTTACTTACAACGGTAAAACTTCTGCGCGAACAGTTGACTTAAATAACAAAGAAGCGATTGCTTTTACCAAAGCACTAATTGATAAATATGCTGGATATTTTTCAGATAAGGCCAAAATTTTCAATATCGGTCTGGACGAATATGCAAATGATGCTACAAATGCGTCGGGCTGGCGCATCCTTCAATCTCAGGGAGACTATGGTAAATTTATTCAATATGCCAATGATTTAGCAGCTATCGTCAAGAAGCATGGTTTAGAGCCAATGGCTTTCAATGACGGTATCTATTATAACCACGATACTAGTTCAGGTACTTTTGACAAGGATATTATTATTTCTTTCTGGACTGGTGGCTGGGGAGGATATGATGTTGCCTCATCTAAGTTTCTTGCTGACAAAGGCCATAAGATTTTAAATACCAATGATGCTTGGTACTATGTTATTGGACGTGAAGCAGAAGGTTGGGGATGGTATAATCTTGATCAAGGTCTGCGTGGAATTGAATCAACACCACTGGAAGTTGTTCACAAAAATGAAAACTCAGAGATACCGGTAATTGGTAGCATGGTTGCTGTCTGGGCAGATGATCCAAGCAAAGAATACAGTTATGATTCTGTTCATCGCCTCATGTACGAGTTTGTAATGGCGAATCCAACTTACTTTTTAGCTGATTATGTTGATTTGCACGAAGAAATTAGCAAGCTTCCTGCTGATTTGAGTGATTATAGTCCAGATAGCGTAGCAAACTTAAAAGAGGTTTTGGATAAGATTGACTGGAAACTCAGTAAAAATAACCAGGCATTTGTAGATGGTTATTTAGCAGAGGTAAAAGCTGCGCGTGAAGCGTTAGTTCCTCTGCCACCACTAGTGACAGCAAAAGGAGATAGCGTCAAAGCGGAGCCCTTACCAGTAGGGCAGTTACCTTTGATTACCGCTAAGGGAAAAAGTGTCCAAGCAGAACCACGTGCCGCCTTTAAGGGATACCTGACACCAAACTATGGTCCCTCTGTCACGCCTTTATCCCTTGTATCAAAACCAAGCAGTGAGCAGTCAAATTCCAAGCAAGCAGCATCTCAGAAGAAAGAATTGCCAAATACAGGCGCAGTAGATGGTCTTGGATTCACTCTTCTTGGACTTATCGGCCTAGCAACTGCTAGTCGTCGGAGGAAAGCAACAGACGGTAAATAAGTATTGTTTACAAATAACACCATCCCAGAAGTTAAGTTGGGATGGTGTTATATTATATCTTAAAAGCGTCTTCAAAACTTTGATATTCCTGATAAAGGTGCCATTGGATGAGTGTTGACTGTTGTAAAAAGGCATCATCAACTCGAAGTAACTGCTGCTGATACAGTAAAAGGAACTTTTTAAGGTTTTGTTTAGACCATCCGATTTCTTCTCCTTGTTGTAGGACTGGCAGGAGAGATTCTAAATCATCAACTAAGTAGGAAATCTGCCATTTCTTTAAATGATTTATAAACAAAGGGATTTTTTGAACGAAATATCGAGAGGATAGCGTTTTGTAGATACCGTTATGCTCAATAGAGGTAATCAATAAATATAGTTCGTTCCAAGATTGTATGTTCTGTTCGGAATAGTTGGGAACACAGCGAAATCTTTCGATTTCCCAAATTTCAAGTTGAAGTTAGCCACCCAAAAGAAATTCACTTGGCGACTTGTAGTCCAAGTATTTTTTAGGGTAGTTGTTAATCCAATTTTCGATAAAAGCGACTTCTTTCGGAGTCGTTTTCTTGGTTCCTTTAGGTAACCATCTCCGAATTAATCGATTATGATTTTCATTTGAACCTCTCTCCCA